>JBKGYK010000015.1:0-49704 GCA_046546095.1 Bacteroidales bacterium
GTATAGCCCTCTAAAAAACGTCACATTTTATTAAACCTAATAAACTTAATTACTACTTAGAAAATGATGTGGTAATCAGCAGTGTGAATGTGATTGTAGAATAGGATTCACACACAATACCATAACAAAACAAAAAACCGCCTCATCCGGGCGGCTTTTTGTTTTGCTCAAACTTGTAAAAATTTAATTTTTCAGCCATTTATCCAGCCAGCCTTTAAATTCGTGCTGCCAGAGAACGGCATTTTGAGGCTGTAGCACAAAATGAGACTCTTCCGGAAACACCAGCAACTTGCTGGGTACATCGTGTAATTGTGCCGCATTAAATGCCTGCAGGCTTTCGGTATAGGGAATGCGGAAATCATATTCACCCGTTATCATCATGATCGGGGTATCCCATTTGTCCACAAATTTATGCGGTGAGTTCGCATAGGTCCGTTGGGCAACTTTATTGTCCTCTTCCCAATAGGCACCGCCAAAGTCTTTGTTTACAAACCAGTATTCTTCCGTGGAGTTGTACATGCTTTCCAGGTTAAACATCCCGCAATGGGAAATAAAAGCAGAAAAACGTCCCTCGTGATGTCCGGCAAGGTAATACACAGAATACCCGCCATAAGATGCGCCCACGGCACCAATGTTTTCTTCATCAATGTATGCTTTGCTTTTGAAAGCATCGGTGGCTGAGAGGTAATCCTTGATGTTCTGTCCGGGATAATCACCGGAAATCTGCTCGTTCCACTGGCTGCCAAATGAAGGTAAACCGCGCCGGTTGGGAGCAATCACAACATAGCCGTTGGCTGCCATGATGGCAAAATTCCATCGGTAAGAGAAAAACTGCGACACAGCACTCTGTGGTCCGCCCTGACAATACAATATTGCAGGGTATTCTTTGTTGGGGTCGAAATTTGGCGGCAGGTATTCCCATACCAGCATTTCCTTACCATCGGTGGTTTCCACCCATTCTTTACGCACCTCTCCCATGTCAATAGCATCGTAAATGTGTGCATTTACGTTTGTCAGTTGAGTGGCTTTGCCTTCATCTGTAAGAGCATACAGCTCTTTGGCCATATCCATAGCTGTTTTGCCGGCAAGCAGCGTTTCTCCCTGCACATCCAGACCACCGTAGTTGTGTCTGCCCTCTGTTAACTGAGTAATCATACCATTGGCAAGCCTGATTTTGTAAATCTGATACGTGGCTTCAATGCCGGAAATAAAATATATCGTTTCATCATCATCAGACCAGTTGATGGAAGAAACGTTCTGATCAAAATCCTCTGTATAATTGGTCAGCTCACCATTTGTCATATCATATACAACCAGCCGTGTGCGGTCTGACTCATAGCGAGGCTTTTTCATCTGCTCCCAGGCCAGTTTGCTGCCGTCATGTGAAAACACGGGATGCTTATCGTAGCCGGGATTGGGTGCGCTGATGTTTTCAGTTTCACCACTTTCACAGGTGTACAAATAAATATCCGAATCCGTGCTTACACTGTAATCCACACCGTTCATCTTTTTGCAGGTATAGGCAATGTGCTTTGCATCGGGGCTCCAGGCAATCTCCGAATAATCAAAATACGGACTCAGCGGCGCATCATAGTTTTCATCTTCCATGATGTCTTTCCCTTCTGTGATCAGCTCATCACCAAAGGGTGCCACAAAAATGTGTGAGCGCGTACCATCATCCCAGTGATCCCAGTGGCGATACATCAGGTCGGTAGCGATGTGCACATTGGCTTCAGGCAGGTTGGGATATTTGTCTTCAGCCAGTTCATTCATTTTAACATCCTGGCAAAACAGTATTTTCTCACCGCCGGGCGCCACATCCACATAATTCACGCCGCCTTCAATCTCTGTCCGTTTTTTGGCATTTTCACCGTCAGCATCCATGCTCCACAGTTGTGTGCCTGTATCATCTGCGCTCATATAAGCAATTTGCTTGCCACCGTTCAGCCATTCGGGCGTATGACAGGATGCCTCGCCTGAGGTGAGCTGAACAGGATCTCCACCCTCAACCGGCACTTTATAAATGTGCGTACGTCCGGTATTTTTTTCCACCGAATACCTTGTCATGGTATATAGCACTTCAGTACCGTCGGGAGACAAATGCGCTGCACCGATACGATTAAATTTCCACAGGACTTCTGGTGTAAGAATCCCTCCATCTTTTTCTTCCTGTGTAAGGCTGTTGTCAATGCTTTCCGCACTGCTTTCCTCTTGACTTTCCGGCATACAGCCAACAAAAAAGGCCAGAGCCAGCACACTGATTATTGTCAGACTTTTTTTCATAATACGCTGAATTTTAGTTGATATACACGTTTATTTTTTATTTTGTTTATTTTTTGGTTTTGGGCAGCATTTCCACCTCCCTGCCAGCCGGTGTTATATTTTATATGGTGGGCAGGCTGGCGGTTATTAGCGTCCGCATGCTCTGCCTCAGCTTGTTGGCGGGAAAAAGGAGCTTCCCGGCTCCACCTTGTTGCGCCGGGCAAAGCCGCTGGTCGCTCTTTTCTCCGCACAAGCAGCGGGCATTTCATGCGCCCGGCTAGCCGCCTGCGGTGGGCTGCAGGGTGAAACATATCATTATTCATTCTTTATTTGATATTTCTTCATTCCACACTTTAAATGAATTAACAAAATGATCTTCAATGCCCCTTATATCTATTTTCTCCGATAACTTTAATTTAGAAATATCTTCATCATAAATATCACGTGTAAACGTCAATGCTTTTTGAAAAAGAATTCGATTCATATTGAGGTGTACTGATTTTGCAAGCTCATACATTTTCTCAAGGCTAAAAACGTTTTTATGCAAAATATAAAGATCATAATAATCACGATACCTTGCCCTCATAAACAAGGTATTTATTTTCATAACAACGAGTGTTTCCAGCGATGCAATGTGTAAATTATTAATGAGCCTTTTACGTGATTTCAATATATCCCAGTCATTTGCAAAAAAACTTACTTTTACATTATCAATAATGAAATCTGCCTGCGTGTTTGATAGCTCAACAGGGGTAATGTTTGTAAACGAAGATTTCTTTAATGTCTCAGTAATTTGAATTGGGCTCAGATCAGCTTTCCATGTAAAGAAGTCTAAATCTTCACTTAAACGATGTTGCAGCAAAACAGCCAAAGCAGAGCCGCCCACAAAGGTATAATCCGTAATAAGGTCCAGCTTTGAAAGATTAATTAATACGTCCTTTGTTTCCGGTATCAGATAATCTAATTCTTTCATATCTACTAAAAATTCTGGCATTCTTTTTTAAAAACTCATGAGGTTCATTTATGTCAAAAAACACCCTGCTCAAATAATAATTATGCCGGTAAATTCTATCATCCGGGATAAGGTGTTTCTTCCATATCTTAAAAACCTCACTGCGTCCATAAAAAGCAAAAGCCCATTGAATATCTTCAACATCGCCATACCTCAAAACCTCCTCAATAAGGATTTCATCAGGCACAGCATCGGGATTTTCGATGGTGTAACTCCAGAAAAAACCCTGCGTTTTTAACTTTTTTACTATGGAGGCCTTATCGGTCATTTTCAGGTTTCATTACTGCATTTTCTGATCCAGTGAGTTCAGTCCCTGTATGGCAAGCTCATAATTTTCATTAAGATCCAGTGCCTTATTGTAATCCTGCCGGGCTTTCTCAAATTCACCCATCAGTTCATGTGCATAACCACGGTTGTAATACGCCTTATGGGCAGTGCTGTCAATGCTCAGCGCCTGACTGAACTCATCCGCTGCCGTTTCATAATCATCCTGGTACACCAGTGCAATAAAACCCTTATTATAATGGGCGCCATAATGCTGGAAATCTATCTCATCAATGATGTAATTGTAATGATGTAAAGCACTGTCGATGGCCTGGCTCTGCTGGTAATAAAATCCAAGATTATAATGCAACTCAGAATTGTCCGGAGCTCTTCTCAGGCCTGCCAGATAATATTCCTGAGCAAGCGGATCTTTGGACTCAGCCAAAAGCTGCCCCAGCATGTTGTATGCCGCAATATAATCCTCATCAAACTCAATTGCCCGCTGGAATGCAGATATGGCAAGCTCTGGTTTCCCTGCTTCACGGTATATCAGGCCCTGAATAAAATAAGTATCTGCATCCTGCAAATTAAATTCCTTGATTGTTTTGATGTAAGAAAGGGCTTTATTGTAATCTTTCACATAATAGTAAATCTGAGCAAGCCGGAGCATACTTTCTTTGTCCCTGGGATGAATTTCCAGGCATTTTTCGGCAGCTTTCCTGGCCTTCCCGGATTGTCCGAGCTGCATATGATAATCAATCAGCGAATAATAGGTGTTTTTATTCACGGAATCCAGTTTCAGAGATATTTCCAAATCATTAATAGCTTCCTTGTAATTGCTCTCATCAGCGTGCAATTCAGCGCGTTTCACAAATAGCTGTGCATTTCTGGGATTTTCCCTGATTTTTTCAGAGATAGTAGCAATATCCACACTATCGGTAAGTGAATCGGTCTGCTCCTGAGTTTTCAGCTCATCACTTTCTTCTCCTTCATTTTGTTTGTCCTGCTTACACCCGGCAATTAAAAACAGGCCAAGCAAAAACATCAGGAAGCCGGGGAGAAATCGTTTTGTCATCATCATACATTAGTATTAAAAGGGCACAGCGGGAAATCTGCCCGTTGCGCCCTCACGGATTTATTTGTTTTTTTCTTTAAGCTTTTGGCGGATTTTCTCTTCAATTTCCTCGCTCATTTCCGGGTTGTCCTGTAGCAATAACTTTACGGCATCCCGGCCTTGTCCCAGTCGGGTATCTCCATAGGAAAACCAGCTGCCACTTTTTTTCAGGATATCAAAATCCACCCCGAGATCAATGATTTCACCGATTTTGGAGATACCTTCACCAAACATGATATCAAATTCGGCTTTGCGGAATGGCGGAGCAAGTTTGTTTTTTACAATTTTTACTTTCGTGCGGTTCCCGGTGGCATCGGTAGTATCTTTTAACTGCCCGGCTTTACGGATGTCCACCCGAATTGTGGAATAAAATTTCAGGGCATTACCACCGGTTGTGGTTTCGGGATTACCAAACATCACACCAATTTTTTCCCTCAACTGATTGATAAAAATACAGGTAGTCTGGGTGCGGTTGATGTTGGCGGTAAGTTTACGCAATGCCTGCGACATCAAACGGGCCTGAAGACCCATTTTGGAATCACCCATTTCGCCTTCAATCTCGGCTTTGGGTGTGAGGGCTGCAACGGAGTCAATTACAATGATATCTATGGCTCCGGAGCGAATCAGGTTATCGGCAATTTCAAGGGCCTGTTCGCCATTGTCAGGTTGTGATATGAAAAGATTTTCCACATCAACACCCAATTTTTCAGCATAAAATCTGTCAAAGGCATGCTCGGCATCAACAATGGCGGCAATGCCTCCTTTTTTTTGCGCTTCAGCAATGGCGTGAATGGCCAGGGTCGTTTTTCCCGATGATTCAGGGCCGTATATTTCTACTACCCGTCCACGAGGATATCCCCCGATACCCAGGGCGTGGTCCAGGGCAATAGAACCGGAAGAAATTACAGGAACATCTGCAACAACTTTATCGCCCAGCTTCATAATGGAGCCTTTGCCAAAGTCTTTTTCAATTTTGCCAACTGCCAGTTGCATGGCTTTTAGTTTTTCAGCTTTAATGTCTTGTTGTTTTTTTTCTTTATCTGCCATAATGATTATTTGTTTAATTTTTCCAGTATCTGATTCGTGTGATCTTTTGATTTTACTTTGGTGAAAACTTCTTGTATGATTCCATTTTCATCAATCACAAAGGTAGTCCTTTTCGTGCCTTCTGTTTTCTTTCCAAACATGTTTTTTTCACCCCATACGCCATAATCTTTGATGATGTTTTTATCTTCATCGGCAATTAGGGGGAAGGGCAAATTGTATTTGTCTGCAAATTTCTTATGTGAAGCAAGCGAATCCTTGCTTACACCTACAACAGCATAGCCCTTATTTAGCCACATGTCATAATTGTCACGCATATCACAGGCTTCCGATGTACAGCCCGGAGTGTTATCCTTTGGGTAAAAGTACAATATAAGCTTTTTTCCTCTGTAATCTGACAGGGAAATTTTGTTGTTATTCTGATCGATTCCGGTAAAATCAGGCGCTTTATCTCCGGGTGCAAGTGTTTTTTTTGTCATAATTTCGTAATTTTTGCCGTAAATTTTTTTACTTCTTATGCCTCAATTATACACCAAAACGAAGGTATGTAAAATCAGGCTTTTTACTACAGTGAAAAAATGTTATTTTTATAAAGAATCTTAAAGATAATAAATTCATTTGAATTATCTGCGAAAAATAACAATTGTCTGCGGGATAAGTTTGCTCATGGCATGCTTATCTCTCATGCCCGTTATTGCCCAGACAGTAGATTTGGATGAGGAGGAACAAAGCCTTTTGGAAACTGCGGAAACGCACATGAACAAAGAAAATTACAAGGAAGCTGCAGGCATCTATTCTCAACTCGTAAGCCTGCATGCGGATGAAGCATATTTTCGTTACAAATATGCCGCATGCAAGATAAAGCTGAACCAGGATATTGACAAAGCCATTGAATACCTGAATATTGCAAAAGAGCAAAACAACATTCCTGAAATAGATTATTTTCTGGGTTTGGCTTATCATCTGCAGTATCTCTTTGATAAAGCCTTATATCATTACAATAATTTCACTCCGAAAGACCTTCCCCGAAAGGAGAGAGATAAATTTCCGGTAAACCGGCAGATTCTCATGGCCCGCAACGGTAAGAAACTCATAGAATATGCCTACAATCCTGACATTGTCAACAAAAAAAGCCTCCGGCTAAATGACTTCTATTACTCATACAAGGTGGATGGTATTGGCGGAAAATTTGTGAAAAAAGTTGAATCCCTGCAAACGCGCTATGATAAAAAGCATGAACAAAACCCCATAGTTTTTATCTCGGAAACCAACAACAAACTCATGTTCAGCAGCTATGGCAACCGGGGAAACACGGGGAAAGACATCTATTTTGCAGACAGACAAGCAGACGGATCCTGGGGTGAAGCCTATAAACTGGAGCATCCGGTGAATACCAATGAGGATGATGCTTACCCCTTTCTGTCTCCGGATGGAAAACAACTTTATTTCAGCTCCAAGGGACATAACAGCATGGGTGGATACGACCTCTTTGTCAGCAATTACAACGAATCTACCGGGAAATGGGGCATACCCAGAAACATGGATTTTCCGATCAACAGCCCACTGGACGATATTCTCTATGTCAGAGATTCCCTCAACGACAATGCGGTTTTCGCATCCAATCGGGATTCAGAAAGCCCAAGGGTGAATGTTTATTACATCAGGATTCAAAAAGATCCGGTAAAACAAGAAGTTGAAAATCTGAGACAATTGAAAAGCATTTCAAGGCTTGATGTAAATCTGCTCGCTGAAGACATGAAAAAAAGGGAGGAAAAAACCGTTGACAATACTGAACAAGAAAACAATACAGAACAACAGCAGAATGCAGAACAGACAGATGACAGTGAGTTCCTGGCATATGAGAATCTAAAACAAACAATCGAAGAGGATTTTACAAGCATGACAGAAATGCATCATAACCTCCGCTCAGATCTCATGCGTATCAAACATATCATCCTGGAAGCTCAGGCAGACAGTGATACAACACGCCTGCTTTCTCTTGTGGATATTCACGCTGATTTCAAACGAAATCTCAATGCATTCAAGTCAGATATCAACGAAATGAAAGAAACCTACCGAAGCATGAATCTCCCTGAAAACAGACTCCCTTCAGGAAGTGTAATCTCCGGTCTGAAGGATATTCACCAACAAAATCAAGGCATCATAAAATCAAATCAGAATTATGACATGCTGGCAAAACTCAACAGGCAAAAGAAAGAAAAAGAAAACAACCTCGAGGCGGTGGAAAAACAGTATCATGATATAAAAGAAGAGCTTCGGGCCAACAAGGAAAAAGCAGATATCAAAAATTCATTCACAGAAAAGGATTTTGCAATCAATGATTCATTGAGAAGAGCCCAAACCAAACTTCAAAAAAAATACATTGACCTGTCATATCAATTGCATATTGACAGCCTGAAATTACGTGATATTGAAACCACCATTGCAGCGGCTGAGGACGTATTTGCAAACCTGGAAAATCAGCAGACAGACAGTGTACATATCAATGAACGGGAATTCAGTAGAATTTCTTTCGAACAAAGAAAAGAGCGCATCACACAACTTTCAGGCAAACGCAACCAGGCACAAAAACTGGTAAATGACAGATACAGAATCACACCATGGTATAAAGACAAAGACTATCATGTATATGTCTCGGGAAAACTGGAACAGGCCAATCAGGGGCTTCACAATTTCACCATTACTGATACGGCCAGTGATCAGGAATTGTCAGACAAGATAGCAGAATTCAAAAACACACAAACGGACATTAAACAACTGAAAAGGCAAATCAATGCAAGTAGTGATGATGAAAAAATTGCCGAATTGAATAAAGACATGCTTGACAAAGCCGGCAAACTGGAAGATTTACATCAGGAACTGGTATCACTACAGGAAAAGCGTGAAAGCCTGGCGGAAAATAGAGAAAAGGATAAGCAGGCAACCCCAGGCTCCGGTGAAGAAGAAGAAGAGGATGATGATGATAAGAACAATATACCCTCCGGAGTAGAAAAACAGGAAGAAAACACAATCATTGAAATCAGGGAGGAGCTTTCCCGGGTTTATCAACCTGAGGGCATTCAGAATGAGGCAGAAAACCTGCGCTCAAAGATGCAAACCAGGGATGTGGTTCTGCCTGAAAACCGTAAAAACCTGCTTGAAACGGCAGAATCCATCATCAGCATCCGTAAAGATTATCTGGATCAGTTGTCCGGGGCATTCAGGACAACCAGCAGCAGTGAACTCTTTGATGCCGGGGATGAAAGTACCCTGCAGAATGCCGAAAATCTATTGGAAGAAGCTGAAGGATTTGCACTGGCCGGACAAAACAACAAAAACCCGGTAAGGAAAATGGTGTTTTACGAAAAAGCAACACAAAAAGCCCAAAAAGCCATTGATGTACTTAATAATCTGTCGCGGGAAAAGACCGGTACAGAAATAGCCGATTTCACACCGCCGGACATCCCCACAGCATTGGAATACAAAGAATATCAGGACAAACATATTGAAAGCATCACTGATCTTCCGGAATCCGGGACCAAAAAACAAACCGCAGGAGGAGCCTTCTCTGTCTCTTTAGAAGAGCATTACCTCAACAAAACCGACAGCCTGTCGGAAGCCGGAGAGAATCTGACAGAAAAAATCAAGAGCAGCAACATTCCATCGCAAAAATCCGCACTTAAACAGGAAAAAAGCAAAATTGAGTATCAAATGGAATCATCACTTCTTGAGCTGATAGATATGGAAGAAACCAGGATGATTGAGCGTATGAAAGATAACAGGGAACTGCTCGAATTTTTGGTTGAAACAGGAAAAACTGATGATGCAGAGATTCCGGAAATGCCGGAAACTTCAACGGCTTCCGAAACACTGGCTTCTAACCCGGCCAAAAGAAAAATCCAGCTTGCCAAAAAAGCCGGGAATTATGAGAAAAAACTTGCTGTCATAAGCAAGCAGGAAGAACTCATCAACGCTGCCAGAGAGAACCCACGTGAGGCACTGCCGGCAGAGTGGTACGACATACAGTCCAAAATCATCAATGGCGGGTATGTGGAAATCATGGACAATACACAGATGGAGGCACTGAGCACCTGGGATGAAGCAGAAGCAGACAAGCTCCCGCTTACGCAGGCACAACAAAACATTGCCGAAAGCATAAGAAAAGATAAAAACAAAACTAAAGATAAAATTGCATCTGCAGAAAGTCAAATTGACAAGATTGAGGATAAGGACTGGTCTGAAAAAAGAAAACAACCACGCACAGAACGCTTCAGAAATCGCATCAATAAGCACAAACTGGATTTACGCAAAGCAGAATTTGAAGAAGAACGCCTTTACGGCAGCATACATCAGGAACTGGCTCCGGCAGCAACCACACCCATTGAAAAAATATCAGAACAGATCATTGACAGTTTACAAAATCTTGCTCTAAATATTCGTACAGAAACTGCAAACAACAATAATCTGAGCGAGTCTCAACGACTTGACAATATCAACCTGGCAACCGGACTTTTGTCAGAAGCCAATAACCTGTATCACTTACGGATTAAAAGCAGCCAGCAGCCAAATGACAAATCCCTGCTTGAAGAAGCTGTCAGATATTACCGGCCATTGCCCGTGCCGGAGCCGGATTTGCTGAGTGAACAGCAAGAAAATCATAAAAAGCAGGATCCAAAAGAAACGCAGCAGACAGAAAACACAGCGCCTGAAGATGACAATACTGATTCAGACAGAGAAAAAGACGAGAGCGAGGCGGAAGAAAATGGTGAGATCATTGCTGAAGATATTCTCACGGACAATGCTGAGGATAGAAATCAGAATAGTGGAACAAATGAAAGGAAAGAGGAAGAAACCATCGAAAATGATACAGGTTACAATATGGCTGCAGATACGAACAGCGAAAGAGAGTTTTATTATCGCATTCAATTTGCAGCACTGGCCGAACCCCTTCAGGGAAACACATTTCGCAGCATGAAACCTGTGGTGGATGAAAAGATTAGCGGAAGAAATATGTACCGCTATCTGGCCGGAAAGTTTTATAACCGGAATTCATGGGAGAGAGCCTTACCCAAAGTCAAAAATCTGGGGTTTGGAGATGCATTTGCCGTTGCTTATCTTGATGGAAAACGGCTGAATCTTTTTCAGGCCCGGCAATATCAGGCATACGAACAAAATCTGCCTGCAGAATTCAGCATTCTGACCGAAGATACAGACATTCTCGCTGATAATGATGAAAAAGATATGCAGGAAGAAAACACAACAGAAGAAGCCGGGGATGTGCGGGAACCGGTACTTGCAGATGCCATAGCTAATGCCAATGGTGATTTTTATTCCATACAAATCGGTGTTTACAGTAAGGTTTTGCAGGTCCCTGATGTCAAAGGCATCAGCACAGATTTTTACAATCGCACAGATGCAGGATATTACCGCTATTTTCACGGAAGGTATGACAGTCGTGATCAGGCCGCCACACCACTGCAGCAGGTAAAACGTGACATCCCGGATGCTTTCATTACACATTTCAGCAGTGATGATTATGATCAGATGGCAGAGGGACAAAATCAGGCAAACAGACATGAGCCTTTGCAGGGCATTACAGAAATCAGCATGAATGAACCCACTGACACAGCAGGAGTAAAACCTGAATTCCGGATTCAGCTGGGAGTTTTCAGGGGCAGACCTGATGCAGAAATAATGCTGGAATGGCAGCAAAAATTTGCACCGCATCAGATCATACGCTTCCGTAAAGGCAGGTATTACCATTATCAGCTCAGTGGTTTTGATTCTTATGCCGGGGCCAGACATATATTACGCAGGCAGGTAATACGGGAAATTCCGGATGCTTTTATGGTGGCATATCGTAATAATTTGAAAATCACAACAAGAGATGCATTACTTATTCTGAAAAATTATTAAATTTGTGCATATGGTAAAAAAGACAAAACAAAATCCGGATTTATCGGGTTCTGAAAACCAAAAAGCTGACAAAAACCGGTTTATGGTTTTGCACAATGATGATTTCAATTCGTTTGAATATGTCATTGAATGCCTTGTTAATGTCTGTAACCATGACGTAACCCAGGCTGAGCAATGTGCCTATATTACACATTACAAGGGTCGTTGTGACATCAAGTCAGGCAAGTTTTCAGAACTAAAGCCAATGAAAGACAATCTGATTGAAAAGGGATTAACAGTAGTTATACAATAATGGGAGTCGGAGCAGTCATATTTTTAATCATTCTCGGCCTTATTCTGATATGGCTGGAGTTGCTCGTTATACCAGGCACTACTGTCGCCGGCATCGGAGGTGTCATCCTTGTCGCTGCAGGCATATACATTGCCTTTGATTCACTTGGAACAAGTGCAGGTATATGGGCACTGGGCAGCTCGCTTTTTCTCCTCATCATTTCCATTGTCTTTTTTCTGAAATCAAATACCTGGAAAAAAATATCCCTGAATGAGTCAGTAGATTCCAGAATGGAATACTATGAGAAAGACAGCATCAAACCCGGTGACATGGCAAAAGCCATCACCAGGCTTGGCCCCTCGGGCAAGGTCATAGTCAATGATATTGAAATTGAGGCAGAATCTCACAGTGGTCTGATAGACCCGGGTACAGAACTCATTATCACAGATGTTGCAAGCAATAAAGTTTTCGTGAAAATTAAAGAATAAATATTATGGATACACTAGGTTATGTGTTAATTATTGGCGGAGCCATTGTCTTTTTATGGCTGTTTTTGTATTTTATTCCGCTTGGACTATGGTTTCAGGCTCTGGTTTCCGGAGTCAGAATTTCCTTATTGCAACTGATTTTTATGCGCTGGAGAAAAGTTCCGCCGGCTGTTATTGTCAGAGCAATGATTGAAGGAACAAAAGCTGGAATAATTCTTGGGCGGAATGATCTTGAAGCCCACTATCTGGCAGGAGGACATGTGGAAAAGGTTGTGCATGCCCTTGTATCTGCAGCCAAGGCAAATATTGACCTGTCGCTTAAAATGGCAACAGCCATCGACCTTGCCGGCCGTGATGTCTTTGAAGCTGTACAGATGTCAGTAAACCCAAGGGTGATTAATACACCTCCGGTTGCCGCTGTAGCACTTGACGGCATTCAGGTAATTGCCAAAGCAAGGGTCACTGTACGTGCCAACATCAAACAACTTGTCGGAGGTGCCGGTGAAGAAACCGTACTTGCCCGTGTGGGTGAAGGTATTGTATCTTCCATAGGTTCATCAACAACACACAAAGCTGTACTTGAAAATCCTGACAGCATATCACGTGTAGTATTGAAAAAAGGTCTGGATGCAGGTACTGCATTTGAAATTCTTTCCATTGATATTGCAGACATTGATATCGGTAAAAACATTGGTGCAGGACTGCAGATTGATCAGGCAGAAGCTGACCTGAAAGTGGCCCAGGCCAAAGCCGAAGAACGCCGTGCCATGGGATTTGCCAAAGAACAGGAAATGAGAGCACTTACTCAGGAGAAACGGGCCCGCGTTATTGAGGCCGAGGCTGAAGTACCCAAAGCCATGGCCGAAGCATTCCGCAGTGGGAATCTGGGAATTATGGACTATTACAAAATGAAAAATATACAGGCTGATACCAGCATGCGCGATTCCATTTCAAATCCTGATGCCAGTCAACCTGAAGACAAGGATGATAACGATTAAACCAGTGCATTATTCTGAAATATCTTGATGAAGCTGCCTCGTATTTGCGGGGCAGTTTTGTTTTGGTTCTTTTCCACCGGCAGTCACTTCTTGCCTACGCCTGTAAACAGCTTGCACCCACCGGCTGAAAACACCTGTCTCAACAGAATGGAATCGAACGCTTCTGCTTCATCTTAGGGCTCATGCTTATCGAATCACCACAAAAAAACCGGAAATGATCATTTCCGGTTCTTTGTTTACAAAAGTCTTGTCTCTCATTTTCCGTAGCCCCAGCGAACATAAGCTGCGCCCCAGGAAAACCCTGCTCCAAACGTGGAGATGATGAGCTTATCGCCTTTTTTCATTTTATCTTCCCACTCCCATAGCAAAAGGGGAATGGTAGCCGATGTTGTATTGCCGTATCTTTGAATATTAATCATCACAATATCCTTGCTGATACCCATGCGTTTGGCTGTTGCTTCTATGATACGCATATTGGCCTGATGTGGTGCAAACCAATCAAGCTCATCAGGTGCGATATCGTGTTTTTTCATCATATCAACAGACACATCTGCCATGCGGGAAACGGCCGCTTTAAAAACTGGCTGACCCTCCTGGTAGATAAAATGTTCACGATTAAGAACCGTTTCAAAGGAAGCAGGTTTTTGTGAGCCGCCGGCTACCTGGTGCAGATGCTTCCGGCCTGAGCCATCAACCTGCATGAAAGAATCTATGATGCCGTACTCTTTATCTTCTGTGGGTTCCAGCATTACAGCAGCAGCTCCATCACCAAAAATCGGGCAGGTAGCTCTGTCTGTATAATCCGTAATGGATGACATTTTATCAGCACCGACAACAATAACTTTTTTATGTGTCCCGCTTTCAACAAATTTCGATGCAGTCACCAAAGCATACAAAAAGCTGGAACAACCGGCATTCAGGTCATAACTAAAAGCATTATTGATACCGGCTTTGTCAGAAATGATGTTTGCGGTTGCCGGAAATTGCATGTCAGGGGTTACGATGCCACAGATTACCAGATCCACATCATCAGGATTGGTATTGGTTTTTTCAAGAAGTTGCTTCACAGCTCTGGCGCCCATGAAAGAGGTTCCTTCGTTTTCTTCTTTCAGAATTCTGCGCTCTTTGATACCTATGCGGGTCATGATCCACTCATCAGAAGTTTCCACTTTTTTTGCGAGCTCCTGATTTGTCATGACATAATCCGGAACATAGCCACCAACACCTGTGATAACAGCATTATATCTGTTCTTATTCATAATTGAAATATTCTTTAATTCGTGAAGACAAACGGCCTTCAATCAGTTTTTCAGTTTGCAATACCATGCTGGCAATGGCATTTTTATTACTAATTCCGTGTCCGATAACAACATTTCCATCCACCCCAAGTATAGGGGTTCCGCCATAATTTTCAAAATTAAAGCGGTTGAAATATTCATCGTCAATATTACGCTTTTTTACAATTGAATAAAAGGATTCCGCCTGTTTTATTACAACATTTCCGGCAAATCCGTCAGTCACCACTACATCAACTTTATTGTGATCGAACAATTCGTTGCCTTCCACATTGCCAATAAAGTTGAATTCATGGCTGTCTTTCATCATTTCATGTGCAGATTTACTGACCAGATTTCCTTTACTTTCCTCACGGCCAATATTGAGCAATCCCACTCTGGGCGCATCAACCTTGTGAATATGCTTGTAATAGATGCTTCCCAGTATTGCATACTGGTAAAGTACATCAGGTTTGCTGTCAGGGTTAAGCCCAACATCCAGAATAAGCTTATTATTTCCTTCAAGTGCGGGAAAGCATGCTGCAATGGCAGGCCGGATGATACCGGGAATGGGTTTGGCGGCCTGCATAGCCCCGACAAACATAGCACCTGTATTTCCTGCACTGGCAAACCCGTCAATTTCTCCGGTAACAAGGCCTCTGAAACCCTGCGCCATGCTGGAGTTCTTTTTACGTGAAAATGCCTTGGACGGATGGTCATGCATACTGATGACTTCCGGGGCATGCACAATACCAAAATCAGCAGGGTCTGCCTTTCTTCTGCTCAGCAACTCGCGAATGACATAGCGTGGTCCGTAGAGTACCAGCATGTCTCCCTGTTTTAGTTGTTTTTGAGCAAGAACAGCACCGTCAATACATGCTTCGGGAGCATAGTCGCCTCCCATTATATCGAGGCCAATCCTCATGCAGTACCCTAGCTTATATCAATATCTTTTTCAATAACGAGCTGACCACGGTAGTGACCGCACTCAGGACATACATGATGATATTTTACTGTCGCTCCGCAATTCTGGCAAGTTCCCATGGTAGGGGCTTTTGCTTTATAATGGGTTCTGCGTTTGTCTCTTCTTGTTTTTGACTGTTTTCTTTTAGGATGTGCCATTTTTCCTTAGTATTTAATTAATTAAATCTTTTAAATCGTCTTTCCAGCTATCATCGCCCGGAGTCATATCTGATCCGCCTTCTTCATCCGGACCAAGCTTACTTTCACCGGCTATATATTTGGTGACCTCAGGGTTGCAGGTGGAATTGCCGTTTTCATCCGGGGGATGAACACGTTTCACCGGCAGGCTGAGGATTATCATTTCATATATCAGGTATGCAATATCAATGGCATTGCTGTCTTTGTCAATGATGACAAAATCTTCATTGAGATCATAATTTGTCTCCTCGTCAAATTTTACCATGATACTTTGCTCTGCTTTTACCGGATGCGTAAAATAATCCAGGCACCGGTCACATTGTAATTCTGCAGTGCCTTCAGCCTCCATATGCAGCATTAACCGATCATTTTCTTTGTGCAAAACAACATCTACATGAATATCAGGATTGAGAAGTTCCTCGCTGTCAAAACGGGCAAACAATCTCTCATCTACCTGAAATTCAAACTCATGCGAGCCCTTTTCCAGAGAAGAATGCTGTATCTGATATGTTAAATCCTGTTTACTCATCAGCTGCTAAAAAATTGACTGCAAACATAGTAAAATCATTCCACATAAGAATATGAATTTGCAAATTTAATGAATTGAATCAAACTGCAGGATTTTTAGCTTGATTTTTTCAGTATGATACGGATAACTGTACCCTTTCTGGGATCAGATTGCTTAATAAAAATCCTGCCATTGTGATAATCTTCAATAATACGTCTGGACAATGACAATCCAAGCCCCCAACCACGTTTTTTTGTCGTATAGCCGGGCTGGAAAACTGTTTTCTGTTTGGATTTGGATATCCCCTTTCCATTATCAGCAATGTCTATCATCACATCATTGTCAGCTTCTCTGACTTGAATGCTTATCTTGCCTTCACCATTCATAGCATCTATGGCATTTTTACAAATGTTTTCAATCACCCATTCAAATAGATTTTTATTCAAAGGGGGCTTCACATCATCACAATCAACAAAATCTATGGAAAATCTGATTCTATTTGAAACCCTGGTTTTCAGATAAGCGATTGATTCTTCCAAAGAATCCCGGAGGCTTATCTTTGATAAAGCAGGTGCCGATCCTATTTTGGAAAATCGTTCGGCCACTTTTTCAAGCCTGTTGACATCTTTTTCAACTTCCTGTATCATCGGATTATTGGGATCTTCCATTTTCATCACCTCAATCCATCCCATCAAAGAGCTGATGGGCGTACCAAGTTGATGGGCAGTTTCGCGGGACATGCCAAGCCACACATGGTTTTGTTCGGACTTACGGGATGTACTGAATGCAAAATATGAGACAAGAACAAATAAACTGATGATAGCCAATTGGATAAACGGATAATAATACAATTGGGTCAACAGGGTGGAATCCTTGTAGTATATATAATTCCTTTTGCCATTGAGTAATTCTATCTCGATGGGTTCCTGATTGCTTTTCATCTCCTCCAGAATTTGTTGGCGGAATTCAGGACTTTTCATTTTCAGGGAATCAACATTCCGGTAGGAAATAATACTGTCCTTTTCATTCACCAGCATCACGGGAATCGTTTTGTTGCTAAGCAATACCTGAAAAATAAAAGAAATATCCTGGTCGGGATTGGCTTTTTGTATCTCCTTGTTCGCCTGTGCCCACAGTTCAACACGCTTGCGTTCTTCTTTTGACAACTGCTGCATCAGGTGATTTGTGTACAAGAGAGACCCGGCACCAATCAGTACAGCAATAAAGAAAAGCAGCAGCTTCCAGCGTTTTTTTTGCTTATAAATATTCTTTGCCATGCTGATAGAACGATTTTATATAATGATTATTTTATCCATTGAATGCACTCAGATTATTAATAATTGCCAGGGTTTCTGAAACCATCATCATTAAAGCAAGAAAAAGGAGAAAACTTCCGGCAAGAAATCGCTGCTTTGTGTTTACAAGAAAATGGGTAAGAATAAAGCTAACCGGAATAGCCAGATAATACCTGAACATAATCATCATCCCGCTGCCAAAATAAAGAACCAGCATAAAAACAGTAAGAATTATAAGCACCCGGAAATATCTCCTGACATTGATTTTCAGAAAACCAAAGCGCGTTATGAGAAAAAACACTGCAGTGATCAGGAACAATCCCAGAATAAAATCCTGAAGCAAAACCTTGTAGTCAGGAATTCCAGCTCCGGGAAATACTGCCTTCCAGCCAGGCATGTGATACAACAATTCAAAATTACCGGTGAGATATAACACTCCGGATGTTATGGCAGTAAGGCTAGCTATGCCCAGCAAAAAATTCGCGGTTTCTCTCCAGTCCGGTGCCTTAATCACCGGCAGGGAAAACAAAATGAAAATTATAAACACCAAAGCAATGGCGTTGAACAGGGCTGCAGACAAAAGCAAAAATCCCGTATAAAACATGATTTTATAAGACCTCCGGGTTTGTTGGCTTTGCAGGAAAACATACAATCCAAGCAGAAGCAAATTAACAGCAATCAGGTCAGGTGAGAAATGCAAAAAACGATAATCCGTACAGGTAATAAAAAGATATACCCAGGATACCAGATAGTTGGCTTGCGGGATAATCTGAAACCGGCTGTTGATTTTGTACAACAAAAACAAACTGAACAGATACAGGGGATACCCCAGAGCAATGTTGATGTATTCAGGCAAATCAAAGCCCCGGCTATGCTGCACCAGCAATCCGGGCATATGTTGTATTTGCTGATATGATTCAGGTGGAAAAAACCATTGCAACGCCCAAATCAATGCGCTGAACAATATCAGCAGAAGCAATACAGAGGGTTGATTTTTACTGAGCCACAATTGGTTTTTCATAATTGGTTTTACAAATCGAAACCTATATCTTTACGGTAATACTTTTTGTCAAACCTTACCTTTTCGGCCGCCGCATAACTTTGCCTGAGGGCAGATTTTATGTCATCTCCCATAGATGTTAAAGCCAGCACCCGACCACCGGCGGTATATATCCTGCCGGCTTTTTCTTCTGTTCCGGCATGAAATGGCAGGCTGTCATGAACCTGATCCAGGCCGGTAATTTCCTTTCCTTTTTCATATGCTTCAGGATAACCACCTGAAGTCAGCATCACTGTGCATGCCGCACGCTCATCAAATTGTATCTTCTCATTTTTTATGTTTTGTGTGCAGGCCGCATGCAAATGCTGAAGCAAATCAGATTTAATCCGGGGCAAAACAACTTCTGCCTCGGGATCACCCATCCTTACATTGTATTCGATAACATATGGTTCATTTTCAACGATCATCAAACCAAAAAACACAAATCCTGTATACGCAAGCCTGCGTCTGTTGATACCTCTTATGGTGGGCTGAATGATTCTTGTTTCGATTTTTTCCATCAACTCCTCAGTTGCAAAAGGAACCGGAGAAACTGCACCCATACCACCGGTATTCAGGCCGGTATCTTTTTCTCCAACACGCTTGTAATCCTTGGCCTCGGGTAGCAATTGATAGTTTTTTCCATCGGTGAGTACAAAAACAGACATCTCAATGCCACGCAAAAACTCTTCAATCAAAACGGTTTCGCTGGCTTTGCCAAATTTCCCATCAAGCATCTCTTTCAAACGGGCTTCCGCTTCTTTTTTGTCTTCACATATCAACACACCTTTTCCTCCGGCCAGACCATCTGCTTTAAGCACAAATGGTGCTTTCTGTTTGTCAAGAAAAGCCAGACCTTTTTTGAGAGAAGATGCATTGACAGACATGTAGGCTGCCGTCGGAATTTTATACTGCTTCATGAATTTTTTGGCATAATGCTTACTGCCCTCCAGGCCGGCAGCCACCTTATCCGGTCCAACAACCATGATACCCCTGGTTGAAGGATGCTTTTCAAAATAATCTCTGATGCCTTCAACAAGTTTGGCTTCGGGACCAACAATCAGCATATCGATTTTTCTCTCAATACACTTGCGGGCAATCGTGGGAAAATCCATCAGGCCAAGTTTGAGATTCTTACCAAACTGTGCTGTACCTGCATTCCCGGGCATGATATACAATTTGTCGAGTATTCTTGATTGACTTAGTTTATATGCCAGGGCATGTTCCCTGCCACCTGAACCTAAAAGCATTACCTTCATAATCAATTAAATATTGCTAAATTTGTAAAACACAAAGTTAATGAATGTTGGTTTGAATCCTAAACAAATTTACATCACAGTTTCAAAAGATATAAACCAAATTACCGGTACGGTAAAATCTGCATATTGTGCAATCTGTCAAACTTATGCAGTACTTGAGTTTCCTATGTCACAAACAAACACCTTATCATGTATTGAATCCTGTCAACTTTTCCGCTTGCTAAATTATTGCTAAATTCGCCGGCACAAAACAAGCATCCCAAGACACCGGATTATGGAATACAATTTTTCAGAGATTGAGAAGAAATGGCAGGAAAACTGGCGTAACAACCAGACCTACAAAGTTAAAGAAGACAAAGCAAAACCCAAATATTACGTACTGGACATGTTTCCTTACCCCTCAGGTGCAGGTTTGCATGTTGGTCATCCCCTGGGTTATATTGCATCCGATATTTATTCCCGATATAAACGTCTCAAAGGCTTTAACGTGCTACATCCCATGGGTTATGATGCCTATGGATTACCGGCAGAACAATACGCCATACAAACCGGCACCCACCCGGCTGTAACCACTGAGAAAAACATTGCGCGTTACCGCCGGCAACTTGACCAGCTTGGTTTTAGCTTTGACTGGTCACGTGAGGTGCGTACCTGCGACCCGGACTATTATAAATGGACACAGTGGACCTTCATTCAGCTATTTAAACACTGGTACGACAAGGATATGCAGAAAGCACGTCCGGTGGAAGAATTGATGTACCGGTTTGAAACCAGTGGCAGCGAAAATATCAATGCAGCCGGTGATTCTCATGAGCCATTTTCAGCCGATGCATGGCAACAGATGAGCGATAAGGAACAGTCAGATATACTGATGCACTACCGCCTGGCTTACCTCTCTGAAACCATGGTAAACTGGTGTCCCGAACTGGGAACCGTACTTGCCAACGATGAGGTGAAAGACGGATTTTCCGAGCGCGGTGGGCATCCTGTGGAACGCAAACGCATGATGCAATGGTCGCTTCGCATCACGGCATATGCAGAGCGCCTCCTGCAGGGACTTGACAAAGTGGACTGGAGCGATTCGCTGAAAGAAATGCAGAAAAACTGGATTGGAAAATCCATTGGTGCATCGGTGAATTTTGGTGTGGAAGGATTCGATGATACCATAGAAGTATTTACCACCCGCCCGGACACACTATGGGGCACAAGCTATATGGTTTTGGCTCCCGAGCATGAGCTGGTGGACAAAATCACCACTGAGGATAAAAAAGCCGAAGTAGCTGATTACCTTGAAAAAGCCAAAAACCGCTCCGAACGTGAACGACAGGCCGATGCCAAAGAGGTAAGTGGTGTGTTCACAGGCGCATACGGAATCAATCCGCTCAGCGGTGAAAAACTGCCCATTTGGATTGCAGACTATGTTTTGTCAGGCTATGGTACAGGCGCCATTATGGCGGTACCTGCCCACGACAGCCGTGATTTCAGGTTTGCCCGTCACTTTGACCTGCCAATCAAACAGGTAGTGGTTCCCGAAGGGGAAAAGCCCGAAGATACCGCTGCATGGGAAGACAGCAAGGATTCCAAAGAAGGAAGCATCATCAATTCGGATTTCATCAACGGCATGCAGGTGAAAGATGCCATCAGGAAAGTGACAGAAGCCCTAGAAGAAAAGCAAATCGGTCATGCACAGGTCAATTTCAAGCTGCGTGATGCTATTTTCAGCCGTCAGCGCTACTGGGGCGAACCATTTCCCGTGTATTACAAAAACGGCATTCCACATACACTGAGTGAGGAAAAGTTGCCGTTGAATTTGCCTGAGGTTGACAAATACCTGCCCACCGAAGATGGTGAACCACCACTGGCACGGGCCAAAGACTGGAAAACCGATGAAGGACATCCGCTGGAGACAAACACCATGCCCGGGTTTGCAGGCTCAAGCGGCTATTATCTCCGCTATATGGATCCGCGTAATCAGGAACAGTATTTTTCACCCGAAGCTGTCAGTTACTGGCAGGATGTGGACTTGTACATTGGCGGTGCTGAGCATGCTACCGGCCACCTGATATACGCACGTTTCTGGAATAAGTTTTTGTTTGATCTGGGCTTGTCCGTAAAAGAAGAACCGTTCAAAAAACTTATCAATCAGGGCATGATTCAGGGGCGTTCCAACTTTGTGTATCGCGTTAAAGATTCCGGCAAATTTGTCAGCTACGGCCTGCGCAAACAGTACCCCACCATTCGCATGCATGTGGATGTAAACATTGTTGACAACGATGTGCTGGATATCGAGGCATTCAAGCAATGGCGACCCGAGTTTGCCAATGCAGAATTTGTGCTGGAAGACGGCAAATACATCTGCGGCTGGGAAGTGGAGAAAATGTCCAAATCAAAGTACAATGTTCAAAACCCTGACGATCTGGTGGAACAATACGGTGCTGACACCCTGCGCATGTATGAAATGTTCCTGGGTCCGATTGAAGCCCACAAACCATGGGATACCAATGGTATTGAAGGAGTGTTCCGTTTTATTAAAAAATTCTGGCGCCTTTTTCACAACAAGGACAATCAGTTTGCAGTATCAGATAACAAGGCAGATAACAAAGCCCGCAAAAGCCTGCATGCATGCATTAAAAAACTAGGAGAGGACATCGAACGCTTTTCGTTCAACACCTGCATCTCCACCCTGATGATTACCACCAACGAATTGGCGGAACAAAATGCAAATCAGAAAGAGATACTGGAGCCCATGACCATTTTGCTTGCACCCTTTGCACCCCATCTGGCGGAGGAACTCTGGCACTTGCTTGGCAATAAAGGTTCTGTTGTGGATGCAGAATTCCCTGCATTTGATCCCTCACTGCTGGTGGAAAACAGTTTTGAATATCCGGTATCATTCAATGGTAAAATGCGTTTCAAACTTGAAGTGCCCAACAATATGTCGAAGGATGAGGTTCAGGAAGCTGTGATGCAACACCCCAAAGCACAAAGATGGACAGAAGGCAAGCAACTGGTGAAATTCATTTTTGTCCCGAAAAAAATAATTAATGTGGTTGTGAAATAATCCTGAAAAAGGTAATCCTCATAAGCATTGGCGGTGTAAACAAAGTCTTTGTTTACACCGCATTTTTTTATGCCGATGCAGATTTTTAAACAATTTCTTTTCAGATCAAACCAGCAAAATATGAAAAAGACAAAATTAAAGGATTGTTTGGGAATGATATTTGAGTTATTTTTGATTGATAATCAATTCAAAACAAAATGAAAAAACACATATCCCTGTTATTGCTGTTTAGCCTGGCTTTTAGCCTTTCATATGGTCAGGACCAGATCGAAGAACACAAACCCATGGGTTGTTTGTCATATCATTTTTATCAAAAGAAACTCGAGCGGCAAAGAAATGATAAACGGAGAATCAAAGCTGCTGAAAGAAAACTTAAACGGAAATACATATCAGCCAATCAGGTTTATAAAACCCTTGATTACTTTGATTCTGAAGATTACAAATTGGTATATGCAAAAACAGCTTTTGATAAACTGTCGGATAAATCCAACGCATTAAGGATTTGTAGCGGACTGGAAAAACAAACCCATTACGATCTTCTATGGAATTATATCCAGAAAGAGAGTGTCAAATATCATGTGGATCCAACCGATCTGGATTCCTATGCAGAGTATTTGCAACTGAAAGACAGGAAGAGGGACAAACAATACGATACGCAATCTGATTATTATGATTATAGCGAAACAACAAAGACGTCTGAGAATAAAGAAGAATCATCATCTCAATCCAATACTGATGATGCCGGTGATCCGGACAGCCAGGAGAAAGACGAACAAGCAGACACCAGCCCTGCAGATACAGTAAACTCAAAGACCTCAGGCATTATATTTCCCGAATTTGATAACTATACAGGGGCAAAAAACTGTAAAAATCTGATGAGCGAGAAAACGTTTTATGCTTTTGCAAACGCAATAGTTAAAATTCCTTCAGATGAAGAGAAATCTAAAATTGGAATTGAATATGCAGAGAAATATTGTTTTCCAACCCAATATGCTATGAAAATCAGCATTTTTATCAAAAATGAAAAACTTCGCTATTTTTATTTGAAATCTGTTTATGAATCCATTTATGACAAGGAGAATTTCCACCATGCATCCCAGTTACTGTCCGATGAAGAATTGAAAAATAACATTGCTCAGCTAAAATGATGGCAGCTCGTTGACAGAATTTGCGTTTTGCGTGCATTATACAATAAACAAAAGAACAAGAATTGAGAATTATCAATGGATAATGAAAAAACCAAGAGCATTTTTACTCCGGCCTATACCCCTGTCAACCCAATGCTATTCATTGTTGACTATCCTTGTTGGAGATAAAAATGTTTTTCTTAAGAACATATTAACAAAGCGGAAGCACGTTTTTCGTTTGAATGTTGTACTTTTATCAGAAGTTTCAGAAACATCATAATTAAAATTGAATAAAATGAAAAAATTTAACTTACTACTGATCGGGATCTTTGCCATTTTCACCATGGCACAAGCCGATGAGGGAATGTGGATTCCCGGCCATATCAGTAAAATGAACTACACTGATATGCAAAAACTGGGTCTCAAACTTAGTCCGGAAGAGATTTACAGTATCAATAACTCCAGTCTGAAAGACGCTATATTCCAGCTATTGGGCGAAGGCGGTCAGGGATTTTGCACCGGCGAAATGGTATCAGACAAAGGTTTGTTGTTTACCAATCACCACTGTGGATACGAGGCCATTGCCAATCTGTCAAGTACCGAAACCAATTATCTTGATGACGGTTACTGGGCAAAAAGTCTGGAAGAAGAAATTCCCGTACCAGGTGTCAGTGTCTCACGCGTTGTACGCATTGATAATGTTACGGAAAAAGTACTTGAAGGCGTGGATTTTGACACCGATGAGAGCGAACGTGATAAGCTGATAAAAAAACACATCAGCACAATAGAGGAAGAAGCAATGGCAGACAATGATTACAAAGCCAATGTCAAAGAAATGTACCTGGGTGGTGAGTATTATCTTTTTGTTTACGAAGAATTTGGTGATGTGCGTTTTGTTGGTGCTCCACCCTCTTCCATCGGTAAATTTGGAGGCGATACAGACAACTGGATGTGGCCAAGACACACAGGAGATTTTAGTGTCTTCCGCGTTTATATGTCGCCGGACGGCGATGCTACCGGTGAGTATGAAGAAGACAACATTCCATACAAGCCCCTGCATCATCTGCCGGTTTCTATCAAAGGCGTAAAAGAAGGTGATTTTACTATGATAATGGGTTATCCAGGGCAAACCGAACGGTATCTTACCGACGCCGGTATGAAATATAAGATGAACACGTTTGATCCCATGGTAGTACGCTTATTGGGAACCAAACTGGAAATCATGGAAAAATACATGGATGCAGATAAAGAACTGCGCCTGGAACTTGCAGATGAATATGCAAGTCTTGCCAACGGACACAAAATGTTCAAAGGTGAAGCCGAAAATCTTAGAAACACAGATGCCATCGAACGCAGAACGAAACTGCAGGAAGAGTTCATGGCATGGGTAAATACCAAAGAAGAAAGAAAAGCAAAATACGCTGATGTTGTGAGCTCCCTCGATAAGGATTATCAGGAATTTGCGCCGGTGACTGAGGAAATGATATACATATCTCTTGGTCTGCTTCAGTCCAGCGACAAATTGATGTATGTACAACAGTTTAAAAAACTTCAGAAGCTACTTGAAGACAAAAAAGATAATGCAGAGGATATAGAAGAAAGCTCGGAGCGCCTGAAAAATTCGCTGGATTCACATTTTGACAATTATCATCCGGATATGGACAGGGAGATTCTTGAAGCGCTGATGAAAGCTTATGCCGATGGTCTGGACGAGGAACAGCAGATCGACTTCTTTACAACGGTACTGCCTGAGGAATACAAGACTGATAACATTGAATTGGCCATAGAGGAATTCATTGAAGATGTATATGAGAATTCTATCTTCACAAGCAGAGAACGCATGACGGATTTTCTGGAAAAACCCAAAGGAAAAACATTGGAAAAAGATCCAATGGTCATGCTTTTTGACGGTGTTTATGGAAGCATCATGTCATCACAGGGATCTTATGTCAGTATGATGAATGATATTGAAGTCAATGAAAGAAAATTTATTGCCGGCCTGAGAGAATTCCAGTCAGGAAAAGCATTTTATCCTGATGCCAATTCTACATTGCGCCTGACTTACGGTAAAGTTAAGGATTATGATCCTGAAGATGCAGTACATTATGAAGAAATGACTTATATAGAAGGCATCATGGAAAAATGGGATCCTGACGACAAAGAGTTTCAGGTACCTGAAAAGCTTGTTGAATTGTACAATGCAAAAGACTACGGCCGCTATGCTGATGAAACGGGCAGCCTTCCGGTTTGTTTTATTTCAGACAATGACATTACAGGAGGAAATTCGGGCAGCCCGATCCTCAACGGCAATGGTGAGCTCGTGGGCCTTGCATTTGACGGCAACTGGGAGTGGCTGTGCAGTAACCTGATTTACAATCCCGAACTCCAACGGACCATCAATGTTGATTCACGTTATGTGTTGTGGGTAATTGAAAAAATCGGTGGTGCTACAAACATCATAGAAGAACTTGATATTATCGAATAAAGGTAAACACAATAGAAGATATTGAAAAAACCGTCTTGTTTGAGGCGGTTTTTTTTATGGATAAAAAATCTCAGGAAAACCATTGGAAAAGAATCTGACAAGGATATTTCTGTTGATTTGACAGAACATTCTGCAGGATAAAGTCATGGTCAACTTTTTATGCAATCAGGATAATATACAGGCTGAAAACGGGGAGGATAAGAAGAAATGAATCAAAGCGGTCAAGCAATCCTCCGTGTCCAGGCATGATGACACCACTGTCTTTTGCCCCTGCCATACGTTTTAGCTGACTGACAAACAAATCTCCGAGTGTGCCGAAAACAGATACGATCACCATTGCTCCCAGCCATTCAGCCATACTCATGATTCCAAAAAACCGGTGGAGCAGATATACAGCGGGGAATAAAAAAACCATACCTCCCAGAAAGCCTTCCCAGCTTTTTTTCGGAGATATCCCGGGAGCTATTTTATGTTTTCCAAATGCTGAACCAAGCAGATAGGCAAAGCTGTCAAATACCCAGATCATAATAAAAACAGAAAGCAACAGACCCGGGTGGTATGCAGGATGAAATACATCTGTTCCCATCTGTGAAAAAGGGGTTTCAGAGATTACCAGCAACAGAAATCCTGTCATAGCAAGGGGCAGTGATACATAAAAACTCACCAGAACACTGTTGATAAAACCACGTATGCCTCCCCTGCCTGTGAGGCTAAGCAACAACAGGTAAACAAGAGGTACAGCCATAAACAATGCAAACACAAGATTAAGTTGTGCAAAAAACCAGAAATAAAATATCCCGAACAGGAAAAACAATGAGGCAATGGAAGCAGCTGGCTTTAAAACCGGAAGTCCGGCCTTATGCATCAGGTAAGAAAATTCCTGAACAAGGATATAACTGATCACAATTGCCAGTGCAAACCACAAATACCAGGCAGCGCTGATTGTAAGACTTACAATAGCAACATACAACAATCCCGATATGCTTCTCTTTAGTAACTTATTCAAGTTCCAGGTCTTTTTTAAATCCGGCAATGATTTGTTTTGCCTCGGACTCGTCATCAGATTTCACCATCACATCAATCTGCCCAAAAAGATAAGAGCTGTCTTTTTTATTCATTCTGACAGTTTCAATGCCTTTGTTTTCCAAGGCCTGTTCTGCCAAAGCAGCCAAATACCCCTGGGCGGTAGTAAAAGCGATTACCCAATCTGATTTATTTGTCATCCTTTTTGTCATTTTTACCGGATCCTTTTTTGTCTTTTGATTTATCTACACCGGATTCTTTGTCCGTATCTTCAGCAGACTTTTCTTCGGCTTTTGAAGCTGCTTCTTTTGTTTTTCTGGTTTTATCCTTTTTGTCCTGCTTATCTTTGTCGTCCTTGCGAGCTTCCTGTATCAGTTTCTCCCGCTCCTCTTCGCCTTTGCGTTTACCAAAGATTTTTTCCAGGTCTTCACTGAAAATCACTTCTTCCTCAAGCAGTTTTTCTGCAAGCTTTGTCAGACCTTCCTTGTTTTCAAGCAATACTTGTTTTGCGCGCTCATATTGTTCTTCAACAATGTTTTTTACTTCTGCATCAATGAGCTCGGCAGTTTCTTCGCTATATGGTTTGGTAAAATTATAATCAGACTGTCCGCTGGAGTCATAATATGAGATATTTCCTATTTTTGGACTCATGCCAAAATAGGTAACCATTGCCACTGCCTGCTTGGTGATTTTTTCCAGGTCATTGAGTGCACCTGTGGAAACCCTGTTGAACATAATTTCTTCTGATGCGCGTCCTCCCAATGCTGAGCACATTTCATCAAGCATTTGTTCTGTGGTTGTAATCTGCCGTTCTTCGGGCAGGTACCAGGCTGCTCCCAGGGCTCTGCCTCTTGGGATGATGGTGACTTTTAAGAGGGGATTGGCATGTTCCAGCAACCAACTGACAGTAGCATGTCCGGCCTCATGATATGCTATGGTTCGTTTTTCCTGCTTTGAGATAATCTTGTTTTTGCGTTCCAGACCACCCACAATTCTGTCAACAGCGGCAAGGAAGTCCTCTTTTTCAATGGCATCCTTATCATTCCTGGCAGCAATCAAAGCAGCCTCGTTACAAACATTGGCAATATCAGCACCCGAGAAACCGGGGGTTTGTTTTGCCAGGAGGTCGATATCGACATCTTCACTTAGTTTAAGTGGTTTTGCATGTACTTTGAAAATGGCAGCACGTTCATTAAGATCTGGCAGTTCCACATGAATCTGACGGTCAAAGCGGCCTGCCCTCATCAAAGCTTTATCCAGCATGTCAGCGCGGTTGGTAGCTGCAAGAATTATCACTCCGGAGTTGGTACCAAAACCATCCATTTCCGTAAGCAACTGGTTGAGTGTGTTTTCTCTCTCATCATTGGATCCCATATTGGGATTTTTACCTCTGGCCCTGCCAATGGCATCAATCTCATCAATAAATACGATGCAGGGAGCTTTGGTTTTGGCCTGCTTAAACAAGTCACGCACCCTTGACGCTCCAACACCGACAAACATTTCCACGAAATCACTTCCTGACATTGAGAAAAACGGCACGTTGGCTTCACCGGCAACTGCTCTTGCGATAAGTGTTTTTCCGGTACCCGGCGGGCCTACAAGCAGAGCGCCTTTGGGAATTTGTCCCCCCAGGTCGGTGTATTTTTTGGGTTTTTTCAGGAAATCCACAATTTCCATAACCTCAACTTTTGCTTCTTCCAGGCCGGCCACATCATTGAAATCAACTTTGGTATCTTTTTCCTTATCAAACAACTGGGCTTTTGATTTGCCGACATTAAATATCTGGTTGCCGCCTCCTTGTCCGCCTCCGCTCATTCTACGGAACATGAATACCCAAAGGGCAATGATAATACCAATGGGCAGTAGCCAGGTGAGCAATTCACCCATATAATTGTGTTCGGTGCGGTATTCAGCAACGACACGTTTATCCTCAGATACATTTTTCTGTGCTTCTGCAAGCTGACGTTCGAAAGTTTCCACATCTCCGATATTGAAATAATACTGCGGACCGGCTTGCAGACCTCCGCTAGTAGCATCTTCGTATTTGCCCTGGTCAAGGACTTCATCCTTCAGGTAAATCTCAACACGTTCTTTATTAACTACCACCACCCGCTCAACATCATTGCTGGCAAGCATAGTATTTTCAAATCGCTGCCTGTCTATTTGTTCGGCACCGCCACCGGTATTCATGAATTGCATGGCAATCAATATGATAGCCACAGCACCAAAAATCCAGTAATAGGGCAGTTTTGGTTTTCCGTTACCGGGGGTTTTATTTTGTTTATTATCAGGATTGGGATTTTTGTTGTTTTCCCCGAACCCTTTTCCTTTTTCATTCGACATATTCAGATATTTCTTACAATTGTTAAACCATTAACGCCAATGATGGTTTAGATTATTTTATACCTGGCGTAATTTCTTTTGATGGTGCGTCCGCCCATAGATTCTCAAGTTGATAAAATTCGCGGAATTTGGTTTTAAAGATATGTACAACCACATCCACATAATCCAGAAGTATCCAGTTTGAATTGTCCATTCCTTCTTTATTAAAGACGTTTTCGCCGGTAGCTTCTTTCACACGATGGAGCACTTCATTTGCGATTGCATTCACCTGCACATCAGAATTTGCATGACAGATGACAAAGAATTTGGATACAGCATTGTCCAATTGCCGGAGGTCAATGTTTATCAGTTTTTCTCCTTTTTTATTGAGAATTGCTTCATTGATTGTATCCAGCAGTTGTTCGGTATTTTCGTTGTCCCTTACTATTTCTCCCATTAAATTTTTTTGCAAAGATAAGGAATCAGGCATAGATTATCATACATTTTAACAAAATAAAAACGTCACCCTCAAAGGATGACGCTTTTATCTTATCAGTAAGGATATTTTTAATATTCACCTTCTTCTTCGAGTTGTTCCATTTCTTCGTTGAAGATTTCCTCGAATTTTTGCTTGTCATAATCAACCTGCAGTTTCTGATTCTGCGACAGATTATTTTCAATACCATTGAGCATGGCATCTTTACTTACCTCAAGGGCAACATAAGTTGTGTATTTTCCATTTTTTTCCTTTTGTGTTTCTTCACAGACCACAGCTACATCAACCAGTTTCTGTTTCACAACCTCACGTGTCAGGTTTTCAAATTTGGCTTCAAACTGTGAGTTTTCTCCAAATTCGGTTTCATTTACGTAGCGGTCTGTAACAGATTTAATTTTGGTTTCAATAAAACCGGCAAGCCTTTGCTTTGAGGCAGTCAGGGCTTTTTCCCGTGACAAGCTCATGTCCTGAGAAGATGCACTCGCATCTGCCCTGAAAAACTCTTTGTCAGATCGGCCTTCGCTCTGGCAGGGAATTGAAACCACCGTAGCACCATCACTGGGGGGCTTTGTTGTTTCTTTGTCCCTTTTACATGAGGTAAAAATCATAGCTGTGGAAACAAATCCAATCAGCAAAACGTTTGTAAACAGTGTCCTTGTTTTCATGATACTGGTTTTTAAATTAAATTATTAAATTTTCTTTAAAATTACAACAAAATTCTTATGTTGCAAATCAATTTACACATTTGCGAAAACAACATTCAAAATCTGTGCCATTATGGGTAAGAAAATAAAAAAGAACAATCAAAGCATTAATAAGAAATCACTCAATAAGCAAATTCTAAACACCTTTGCCTACAATCCAAAACGAAGCTTAAACTACAAGCAGGTTTCAAAACTCCTTGAAATCCATGATAAGCAGGAGAGAAAACTGATAGGTACATTGCTGGAGGAGATGAAGGAAGAAAACAGTCTGATTGAAGTTCATCCCGGCAAATACAAGATCAAATCGCGTGCCGGCCATGTTGTTGGCAAGGTAAAAATAACCAGAAAGGGTTTTGCCACCATACTGACTACAGATATTGACGAGGAGGTGCTGGTAACCTGGAAAAATCTTTCCACTGCCCTGCATGGCGATCTGGTAAAAGTAAAGCTGTATGCCAAGCGCAAGGGCTTTTCCTATGAGGGAGAGGTAGTGGAAATACTGGAAAGAAGGAAAGACAGTTTTGTAGGCATCATTGAAAAAGGAGACAATTTTGCTTTCCTGATTCCTGATGGCAAATTCATTCCATTCGACATATTCATTTCTCCCAAAAACCTCAAAGGAGCAGACAACGGAGACAAAGCCATAGTAGAAATAGTCAAGTGGCCATCCAGAAACCGGAGCCCGGAAGGTAAAGTGATTGAAGTTTTGGGCGAACCCGGTGACAATGATGTGGAAATGAACGCTATCATGGCTGAATATGATCTGCCGTACAAATTTCCTGACAAAATCGCGGAAGCAGCAGATGACATACCGGACAAAATCACTGCAGCCGAAATAAAAAACCGTGAGGACTTCAGGAAAGTACCGACTTTCACCATTGATCCCGATGATGCAAAGGATTTTGATGATGCCTTGTCCCTGAAGAAAACGAAAGACGGCCTTTGGGAAGTGGGTGTACACATTGCAGATGTCACGCATTACGTTAAAGAAAACACCATTGTCAATGATGAAGCCGAAACCCGTGCAACTTCAGTTTACCTTGTTGACAGGGTTGTGCCAATGCTGCCTGAACGCTTGTCCAATGAGCTATGCTCACTCAGGCCCAATGAAGACAAGCTCTGTTATGCCATTATCTTAATAATGGATGATAATGCCGAAGTAAAGGATTATCATATCACCCGCACCATCATCAACAGCGATCAGCGTTTCACATATGACGATGCCCAGGCAATTATTGAAGGTGGGAAAGGACCTCTCTCTGAGGAGATCATGAAACTTCACAACATGGCAGAGAAACTGCGTGCAAAGCGTTATAAAAACGGTGCCTTCAATTTCGAGCGTGATGAGATAAAATTCCAACTGGATGAAAACAAAAAACCAATCGGTGTTTATTTCAAAACAATGCGGGAAGCCAACTGGCTGGTGGAAGAATTTATGCTGTTGGCCAATCGCAAGGTGGCGGAATTTATCGGTAAGGAGCAGAAAAAGCAGCTCACCTTTGTTTACAGGGTTCATGATGAACCTCATCCGGATAAAATTATTTCCTTTTCGTCCTTCATCAAAAAATTCGGATACAGCATTTCAGGCAAAAGTTCAAAAAATCTCTCGGCTTCGATGAATAAACTCCTGAAAAACATCAGGAATAAACCCGAGCAACATGTTATTGAAAATCTGGCCATACGAACCATGGCAAAAGCCGAATACTCCACACAAAATATCGGGCATTACGGACTGGCATTTGAACACTACACCCACTTCACCTCGCCCATCCGACGTTTCCCGGATATGATGGTTCACAGGCTATTAACCCGATACCTTGACAACAAACCCAGTGCGGACAAAAACAAATACGAATCGCTTTGCGAGCACAGCAGCGAAATGGAACAAAAAGCAGTCAGCGCCGAGCGCTCTTCTGTAAAATTTAAGCAGGCTGAATACCTCAATGAACGTATCGGAAATACATATGCAGGCATTATTTCCGGAGTGAAAGAATGGGGTATTTTTGTCGAAATTAAGGAAAATGGCTGTGAAGGATTAGTGCCCGTCCGTAGCCTCAAAGATGATTTTTACATCTATGATGACGAAAATTACCGCCTTGTAGGCAAATACGAAGGAAAAACCTTTGTACTTGGTGATGATGTGAAAGTAAAAATTGTAAAAGTTGATGTGCAGAAAAAACAAGTAGATATGGCCCTGGCAGAATAAAAATCCTGCCTGTATAAAAACAATAAAATTTCACCTTAATCTTGCATGGTTTTTGCATGCATGCACCTGTTTGATTTTAAAAAATAATGATGAGAAGATTATTTACACTTGCACTGATTGTTTTCGGCACCACTGTGGCCATGTCTCAGACGATTCAGGTTTATGACAAAACCACAGGAAAAGCCATTCCGGATGTAGCCATCGTTAATTTCAGTGAAACCCAATCTACGCTGACAGATAAGAAAGGAGAAGCTTCTCTTGATAATTTCAATAAGGGGGACAGCCTTTTGTTTCAGCATACCTCATATCAAAGTGTACTTCTGACCACGGAGGAAATCAAAAATTATGATTATCGTATAGCTTTGTTTCCCAGTGTCATTCAACTGGCCGAAACAGTAATTTCAGCGAACCGGTGGGAACAGAAGCGTGAAGAGGTGCCAATGAAAATCGAAGTCATCTCGCCTTCCGAAATACAGATGATGGAAGCCCAGACCAGTGCAGACATGCTTTCAGGCACAGGTAGAGTTTTTGTTCAAAAATCACAGCTTGGTGGTGGCTCGCCGATGATTCGGGGCTTTGCCACCAATAAAGTATTGCTGGTTTATGATGGTATCCGGATGAACAATGCCATTTTCAGGCACGGAAATCTGCAGAATGTTCTTGCGATTGATCCCAATGCGCTTGAAAGCAGTGAGGTTATTTTTGGTCCCGGCTCGGTAATTTACGGCAGCGATGCCATTGGTGGTGTAATGGATTTTCATGCTTACCGGCCCCGCTTTTCTCAAAAGGACAGTTTGCTGATTACAGGCAAGAGTATGGTACGTTACAATTCCGGTAATAACGGCAAAACAGGACACTTTCATGTAAATCTTGGCTGGGATAAATTTTCATCTCTCACAAGTATATCCTATGCGGATTACGGGAATTTGCGCATGGGTGAAACCGGTGTATCTGATGAAAGGAAACAGGATTATCTCCGGACATCACTCGCTGACAGGCAAAACGGCGGTGATTCAGTAGTTCCCAATTATGATCCCTATGTGGCCAGGGGTTCCGGCTTTAATCAGACCCACCTTCTGCAAAAATTTGCTTATAAGATAAATGAAAACAGCCGCCTTCAATACAATTTTTATTACAGTACCACTTCGGATATTCCCAGGTATGACAGATTGATTCAAGAGTCGGATGGGAGATTGAAATATGCAGAATGGTATTACGGCCCCCAAAGCTGGATGGCTCATTCTCTGAAATATGATACCCGTAACAAAACCATTTTGTGGGATGATTTCAAAGTGCAGGCTTCCTATCAGGATTATCAGGAAAGCCGGCACGATCGCAAAGCAAATTCTGACTGGCTCAGGCATCGCAGTGAGAATGTGCGGATAGCCAGCATAAATGCAGATGCCTTTAAAGCCCTTGACAGCCGGAACGCCATTTTTTACGGCATTGAAGGCAGCATGAGTAAGGTTTTTTCAGATGCTCACAGGGAAAACATTGTCAATGCCGAAGAAGAGGTCATTGCCAGCCGCTATCCTGACAATTCAGACTATTCCGGTGCTGCCCTGTATGCAAGCTACCGGCATTTATTGGGTTCAGACCTTGCATTCACTACCGGAGCCCGCTTAAATGCAGTTTATGCCTTCTCACCTTTTTCCGGCAGATTTTATGATTTCCCCTTCTCAACAATAAAGATGAATACCATTTCGCCCAATGCCATGGCCGGACTAAGCTGGAACCCACAGCCTGATCTTCGTATTACGGCAAATCTGAGTACCGGCTTCAGGGCACCAAACATTGATGATATCGGCAAAGTTTTTGATTCGGAACCTGGTAATGTGGTAGTTCCCAACGATGATTTACAACCCGAATATGCATACAATGCAGATCTGAATATCAGCAAAACCTTTGGTGATATTGTACGCCTGGAAGCCGGAGGATTTTACACCATACTCACCAATGCAATGGTAAGGGACAATTACACTTTCAATGGCAGGGACAGTATCATATATGACGGGGAAATGTCAAGAGTACAGGCCATTCAGAATATTGGCAGGGTAAATGTCTATGGATTCAATGCCGGTATTTTTGCAGATCTTTTTAAAAACATCACACTTAAGTCTTTACTCACAATAATCCATGGTGAAGATCAGGATGGCAACCCATACCGGCATGTTCCGCCCACGTATGGGAGCACACATCTGATGTACAGGGCAGGACAAATAAGTGCGGATTTGTATGCCTCATACAACGGAGAAATTTCACCGGGAATGCTAAGTCCTGAAGAACACGGCAAAAATTACATGTACACCACTGACCCCCAATATGCTGCTGCTCAGGAGCAGTTACCTCCTGACGAGCGATTCAATCCTGACGGACTGTACTCACCTGCATGGATCACATTGAATCTCAAAATTGCCTATGCACTGAACGAAAGTCTGGTATTTACGGCAGGTGTTGAAAATATTGCAGATCAGCTTTACCGGCCATATTCATCAGGAATTCCTGCCATGGGCAGAAGTTTCATATTATCTTTGCGTGGCAGTTTTTAATTTATGATCAAACAGATGCACAAGTTTACAAGGCTTTTACCAATACTCCTGATTCTTTCGGTTTTTCTGATGTCCTTTGATCTGACTGACGGGGAAAATGAGACACAGGGCGAAGGGGAGAATACGCGGACCATCCGTGAACACAAAGGGAAACATCTCGGCATCATGAGTTATCTGACCTGCGCCATGTATGATTCACTGATTGTTGCAGGCATACCGGCGGACAATGAGCATCCTGGCTTTAGCGCAGAAGAGGCAGCCAACAATGATTCACTGATTAAGGCTCGTTTACGCTATTTATCAGAATCCACCGAAATCCCGCTTGAATATCATCCTTCAGTCAAAGATTACATTAAGAAATATGCCATTGAAAATCCGGAAAAAATTTCTGCCATACTGGGGAGAAAAGCTTATTATTATCCCATATTCAGCCATTACCTGAATGTTCATAATCTGCCACCGGAACTCAGCCATCTTGCATCTGTAGAATCGGCACTTGATCCCAATGCAGTTTCTCCAAGTGGTGCGGTAGGTCTGTGGCAGTTTTTGCCTGGTTCTGCCGGGCTGTTTGATTTGCGCATGGACGCCTGGATTGATGAAAGGCGCGATGTTCACAAATCAACCCTGGCAGCTTGTGAATACATTTCTTATTTATACAGGATTTTTAACGACTGGCATCTTGCCCTGGCAGCATACAATGGGGGCCCGGGAGCTGTGGAGAAAGCCATTGCAAGGGCAGGAGAAAAAACAAATTACTGGGATATAAGACCCGAAATGAGTGCACAAATGAAAATATACGTGCCGGCTTTTATTGCCATGAATTATGTACTTGCTTATCATCAGGATTTTGGTATTGAAGCGGCGGTTCCTTTGATGCATTATCATCAGACAGATACAATACACGTAAAAGAAAAAATTTTCCTTGACAAGGTAGCAGAGGAGATAAATACCGATCCTGCGATACTTACAGCACTGAATCCCGTTTACAGGCAAAAAATCATACCCAAAAACAGTCATGGTTATCCATTAATACTGCCTCGAACCGGGGTCATCGCGTTTATTCTTAAAAAACAGGAAATTGCCGGCATCAAACCAGCAATGCTATCCGGTAAAGAAAAAAGCAAAACCAAAATAACGGAATACCAGGTTAAACGGGGTGATTCCCTTCATAAAATTGCCATCAGATTCAACTGTACAATAGAGGAGATCAGGCAATGGAATAATTTATCCAGGCAGGATATGCTCCGGTATGATCAGATGCTGATATTGTACGAGAGTGAAGAGTAGGCAGATTGTTCTGCACTCTTGGAATGACATGGGTTTGTTAAAGCAAGTTTATTTGACTTTGATGTCCAGTCAGAAGAGATAGGAAGAAAAAAGCCTTCAACCGGACAGCAGCGCAGCGTGAATTCATTAATCCCATTTAATTTTTCTTCTTTATCACAAACATAAAAGCAATGGGACACCCAAAACAAATTAGCTTAATTTGCAGGTAATGTGGTATGTATGATTTTCACTAAAAAAAGTGCGGAACTCAGGAAATAAATTCAGAAGACGTAATCATTAAAAATCACAAATTATTCAAAGCTTATTACGAATATGAACATAAGTCAATTGTAATATTAAAGCATGTGATTTTGGACATGAAATGTCTAAGCGATAATTATTAATTTATTGGTTTAGTAAAACTATCCTTATAGCATTCCAGCCTTTTCCAGGTAATGATTCTCTTTGCTGCGCATAAGTTTTTTTTCCTCTTGGGTGGTGTCCTTGTATCCGCACAGATGCAAAATGCCGTGTACCATTACGCGGTGCAATTCCTGTGTAAAACTTACATTAAAAGCCTTTGCGTTTTCCGCAATGCGGTCGGTGCTGATGAATAAATCACCGGCAATGGTATTGTCTTCACTGTAATCAAAAGTAACAATGTCGGTATAATTGTGATGGTCAAGGTATTTTTTGTTGATGTCAAGCAGGTAATCATCTGAGCAGAAGATAATGTTGCAGTCGCCGGTTTCTTTATTTTCCGAATTGGCGGTTTTTTCAAGCCACATTGCTGTTTTAGCCTGGTTAATATCGGGCATGCCGGTGCTTTCGCTAAAGAACTGTATGCTGCTCATTAGTTACTGATTTTTAGGAGGTACTCTTTGTATTTTTCTTTGTAAAATCGTGTCATTTTCAGGCGTGAGAATTCCAGCAATTCGTTGAAGGATTCTTTTTCTGCTGCCTCCCGGAATGCTTCTTCCGGATTGGAGATTTTCTGATGCCGTGCTTCTTCAGATTTGCGCTGTTTGTCAATTTCACGCTCAAATTCGCTATTTTCGGCCTCAAGCATACGGGTGAGTATCTGTTCCTGCCGCTTGAGTAAATCAGGTGTAATATTTCGATTAATCAATTCATTTTTGCTGTCTTCAAGCATCCGTTTAATTTCCTGCAGCATTTTTGCTGATTCCGGGCTGATGTTTTGTTCCGACATAATGTCATTGAGCATTTGTTGCATAATTTCCTGCTCGGCCATCATTTTGGAAATCTGCTTGCTCATTTCTTTTTGGCCTTTACCTCCGGACTTTTGACCTGGTTTCTGGCCGTTTTTCATCATATCCAGCATCTCCTGCATTTGCTTCTTGAGATTTTGTTGTCGCTGCCGCATTTCACCCATCTTTGGTTGGCCTTTTCCGTTTTTCTTTTTACAGGAGCTGTTGGAGTTGGCCATTGAGTTCATTTGCTGTTGCATCTGATCGAGTGCTTCTGATAACAAGAGTGCAAGATTGTTGGCATGCGTCATTACGTTTTGTTGTGCGGTGCGTGCGCGATAAAGGCGGTTGTCCTCAACTTCATCCATAACATCTTCCAGTTCTTTTCGTATGGATTTTTGTTCTTTACGCATAATGCCGCCAATTTGGGGTACACGTGAGCCGAGGGCTGTCAGAGAATCGTTGATCATCTGGTAAGATTTGCGAACCTTGCCCTGCTCAATGATGATTTCTTTAAAACGAGGGTCCCTGCTGTTTATGTTGGAGAATTTCTCTATTAGGTCTTCCTGGTCAAAAGAAAATTGTATCAGATTATCAAGCAATTGTTTCAGGTCTTCCATGTTTTCGCTTGCCGATTCCATCATGGCCTGTTCCATCATGCTTTGCATGTCTTTGCTGAGCTGTTTCATTTGCTCCGAGCTGTTTTGCTGGTGTTCTGAGGCTTTGTTTTCCTTTTTCTGATCAAGCTTATCGCCGGCTTTTTGCATCTCCTGCTGTATCTGCTCAAATTGCTCATCGAAATTTTCCATGTCCAGAGGTTCTTTCAGCCCTTCATTTTTTTCCATGGTTTTTTCAAATTCTTCTTTGAGCTCCTCAAGCTCTTTCTGGTCTTCAGTCTGTTCTTCCTGCAGCTCTTCAGGTGATGCTTCTTTGTTTTTGGTTTTTTCACTCAGTTTTTCATGTTCTTCGCCGAGTTTTTGCAGCTCATCTATGGTGTTTTCCATGCGCTGCTCCACTTCCGTGCGTTTCAGCATTTCCAGGTTGTTATCCAGCTGTTTGTTGAGGTCTTCGTAAGACATGTCAAGCTCTTCCATCAGCTCATTCATCTCATCGGTCTGATTGTTTTTCATCAACTCGTTGAGTTCTTCAAGCATCTCTTTCATCTCCTCATCCATGAGCTCTTCCATGAGTTTTTCTACCTGCTCCTGCTTTTGCCGAATATCCTCCCTGTTCTGGCTGTAGGAGTCCATCATCTGATTGCGCTGCTTGTTTTGTTCACGCATGTCTTGCATTATGTTTTCCAGGCTGTTTTGCTTCTCATTGATTTTCTCCATACTTTGTTTGCGCTCCCAGTCACTCATGTTTTTATCAATGAGTTTGCGCTGAAGGTCTTTGACATCTTTTTGCAGGGATTCACTCAGCTTTTGGGCTTCTTTGTTTTTATCATCTATGGCCTGATTGGTTTCTTCGTTGAGCTTATTAAGTTCATCACTTCCGGGAAAGCGGAATTCGTTTATATTGCTGCGGCTGGTTTTGCTTCCGTGGATGGCATCATTATCCCCAACTTCAAAATAGTATTTTACTGAACTTGACTCTGTATCTGCAAACCGGCTGAAATCTCTGGCGAAATAAAATTCCTGGGGAGAAAGGTTGGCATTGAATTCTACCGGAACACTTTTGAGTGAATCGGGATCATCCCAGGCATTGTACATAAAATTCAGGGATTTGAAACCATAGTCATCGCTGATTACGCCGTTAAAATAAAAAATATTCAGGTCGCTGCTGTCACGTTTTTGTTCTACATTGATGGAAGGATACATATCCGGTATGACATGTATGCTGTACTGCAGGGGGTTATCATTGGTGAAATGTTCATTTGACATGCTTACAGTGTAGCCTGTGCTTCTGAGCAAACTGGTATCGGCAGTGAAAAACACATCTTTGCGTTCAGCCACAAGTTTTGATGAATCTGAAAAAATCAGTTCTGTTCTTTCTGTTGATCTGGTATTGAAAGCCCATTCAATTTCAGAACCTGCAGGTACGCTTAAATCACCCTGGTTTTTTAGCTCCTGTGTCGGCTCACCGGTATAGTCCGGAGGATTGATTTTAACCCTGAAATCGTTTAGTGCCGGAGCAGGCAGAACATTGATGCGATATTGATCTGAAATGACATCAGAAGATTCAAAATGTATGTTCAGCGGGTTGTTGATGTTGCGGAAGGTATGAACAAATTTGTTGGGATCGGTTTTTTTCATCAGCAAATGATTGCCGCCAAAATGAACCCATACTTTATCCGGCAGATTATTGCCTTTGGTGCTAACGGTTATTTCCACGTCGCCTCCTTTTTTTACTGCAAGGTTTTTGTTTTCCAGTACAAATTCAAATGGTGGTGGCATGACAAATTCCTGACGGTGTTTGACAAGTCTTTGGGTACCTTCGCTCAGGGCTGATGGCCAGAAAAATAAAACCAGGAGAATGATTATGATCGGAGGCACCAGGTATTTTGCTGCCGTCAGGCTTTTTTTCCATGGCAGGGCAGACAAAAACGGCAGTGGTTTTAGCTTTTCTGTTTTTTGTGTTACTGATGCCATAATTAAATCGCGGGATTCGGGTGACATTTCTGCCATTTCAGCAAGCTCAAGGCTGTTTTCCAAGGTATCCTGCATCTGTGGGAAGTGTTGGCGCAGGATGCGGGAGGCATCCCGGTAACTGATGTGCTTACCGATTTTCAGAAATCCCAGCAATGGCCGGATGATAAACCAGAACAGAACACCGGCCAGCAAAAGTACGGATGCATAAAAAATAATGGTGCGGGCTGTTGTTCCCAGATGCCCAAAATATTCGACAATGGTGATCAGTAAAAAATATGAACCGGTAAGAGCGACAGCAAGAATTGCCCCCCTGAGTATCTGGTTCAGGTAATAGCGCCGGATGAATGCATCCAGCTTGGATATGAGTATGTTGAAATCAGTATTCATGATTAATTATAACGAACTATTTGGCCAGCCATTGTTCTGGATTGAGTTTCTTTTGACCATACCAGATTTCAAAATGCAGGATGGTTTCATTCTCCTCAGTATCCGTGTGAACAGTTCCAATGTTTTGTTTTGCAGATACTTTGTCCCCTTCAGAAACATAAACCGAGCTCAGATGAGTGTAGGTGGTAAGGTAGGAGCCATGCCGGATGATGACGGCATTTTGATAGCCCGGGACCTTGAACACTTTTCTTACTTCCCCATCGAAAATACTGCGGATAGCGCTTCCTTTCGTGGTAGCAATATCTACTCCGTTGTTATTAACCTGTACACCTTTGATTATCGGGTGGGCGTGTTTTCCGAACTTGCTTGTAATAACACCACTGACCACAGGCCAGGGCAGACGGCCTTTGTTGTTGCCAAAATTGGTAGAAATGAGTTCTTCTTCCGGTGTTAGTGTATAACCGCTGCCTGCATTGCGCTTGGCCTCGGCGGCAATGAGTTTTTCAATTTCTTTCTGTAGCTTGTCAGCGCGTTCCTTTTGGGCCTGAAGCTTTTGTTTGAGTTCTGCTTCCTTGCCTTTAAGAGACTCAAAAATGGAATTTTGTTCCTGTTTTTCTCGTTTTAACTTTTCTTCTTCAGATTCGAATTCATTTAGCAAAGCCAGCTTTTCCGCTCTGGCCTTCTGAAGTTTTTCATTTTGTAATTCTATGTCTTCCTGGGTTTCCCGGATAACCTCAGCTTGTTTGCGCCGGTATTCTGCAATCTCTTTCAGATAAGCAAGGCGTTTGTAGGCCTGATTAAAATCATCTGCTGATATGACAAACAACAGCCGGTTGGTAGCATCTTTTGTTTTATAAGCATATATGACCAGCCTGGCATATTGTTCTTTCAGGTCTTTCAGGTCTTTTTCCAATGATGCAATGTTTTCTTCGTTGTCATTGATACGCTGCTCAATCTCCTGTTTTTCTGCTGCTATGTTTTGAATCACTTCCTTTCTGGATTCTATTTGCTTACTGAGGAGTTGAAGATTGCTGAATGTTTTTTCTCTGCCTTCCCTGGTTTCATTAATGAGTTTATTGGTGAGCTGAATTTGCTTTTGCGCCTGTGCTTTTTTCTTTTCAAGATCACTGCGGTCCTGAGCATACAATTGCAGAGACAACATGCAAAAGATTGCAAGCAACAGAGGTGTTATGATAAGATTTTTGAGATTCAACATATATGATGTCTTGGTAATGTACGAAAATACAAATTAATATATGACGGGTTCATATTTTTCGGAAATTTTAAATGGAGTTTTTACCGTATCGCAGCAATCAGCTTTTAAGGTCTCCAGTTCAAGCTCAATTCCATTACTGCCGCTGGTTCTTAGCCCAATTCTGGAAGGGTATGACATTTCATCACCTTCTGTAGCTCTACCGTAGCTGATTTGCATGCTTTCTCCTGTTAAGGTGCTGAGAAGCTTTGTTTCAAATAAACGGTGCGAGTCAGGATAAAAACGGAAATACTGCTTTACCTTTGAGGGGGTGAAAGGTTTTAATAATTCCACCTTGTCTTTATTCTTTTCGGCATTAAGCCACAAACAATAGTGTGATGAATCTTTGCAGGCTTTGACATGTTGACTCAGATTATCCCCGTAACTCTTATTGAAAACATACATTTCCTGCAGGAGCATGCTTTGTAATAAGTGAAAATCCGGGTTCAGATTCAGGCGTCTGTTTAGAAATCCGTAATCTCCCTGGTAATATTTCTTATTCATTCGGTCAACAAATTTCAGGCTGTCAGGTGTCATTAGCATCCGCATCCCCTCCAGGCTCATTGATCTGATTGAAATCCACATCAGGCTGTCACGGTACATTCTCACGTAACAGGTGGCTCGGTGGGTGCCGGTTTGGTCTGTTAGCTTTGCTTTGAATTTCAATTCAAGAATGCCGGCCTCAATTTTGCTGCTGTCAGTAGCTGCCATAAGTTCTTCGGGGCTCATGGGCGGGTAGGAAGTGCCTGTGATTTTACTGGTTTTACAGCCAATGGCAAAAATAAATATTGCCAGAATAATGAACGTCTGCTGCAGGTAGGCTATGTTTTTTTTTGATTTAATCATTCAGACCTTTGCTTTCGATTTTCTGTTTTAGCTTTTCGTTGTCCTCATCCATGCTCAGAGCTTCTTTCCACTTTTTAACAGCCTCTTCTGTTTCCCCGTTTTTATACAGGGCATCCCCGTAATGTTCTACAATGACAGCCCTTTCCTTTCCTCCCAGCTCATAGGCTTCACGGAGTTTTTCCAGTGCTTCTTCGTATTCACCCAACTCGTATAATACCCAGGCATAAGTATCCAGGTAGCTGGGATTGGTTGGTACCTGCTTGATGAGCTTTTTGCCCATACTTTTGGCTTTTTCCAGTTTTTCCTTTCGCAAAGAAAGGTAATAGGCGTAATTGTTGAGAACAAATACATTGTCGGGATCAAGTTTCAATACTTCATCAAAAGCACTGTCTGCCTTATGATGCGCTTCTTTTTTGTGGTATGCTTCACCCAGAAAAGTCAGCAATTCAACCTTTACCGGCTTGTTGTCAAAAGTATATTTAAGCCCTTGTTTTGCGTATTCTATGGTTTCCTCATTTTTCTCTAGCTGAAAAGAAGCTACACTGCCATACAGATAGGGCAAGGGCTGATTGGGAAACAAACCGGTTATGGTATCACAATACTGATACATGGTTTCGTAATCATTTGACTGGTTGGCCAGATATAATGCCTGTTCCCAAATCATGTATTTATCACGGGTTGTGCTAAGAACTTTTTGTATTACCTCCATGGCTTCTTCGAATTCTCCTGCTTTTACAAGGTAGTCGGAATACACTGTCATGGCCTTGGGGTTATCCGGATGGGTGTGAATCAATATTTCAAATAATTCACTTTCCTGTTCTTTCTCAAAATCCGAAGAACCTGTATTCATCAGCATGGAAGCAAGCATTTCAATTTTCATGTCGATATTCATGTCTTCTGATGCAAAGGCTTTTTTCAGGTAATTGTATGCTTTGTCGTAATGGTTGTTTTGATAATAAAATTCAGATATGGAAAGCAGGATGTTACCGTCTAAGTGGTCAGCCTGTTCAAGCTCATCATAAATCTCCTTTGCTTTTTCCGTTTCTCCCTCAGTGACATACAGCTCAGCCAGCAGTGCTTCATATTTTGGCTCATCAGGAAATGCATTGGTGAGTTTTTCAATTTCCCTGATAGCCTTACCGGGCTTGTCCATACTTTGATACAGGCTTTGCTTTTCTATGCTGATGATGTCTGTAATGCCAAAGTAGTCTTCTGCTTCATCCATCACCGTCAGTGCATCTTTAGGATTACCAATGGACTGATGCAGGCTTGAAAGCATGAAGTAGTATTCCATTTTGCCGGGTTCCAGCTCAAGAATTCTGCTCATTTGTTCTGTGGCATCTGCAAACAAACCTGCGTTTTGATAAAGGCGGGTAAGCAGTATATGATACCATATGTTATCCGGTTCCAGCTCAACGGACTTCTCAGCATATTCCTGTGCTTTGGAGAAATATCCCAACTTGCTGTTTACTTCTGCAAGCTGGAAATACAGCACTGCTTCATCCTCAATATACGTTTTGGCTTTTTCCAGTTCGGTCAGAGCTTCTTCATATTTTTCAAGAGTTTTTTGATGCAATGCCTCCAGAAAATGTGCATCATACATGAATTCTTTTTCTGTTTTGACATGATCATCCTCCTCATTTTCAGCGCTTTTTTTTAGTACCGAACAGGAGCCCAGGAGTATCAGTGAGATAATCCACAGACTTATGATTGTAATTTTACTTTTCATACATTGTTAATTTTACTGTAATCGCTGATACTCAAATCATCGGCCTGATTTTTTACTACTGCGTGATTGCCAATCAGGGAGTTGGTGAGTACTTTGTTCTCCACGCAAACATTATTTTGCAAAATGCTGTTGTCGATACGGGAATTGCTGATACGTGATTCATCACCCAAAGAAACGTATGGACCCACTACAGAATTGTTGATTTTTACATTTTTTCCAATGTAGCACGGAGGAATGATAACAGAATGCTCAAGGCTTACTGTATCTGAAATCAGTTGTTCATGTTTCAGGTAATGCAGCATGCGCTGATTGGTGTGAACGGTAACGTTTTTGTTGCCGCAGTCCATCCATTCAATTACCTGGCCGGGATAAAATTTCACCCCTTCGTTTTTCATGTTTTCCAGGGCGTCGGTGAGCTGATATTCACCGTTGCCTGTGATTTTGTTGTCAATCAGATGCTGGATGGCATCGCGCAGTTTCTCGCCTTCGCGGAAATAGTAAATGCCAATGATGGCAAGGTCAGAGACAAATTCTTTGGGTTTTTCAATGAAATCGGTAATCAAACCCTCGTTGTTGAGTTTTACCACACCAAATGAGGAAGGATTTTCCACTTTTTGCACCCAGATGGTGGCATCATGGCTGGCATCCAGGGTGAAATCGGCTTTAAACAGGGTGTCTGCAAACGCAACAACGATTTTACCGTCCATGGAGTCTGCTGCGCAATGGATGGCATGGGCTGTACCCAGCGCTTCTTCCTGATAATAAATGCTGGTTTTGGCATTCAGCCGCCCTGCAATTTCTTTCAGTTTGTTTTCCACCTCAGTACCAAAATTCCCAACAACAAAAGCAATTTCTTCAATGCCTTCGCTGCATACATTGGCGATGTTTTCCACCAGATGCTGAACGATGGGTTTTCCGGCTACGGGAATCAGAGGTTTGGGAATGCTCAGGGTATGGGGACGCATGCGTTTACCCATACCAGCCATAGGAACAATAATTTTCATAGCAATTAGTTTTTTCCGGTGTGTCCGAAACCGCCGGCACCGCGTACGGTTTCATTCAGGGATTCAACTTCAATTAATTCAGCTTGCTCATGACGGGCAATGACCATCTGACAAATGCGCTCGCCGTTTTCAATGGTATAGGCTTCATTGGACAGATTGACCAGAATAACCCCGATTTCGCCACGGTAATCGGCGTCAATTGTGCCGGGCGTATTGAGAACGGTTATGCCATGTTTCAAAGACATGCCGCTGCGGGGACGGATCTGAGCTTCATGGCCTTCCGGTAATTCGATGTAAAGACCGGTGGAGATGAGCCTGCGCTCCAGTGGTTCCAGTCTTACCGGGGCATCAAGGCTGGCGCGTAAATCCATACCGGCAGACATATCGGTTTTGTATTCCGGTACGGGGTTCTTTGATGTGTTTACTATTTTTACCTGCATTTTGAACATAGTTTAAAAAACTGCAAAATACAACATTCACTTTGTTTATGAAAACGAAATGCAGTGTTTTGGCAGGAGAGTTTTAAAATGTGGCAGTATTTTGGGATATAGCAGGTAACAGGGGTAGGTGTAATGTTTATCTCGTCTATATTTCATTTCTGTTACTTGCTACACTGAAAATCCATTGGATGCGTTCATGGTTGATCTTATGGTAAACTTTCTGTCTGAAGTAGCTGCTGCTCTCTGACAAAGCTACATTTTTTCCATTGTCATAGTAAATGTCATACCTGCATTCATCATGATCTATGCAAAACATGATAATTTTGTTTAAATGAAAATCAAGGGGACATATACGTTTTTATTCAGCAGAATACATACGGAAAATATTCATCCCTTTCATTTATGCAATGAGAAAAAGGATTGCATTGGAACGCTTTGATTTATGGAGCACTTAGAATTTATTTATTACCAACCATAAAAAAAATGACTATATGAAAAAGCAACTGATTATTGCTGTCTTATTGAGCATGTTTGCCTTAAGCAGCTATTCGCAAATTTTTGAAAAACAAGGAGCCGGAGTAACAATCATTGTTCACGGATGGAACCCCGACGATTCACAGCCTGCATGGATGCAAATTATGGCTGATTCCATAATTGCGCGCAGTGGTGGTTTAGGACATGTGGCAAACATTACCGTTACCGGAACGCAGGGCAACCTTACATCAACCTGCAGCGATTGGGATTTTGATCTGGTGAACCAGGATCACGCCGAAATTGTGTTGCTTATAAACTGGACAGATGTCGCTAATCACATAAATACAGGTGTTTCAGTACAAGAAGTTGCTGCTTCTGTTGCCCCTAAGTTGTACATTGGACAAAACGGGGAGCCGGCCTTGTCTGAATTGCCTATACATCTCATCGGTCATAGCCGGGGTGCAGGGATGGTATTTGAGATTGCCGGATTGCTCGGGATTGAAGGTGTTGAAGTTGAACACCTAACCGCCCTTGACCCACATCCGCTTACATCTGCCGACCCCCAGGGTTTAGCCCCTCCAATGGGTCCGGGAGAAACGATTGACAGCACAATAAATGTTTATGATAACATTTTGTTTGCAGATGTTTATTATCAAAACATTGAATATCCGAAAGGGGAATACGTCAGTGGTGCATACAATAGACTTTGGACATCACTTCCAGGTGGATATCACAACGAAACCGGATACACTTATAATATCCTCGGAACAGATTACGACTTTTCTGACCATTTAAACACAATCCTTGCCTATTATGCAACAATCGACCTGGCAACACCGACTTCCAACGGCGAAGCCACAATGACACAATCCGAACGTGATAGCTGGTTTAATGCATACGAAAATGAAGGCGAAAACACTGGATTTCAGTACAGCCGCCAGATTTCGGGCAACAGAAAAAGCACGGATAACCCCGTTATCGGGGGCGATGCAATTCTTGATGGGTTGCACAATGATGCGCTACTCGGAGGAAACGGAACTCGCCAGAATCTGAATTGGACAAGTGCTGTTTGGCCCAATATACTTGAAATATCAATGAGTAAAAACAGCGAGGCACTTAGCTCAGGAAATCATACCCTGATTGATGGCGATACACTCGACATTGATTTGCTTTACAGAAGCTATGCCAATGCAGGCACAATTACGCTCTTTATCGATTCAGACAGAAATCCCTACAATAACAACGATACACAAATCGGAACACTAAATACAAATGCTACAGGTTCTGTAATTACTGCAAATTCAGACAACTGGACAGTTGCCGGCCTTACAGAAGGGGAAAAGTATTACATTTACGGAAAAATAGACGACAACACAAGACAACGATTCTTATATGCCCCCTTTGAATTCGAGTATCAAATACCGACCATTCATGATCTTAGTGTAACAGATATTTTAAAACCGGTTAAAAACTTTGAAAACAGCCATTTTACAGTTGAAATAACAAATAATGGCAATCAAAATGAAAGTGATTTCCCGGTAAGTTATACTGCTAATTCCGATACCATAACCGAAACTTATACGGGAACAATTGCTCCAGGAGATTCAGTTCAATACAGTTTTAATCAGACAATTGATTTGTCGTCTGAAAATATATATCCTGTGACAGCAAAAACCGAACTCGCTAGCGATGATAGTACAGATAATGATGAATTCTCAACTCATGTAAATACTTACGTAAATCCAAATACTATGTTTTTTATTTACGATGACTATATTGCTGTTCCAAATAATCCCGCTATTAATTTTACCGATGATTTTACCATAGAAACATGGTTCTATGCTCATTCAACAAAAGTTCAGGGAAAAGTAATTTCAAAACATGGCAATGACGGAACAACCCGAAGCGGTTATACCATAGAATATGACGGTTCAAACATAAGGGCAGTAATCGGTGTAGGCGAAAGCTGGGCAAGTGTTACTGCACCGGTAAATACTGACCAATGGTATCATGTGGCTATGGTATACAATTCCGGTTCATTAGAATTGTATCTAAACGGTGTTTTGCAGACGGGAACGGCAAGTGGTACATTGATAAACAATGATTTGGATTTATACATCGGTGCTTCGCAAGCTTATGGCGATTATTGGACTGGATATATCGAAGAAACAAGAATATGGAATGATGCCAGAACAGGAAGCGAAATTCTGGATAATATGAATTCAGAAATTAATCCGCAATCTGATAACCTTTTGGCTTATTATGATTTCAACCGGGGAATTCCCGAAGGGGATAATACAGCGATTGGATATTTGCCCGATATGACCGATAACAATTTTCACGGTAGTATGCATAACTTTGCATTGCAAGCCGGTTTGGCGGACGGCAATTTCTTTGAAGACTGCAGTTTGGATTTGGCTAAGCCGGTTCCTGATCAGGAAAGCATTGAAACAATAAGCGATGAGTGTTCGGCAAGCGTAACTGATACACCAACAGCCACCGACAACTGCACCGGAACAATCACCGGAACCACTACCGACCCGCTTACATACACAGCACAGGGAATACATACCATTACCTGGACATATGATGACGGCAATGGAAATGTAGTGACTCAAACTCAGGATGT
>JBKGYK010000016.1:0-47930 GCA_046546095.1 Bacteroidales bacterium
CGCCAAAAGCTTACTGTATCGCAGTTACATACATCGGGCTTTGCCCGATGTTCTGTGCTTTCGCCCCGTTGGGGCTTGAAGTTTCAGACTTTGGTTGATGCTTCGTGCTTTTGTTGTGTAGTGGCTTGAAGACCTGACCTTTACATATCAGATGAAATGACAAAAAATTAAAATGAAAATAAGAAAACACAAACCACAACATTACAAGAAGATATGACATAATCTGTCTTTACGGGTGGTTGCATCTAGAGTACTGCATATCAGAATTTCCACAGACATCTACTAATCAATCCCACGCTCATTAAACATGATATAACCAAAATGAAACATAAAAAACCACTTGTTTCTTTCTTCGTCGTAGTAGTTGATGCTAAATGAAACCGGCCCTACGGGTGTCACATACACCAGATTGGCATTGGCCATAAAGCGCACAGCCGGAAAGAAATCAGAGTAAGTGGCTGTAAAAACCTGTGGCTGATTTTCCTCGCTTGTGATATCCCGTAAGGGAGCAAAAGCATAGCCTTCAAGTCTCAGGTTAATATCATCAGTCATGGTAAAAACATTTTTCACCCCCAGGCCGGCATAATTATGAGCCCTGAAATTTTTCAAAAAGAGGGTTTTGGAATGGGGCGTTGGTGTAAATGAGGGAGCAGACAAAAGTGTTGATATGTAATTTCTGTAAAACTCTTTATTACTTGCTACCAGTTCTAAAGAACCACCCAGGGTAAAATAATCACCCAAATGCATGTATCTCTCCTGCTTCAATTTCATCACTCCGTACCCATGCTGGTTACCATAATCATCACTTTCTGCAGAGGTTGTGCCGGGAAAATTCACCTCTTTACCTCTGATAAAACGTATATCAAACAAATCATACACCCCTTGATTGGGATACAATTTATTGTTGAGTGTTTTTCTTTCGAATCTCAGATGGCCAGTAAGTAAATCAAAGCGGGTGATATCTGCGGTATCCGTCTGCAGGAAATTGTTGGTTTGATAGTATTCATCTTTCATCCTGGCATAAGCGCCTCCAATTTCCATTTTCGATTTTGAACCCAGAGGGAAACCTAAATCCAGGCGGAAATTGTTTTCATTCTGAATCAGATAAGCAGGCTTTACATCCACGAAAAACATGGTAGGATTGGATTTGAAAAAATCCCAGCGATTGCTTGTAAGCCCGGCCTGCAGATAAAATGGCAATTTGCCCGGTACATCAATACGTGTAAGTCCCTGAAATGACGTGTACAATCGTCCAAATTGCATATTGGCGTGAAAGAAATAGGCCTTTCTGTTAAGCCATTTATAGTCAAGTCCTAAAAAAGCCTGATTGATAGAGTTTGAAGAAACATTAGCCCCAAAGCGTACCTGGTATGGTTTTTCAAGCTTCACGCGAAGGATCATATCAAAAAAGCCTGTTTTCTTATTGTATTTAGCAACAGGCATAGCTGCACTGATTTGATTATCGGCGATCAACCGGTAATATGCTTCTTCAAATTGTTTTAGAGACAGGAGCTTTTTGTTTTGTTTCAGGCTTTTTCTGATATATCTTTTTTGCTGAATATTAACGCCTTCAATATAAATGTTATCAATCCTGAGTTCGGGAAGTTTGCTTTTATAATTATTTCTTGCTTCCTGCAAAGAATCCTGTGAAACCCGTCTGTCTATTCTGCCCTTGATAGAATCCATCAAGTCCATGGTGCTGTTGTAGCCACTAACATACAACTCATCAATACGATGAAAATCCAGCAAGCCGACATCATTAAATTCATTGGCTATCAAGACTCCGTCTTCAGGATCAATTTCATACCGGGTATTGGATGCCATGATCATATTTTCGATTTGCTGAATCAACTCATCTTCGTGTGGCTTTTGGGTAAGGGAGGCCACCTTGCTACCGATCACTACATCGGGATCAAATTCCTGCTGCATAACATCATCGGGGAAATTATTGATGATGCCACCATCGAACAAAAGGTTGCCATCAATACTGATGGGCTTAAAATACAAAGGAAATGTCATAGAGGCCCGCACTGCCAGCCCAAGATCTCCAGACTTCAGCATAACGGCCCTGTTGTTATAGACATCGGTTGCCATGCACCTGAAAGGAACCATCAGATTGTCAAAATCATAATCTGCAGCAGCACCATATTGCGAATACATCTGAAAAAATGCGAGGTCCATAGGTGGTGATGCAACCAGGTTTGTAGGCAGGGCAATCTTCAGTGTAGAATCATTTTGCTGGATGCCGAGACTCACCATATCCGCCTTTGTTTCGTATCTTTTGTAATAAAACGTATAACTATCATCTATGTGGCCATGATACCAGTCATGAAACTGCTCACTCTTGAACAGTTGCATCATTTCAGCAGGTGTATAACCCATAGCATAAAGACTGCCGACGATAGCCCCTATGCTGGTACCTGTGATATAATCAATTGGAATATTGTTATCCTCCAGAGCCTGTATCACACCGATATGAGCCATTCCTTTTGCTCCTCCTCCACTGAGTACCAGCCCTACTTTCTGGGCGTTCACAGGAAGCATTAAGACAATGAATATGCCCGCAAACAGTATTTTCAGATAGTTTTTCATGAAATTTACTCGCACAAAAATACAGAATTATGATGGTAAAACCATGATAAATATAAATTTTAAATATAAATTAAGTTCTCCTTGTTTTTAATCATATTTTTGACTTATATTTAATCATTGAAATGTATAATTTACTAAATAGATATGAATTTTACCGACAATATTCGTTTTCTCAGGAAACGCAAAAAACGCACACAGGATGAACTGGCCCGGGAACTGGATTTAAAGCGCTCCACACTCAGTGGCTATGAGAACAAAGTAGCCGAACCTGATTTACGTACACTGATAAAATTTTCGGATTATTTCAGAATTCCGGCAGATGTTTTGCTTCGTGAGGATCTCAGGAAATTATCGGAGCGCGACATTCAGATGCTGGAAGCCGGATCAGAAGCATATATCCGGGGGAGCAATCTGCGTATCCTGAGCCACACGGTGAATGATGAGAACAAAGAAAACATAGAATTGGTCAATGACAAGGCCAAGGCAGGCTACACGCGTGGTTATGCTGATCCTGATTTTATCCGGGAATTGCCGAGTTTCAACCTGCCTTTTCTGTCTGGTGATCGTACATACAGAACATTTCAGATTAGCGGTGATTCCATGTTGCCAATACCGGAGGGTGCCTGGGTAACCGGAGAATATGTACAAAACTGGCTGGCACTGAAAGACGGAGACGCGGTGATAGTGCTCACCCTGAATGACGGCATTGTTTTTAAGATACTTGAAAATCAGCTAAAGTCAAAAAAAGAAATAGTACTGCACTCTCTGAATCCGGAATATGATGCATACAGTATCAAAGCAGAAGAGGTAAAGGAAATCTGGAAATTTGTCCATTACATAAGTCCTGATATGCCAGAGGCCCTTCCTCCGGACATTGAAATGCACAAGGCAATTGCCAACATGCAAAAAGACATAGAAGAGCTGAAACAAAAACTGTAGATCACGAAGCAGACAAAGACTGGCAGTGCAGTCTTTGTCTGTAGTTTATTTCAGGAATATCAACTGTTTATTTTTTCAGTTTGGATTCTATTTGTTTTCGGACAGAGGACAGGGCGGCATCAATTCCACCGGCATCAGCACCTCCTGCTGTAGCAAAGAAAGCCTGACCACCCCCTCCGCCTTTAAACTCTCTGGCTGCTTCCCTGATAATATTACCGGCATTCATATCTGCTTCCTTTGTCAGTTCATCCGGTATCATCACCACCATATTGGGTTTACCTTTTACATTGGCTGCCAGGGCAACGATCACATTTCCCTTATTTCTGAAACGAAAAGCCATATCCTTGAGCATATCCGGGTTTCCGGCATCCACTTGAGCGGCAATCAGCTGATAGTCTCCGATTTTCACAGTTTGTTTTTCAAGCTCTGACACGAGTTGGTTGGTCATGGCTTTCTGCAATGCTTTCAGTTCTTTCTGCATTTTATTTTGCTCTTTCAGGCTGTTTTCCACGGCCTGAGTGAGATCCTTAGCATTTTTAAATCTGGCCTGAATTGCTTTCAGTGTATCGTCCTGTTTCATCACAAAATCCTCGGCAGGCTTACCCACCAGAGCTTCAATCCTTCTGATTCCGGCAGCCACAGAAGTTTCCATAATGATTTTGAAAAATCCAAGTTCACCCGTAGCGCTTGCATGTGTTCCACCACAAAGCTCTATGGAGTCACTGAATTTCACCACCCTTACAAGATCTCCGTATTTCTCTCCGAACAGGGACATTGCTCCCATTTCTTTTGCATCATCCAGCGGAATGGTGCGGTGTTCTTCAATTGCATAATTTTGCCGGATATTGTCGTTTACACGATTTTCCACACGCCGAACTTCTTCATCAGAAAGTTTTTCAAAATGGGAAAAGTCAAACCGCAGGTAATCGGGATGCACCAATGAACCTTTTTGCTCAACATGTTTACCCAGAACATCCCTGAGTGCCCGGTGCATCAAATGTGTTGCCGTATGATGTCTTGCTGCACTGTGCCTGGCTTTTTCATCCACTTTTGCCACAAATTCACCTTTGGGATTTTCAGGCAACCTTTTGGTAATATGAACAATCAGGTTGTTTTCATTCAGTGTATCAATGATATCAATACGCTCATTCTCGTTGGATATATAGCCTCTGTCTCCGACCTGTCCACCACTTTCAGCGTAAAAGGGTGTAATATTGAAAACAAGTTGAAAGATGCTGCCTTTTTTTTGTTTCACCTCACGATACCTGGTAATAACAACATCAGCTTCGAGTTGGTCATAGCCAATAAACTCTTCAACATCATCTTCTTTGAGTACAACCCAGTCGCCAGTATCAGTTTTGGCATCGCTGCGGCCGCGTTCTTTTTGTTTGCCCATGGCCTCATCAAACTCCTTGCGGTTCACAACCAGGTCGTACTCTCTGGCTACCAAATCAGTAAGGTCAAAAGGGAACCCATAGGTATCGTACAGGGCAAAGGCATCTTTACCCGAGATAATCCGATAATCATTGTCCAGGGTTTCTTTTACAATTTTATCCAGCATATCCATGCCTTTGGAAAGTGTTCTGAAGAAAGCATTTTCTTCTTCTTTAATCACTTTTGAGATCAATCCGGCCTGAGATTTCAATTCAGGATATGCCTCGCCCATTGTTTCAATGAGTACAGGCACCAGTTCAAACATGAAGGCTTCACGAAAACCAAGGAAAGAATAGCCGTATCTGACAGCTCTTCGCAGGATTCTTCGTATGACATATCCTGCTTTCACATTGGATGGAAGCTGCCCGTCAGCAATGGCAAAACTTACTGCCCTTACATGATCGGCCACCACACGCATGGCAATGTCAATTTTTTTCTTCTTACCATATTCATTGGCAGACAAGACAGCGAGTTTTTGAATCATTGGCTGAAAAAGGTCGGTATCGTAATTTGATTGCTTATCCTGCAATACCATACACAAGCGCTCAAATCCCATTCCGGTATCCACGTGTTTTTGGGGAAGAGCTTCCAGTGTTTTGTCAGCTTTTCTGTTATACTGAATAAAAACCAGATTCCATATTTCCACAACTTGCGGATGGTCTTTATTGACCAAATCAGCACCATCAACATTATTTCTTTCTTTTTCAGAACGAATATCCACATGTATTTCAGAGCAAGGACCACAGGGGCCGGTTTCTCCCATCTCCCAGAAATTGTCTTTTTTATTGCCGGGCAGAATGCGTTCTTCAGGTACATGTGCCTTCCAGAATTTACCGGCTTCACTATCAGGCAATAGGCCATCCTGTTCATCACCTTCAAAAATAGTCACATACAGGCGGTCTTTATCTATCTCAAATCTCCGGGTTAAGAGTTCCCAGGCCATATTAATGGCTTCCTTTTTAAAGTAATCGCCAAAAGACCAGTTACCTAGCATTTCGAACATGGTGTGATGGTAAGTATCATGTCCGACTTCTTCCAGATCATTATGCTTGCCTGACACCCTCAGGCATTTTTGGGAATCGCATACTTTGTCTGCTGCCGGCTTTTTATTTCCCAAAAAAACTTCTTTAAACTGATTCATCCCTGCATTGGTAAACATGAGAGTTGGATCATTCTTGAGTACCATTGGTGCAGAAGGCACCACAGTATGTCCATGTTCGCTGAAATAGTCCAAAAATGCCTGCCTGATTTGTTTAGATGTCATATTATCAATGCTTTATTATTAATCATTTCTTGTTATTGGCTTGCAAATGTACAGTTTTTCTGTAATTTTGCGCCCGCTTTTGAAAAGAAATAATTTTAACCAAAAGAATAGCATATGGCAAAATCCAAAGTTAGAGATAATCCAAAATCCATGCGCTTAGAAAGACATTCCTGTCGCATTTACAGGTTCCTCAGGAAGTTTCTGCCCGGCCTGCTTTTGTCATCAGGCCTGGGATTCATCTTTTTTATCCTTTTTATGAGTTTGGCCGAAACTCCTGCAGAGAGAAGGTTAAGGAAAGAAAAAGCTGTCTTAAGCCAGAGTCTGGAAATGATCCATGACAGCCTGAAATTTTATGATAACAACCTGAATAAAATAGCCGGCAATGACAATTACGAGTACCGTGTTATAGCAGACATGGACAGCATTCCCGAAAGGATACGCAAAGCCGGTTACGGAGGTAGCCGCCGTTATGATAAACTGACAGGCAGGGAGCACTCAGACCTTATCATCGATGTTCTGAACAAACTAGACATTCTCAACAACAGACTGGAAGTACAGAACATGTCATTTGTGGAATTGTCCGAAACTCTATCTGCAGAATCCGAGCGTTTACGCAGGCTTCCTGTGATCACACCTGTTCACAATGACGACCTGATTCGTCAGAGTTCTACATTCGGATACAGATCAAGCCCTTTTACCGGCAAGCTTCAGTTTCACACGGGTGTTGATTTCTCTGTCCTTGCAGGCAAGCCGGTATATGCCCCGGGGGCAGGCACTGTTATCTTTTCCGGCACAAAGTACAACGGATACGGAAAGCACATCATTATTGATCACGGCATCAATGGAATCAGTACCTTGTATGCTCATTTATCTGATGTAGATGTAAAGGAAGGTCAGATAGTAGAGCGCGGAGAAATGATTGGGACAGTCGGAAGTACCGGCAGGTCCACAGCTCCGCATCTGCATTATGAAATCCGGATTGATGACAAACAGGTCAACCCTGCCAAATACAGTATGCAAATCGGAGCATCCCAATACAATGCTCTGATAGAAAATGCCGGTAGAAAATCTGAAGGACTCGCATTAAAATAAGCAGGAAAATCAACACAACTACCTTCCTTCTCAATGCTCATTCATTCATGAACATCTCAGAAAAACAAAGTATTAACAAGCGAAGGTTCATAATTTACGCATTTTTATTGTTAATAACTTGCACAAAAGCAGCAAAAGATTAAATTTGCATCACAGACGAAAAGATTTTTGTGTAGAAAAAGATTTTTGAAGACATATTATGATGGCTGGAAAAAAATTCAAATATAACTCACAAACACTTCAGTACGAAGAAGTTAACAGAGGATTCAAATATTATTTCAAGAAATCATTACCCTATCTGGCGGGATCAATCTTTTTCGGTGCTGTATTCATGCTTGTTTATCTGCAACTATTTGAAACGCCAAGCGAAAAGAAACTGAAAAATGAAAATCAATTTCTTTCGGAAAATCTGGAAGTCATCTATGAAAAACTTGAATCGGTTGATGCTGATCTTGAGCGAATTGCCCGTTACGATAATGAATTGTACCGAACCATTTACCAAATGGACACCATACCCGAGCAGGTAAGGAGTTCAGGTTTTGGTGGAACAGATCGCTATGCAAACCTTAAAGGCAGAGAAAACTCGGAACTGGTAATAAAAACCGCCCAACGCATTGATCAATTGGGCAAGAAACTGAATATTCAGGAACAATCCTTCAATGAGATTTCTTCTGTTTTGCGTGATGAGACACATCGCATCAAACACTTGCCCATCATTCAGCCAATACACAACAATGACCTGACACGCATCGGTTCACATTACGGTATGCGCCTGCATCCAATACTCCGCGTACACAAAAAACATGAGGGTATTGACCTGACGGCACCCACGGGCACTCCCGTTTATGCTTCCGGAGCAGGAACTGTTATAAGAGTAGATCACAGTCGCGCCAGGCGCGGATACGGCAATTTGGTTGTGATAGACCATGGTGTTGACGGATTATCGACACGATATGCCCATCTTAACGAAATATCAGTTCGGCGTGGACAAAAAATAAAAAGAGGTGAACAAATCGGAACGGTAGGCAATACCGGATTATCTACAGGACCTCATCTGCATTACGAAATCCGCCGCGATGGAAAATCAATCAATCCTTTATATTACTATCTGGACATCAATGCCGATCAGTACGATGACCTGTTACAGATGGCACAAATTCCTGGAAAATCTTTTGATTAATGAACCCCTGGCTCCTATTTTTTCTTTTGTGTTTTTTAAGCCTGGAACTGAGTTCTCAGGAAAACAGCAGCTTCACAGAACCAATACCTGAAATTGAGATTATGTCAGGTACCTATCTGGGTAATGAAAACAGAAATTTCTACGGAAACAAGGCCCCGGATGATCTGGATATTATATGGCGTTTTCATCTTGGTAAAGGCCATACTGCCAATCCCAGGGCAGGAGGAAAATTCTTAACCTGGTACGGTGGTGGCTGGACATGTCAGGCAGCTACCATCAGGCACGACAGCATTTGGTATTTGATTCAGCCCTCCTACGGACAAAAATTGTATAAACTAAATGCAGAAACCGGTGATAAAATATGGGAATACAAATTTGATGATGTACTAAAAGCCAGTCCGACAATCTGGGAAAACGCTTACAACTGGAACAAACACAGGCATCTTATATTGCAGGGCTCCCGTCGGGGCAATCACAACAGCATCTACTCCGATGAAGTATATTCATTGCGCGCCATAGATTTCATCACCGGAGAAGCTGTATGGAAGCATAGTGTAGAACGCAGCCGCTCCTACAGCCGGGATGTTGATGCCTCCCCCCTTGTCATCAGAGACACCATGTACGCTCCCCTGGAAAACGGATATCTGCTGATCGCTGATCCACAACCGGACTGCACAACTGACAACAACGGCACAGCAGTTCCGGAAGAAATATCCCACATCAAAACATATGCAGAAGCTGATGCTGACAAACACCGGAATAATGTTATACTGGAAGGCTCACCAACATATTTCAATGATTACCTGTATATGTGCTCCGGGACCGGCTGGCTATACGGATACAATATAAAAGCCGACAGCATTGACTGGGGTTTTTATACAGGCGGTGATATGGATGGTACTCCACCGGTAACAAGTGATTCCTGTCTTCTTGTGAGTCTGGAAAAACAATATATCCCCGGACAAGGTGGTGTATTTAAAATTGATCCGCGTCAAACGCCGGATTCTGCAGTCGTATGGTTTTTCCCAACACAGGACACCAGCTTTGTCCATTGGGATGGTGGCATTATAGGTTCACCAGCTGTCAACGATTACTACACAAATGAACATGAGCAGAAGATAGCTGTTTTTACGGGGCTTGACGGCTACCTTTATGTGGTAGATCACGAATTCACCACCGGAGATTCTGTCCCTGGCCCGATGGAAAAAAGGCATTATCCAACACCTCAACTCATCAGCAAGCACAAAGTAGGACCTACCATCTCCACTCCAATCATAACAGAAAACAAAATCATCGCAGCTACTTATCATGGTATTCATCTTTTTTCATATGATAAATCATGCCATGTTGAGCTGATAGCCAAGCATGAAGGAGGATTTGAATCCACACCGGTGCTTTTGAACGGAAAGCTGTATATATCAAGCCGGGATGGTTATTTGTACTGTTTCGGGAAAAAAGATGCTGTACAATAGCAGTAGTTCATTCAGCATTCTCATAAAGATTTGATACCTTTATTCTTTATTATGAAGCATGTGATTAACATAGCAATTGCAATCCTCCTGAGTACGGGAATATCTGTTGCACAGCGTCAAGCAGAAAACAACCCGGGGCTTATTGCCAAATCAAATTCTCACAATTTTGGCCGGCTGTCCTATCTGGAAACCGCAGAATACGAATTTTCCCTGAAAAATATTACAGACAAAAACATTGTGATAACAAATGTCAGGGCAAAGTGTGGTTGCACACCTGTGGACTGGAGCAAGGAGCCTGTCGGGCCCGGAGAAAAAGCATATATCAGCATCAGTTACGATACAAGCATAACCGGCAAATTTCAAAAATCTGTTTTTGTGTTCACAAATGAAAAATCAGCTCCGGTGAAGCTCAATATTTCGGGAAAGGTAATCCCACCGGATCCGGGAGATGATGCTTATGAACACTGGAAGAAGAAATACAAACAATAAAACTCATAATAATATGCCAAAAATATCAATGAAAGCTCAGGCAATGCCTGAATCACCAATCCGGCGCCTGGTCCCCTATGCCGAAGAAGCAAAACGCCAGGGAAAAAAAGTATACCATTTAAATATCGGACAACCCGATATTCCCACACCTCAGATTGCCAGAGATGCCATCAAAAATCTGGCAGATCAAGTATGGCCGTACAGTCACTCCGCCGGTAATGAATCATACAGAAGGAAACTGGCAGGCTATTACAAGGGTGTTAATATTGATGTTGATCATAACGATATGCTGATCACCACCGGAGGTTCCGAGGCCATCACATTCGCATTTATGTCTACCATGGACCAGGGTGATGAAGTTATCATTCCCGAACCCTTTTATGCCAATTACAATGGCTTTGCAGCCACAGCCGGAGTAGAAGTAAAACCGATCACATCAAGTATAGAGAATGATTTTGCTTTGCCACCCATTGAGGAATTTGAAAAGCTCATCACAGAAAAGACCAAAGGCATTGTAATATGTAACCCGAATAATCCCACGGGATATCTGTATTCGGAAGAGGAACTCAAAAGTCTGGCAAAACTGGTAAAGAAATACGATTTGTATTTGTACTCAGATGAGGTTTACCGTGAGTTTTGTTACGATGGACACACTCATTTTTCTGCCATGCATCTGCATGGCCTTGAAGATCATGTAATTATGATGGACTCGGTATCCAAGCGGTACAGTATGTGCGGCATACGGGTTGGTTGCATGGTAAGCAAAAACAAGGCAGTTGTTGCAGCTGCATTAAAATTTGCACAGGCTCGTTTATGTCCGCCATACCTGGGACAGGTCGCTGGAGAAGCTGCCATTGAAACTCCGGTTGATTATTTTGATGAAGTGTATCAGGAATATATTGAACGCAGAGACTATATGGTGGACCGCCTGAATAAGATGGAAGGTGTCACCTGCCCAAAACCCAAAGGTGCATTTTATACGGTAGTCAGTTTACCGGTAGCAGATTCCGACCTGTTTGCTCAATGGCTTCTTGAAGAATTTGATCATCACAAACAAACAGTAATGGTTGCTCCGGCTTCGGGTTTTTATTCAACACCGGGCCTGGGTAAAAAGGAAGTCCGCATCGCTTATGTATTGAACAGGGATGACCTGAAAAATGCAATGGACAGCCTTGAGGCCGCACTGAAAGTGTATCCCGGCAGAACAATATAACAATAGTAACTATACATATGACAGGGCCGTTGCATTCAGCGGCTCTGTTTTTTTTGATCAACCGTACATATGAATGCTACTTTGTGCAGCGGGTATAAATTTCATGCCCATCCAGGCAAGAAGCATTATCAGGAAAGCAAAAACCAGAAAAATCATTGCTTTACGGTTGTGAGCTCTGCCTGCACTACGAAGGCGGTAATGAATATAGATAAGATATACCAGCCAGGTAATCAGTGCCCAGGTTTCTTTGGGGTCCCATGACCAGTAATTGCCCCAGGCTACTTTGGCCCAGAGTGCTCCAAAAATCAAGCCCAGGCTTATCATGGTGAAGCCGGAATATACCATTTTATCTGCCCTGTCCGGAATTTGGCTATCAATATTTTTGCCGGGCTTGAGCAGATGGTATAGCGAAATAATGGCAGATGCAGCCAAAAGACTATAACCAAGGATATAAACAACAACATGAGGCACAAACCATGCGGACTGCAACGCCGGCGGCAGATGTTTCACAAAAATTTCCGGCTTCAGTAAATTGATGAGCAAAAAAACCATACCCATCAGCAGGCTGTATGATAAAAACCAGCGGTATTTCCACAGGCGATAAGTAATTCCGCCAAGCAAAGGCAGGAAAAAAGCATACCACAGCCGCGTTTCACCGATACTCCGCATAGGTGGCCGCTCAAAACGTACCCAAAGAAAAGTGAGTATACCAGCCATTGTCAGTACAGCCATTGCATTGAAAACTTCAGACCAGCGAAAATGCCGGCTTTTTTTGTTTTGATACAAGCTGAAAACAAATGCCAGCAGAAAAACGAGCAAAGCAATGATTACCAAACTTTCATGTAAACTAAGTTCACTCATGCCGAGATTGTTTTGGTTTTCCGGTAATAAATAAGATGGTCACTCCGGTCAAAAGGAGAAATATTCCAAAATACATGACAGGCAGCCAGGGATCTTTTACAAGAGATATGACAGAAATGTCCGAATATTTGCCTTTTGATTCATCATACGACTGCTGATACATTTTCCAGCCGTTGACAATAGCCGGGTCATTGACACTGATACGAATGTTTTTTGCAGAATCATTCTTAGTATAAAGCCGCGCATAGGTAGTGTATTGCTTAGGCATGGGTGGGTTAAGCCGGATTTTCATACCGGTTTCCGTAGTGATGACTTTTTCCGGAAACATCTCACTGGCAGTTCCTGCCCATACTGATTTACGAAGGGTGTCCTCTCCCTCTATCAGATTGATTCTCACAGCAGAAACAGAGGCAATTGACTCAAAAGGCACATACTTATCACCAAGTTTGGAAGCTTCGGTCAGGAATTCTTCAATGATCAGGCTGTACTGCTTGTACACAATCTTTTTTCCTTCGGATTCCTGACTGATTTCAGTCAGACTGAGGGTTTTATCATCAGGGGATGCAATTTTTAGCAAAGGATTGTGGTATTCCAGTGAAAACTTTTGCATTTCAAGGGCAAAATCCAGGTCATACCGATTGCCGCTTTTGTCGAAAGCATACCAGACAGGCTCCCCTTGTTGTAGCGTCATGCTGTATTGTTTATGATCAGTATGGCCGGCACCTCCGGCGATCAGAATAATAACAATACCGAGATGATTCAAAACAAAGATAATGCTCCCTGTGCCAAATCTGTTCATACGTTTTGCTGTGCTAAAGAGCAATATCACAAGCAGTAGAATACCGGCAAGATACATGCTCCAGGAATATTTCACCTGATTAAGGAAATCTGCATGTTCGGTATTGTGCTGTGGGATAAGGCCCATCAGGATAACCAGAAGTGTAAACAGGCAGAGTGCAGGTACAGCAGCATAAGAAGAGCTGATGAAATGAAAACCTTTGTGTTTTCTGATGATTATTCCTGTTATCAAGATCAAAAGCAGAAGTATCAGAGCAAGAATGGCATTGCCCGGCCACGGGGGCAACATTCTTCCCAGGGGCAAAAACAAAGCATCCATCAACATACCTGCAAGCAGCACAAGCAGTGCCACAACAAATCCTTTCACATAGTTCAGTTTCATCTTTCCCATCCTGCAAGCAACAAATTCTCAATCAATTATTCATACAAAAGCACAGGTCTGCATTCAAAGCTCCGTATACTCATATTGTGCTTCCCGCTCTTTGGCTTTCTTCACCCACCGGGGAACCACTGTTTCAAGGAATTTTTCTTTTTCGCTGTTGAGTTTGTCCATATCCAATCCGACAAATTCCTGAGCTTTGGCTTTGGTTTCGATATCCGGATAAGGAACTTCATTGTCAAAATCATATTTGGCAAAAATGCGTGATAATTCGATACGTGCTTCCATTGCCAGGTTGATGCCACTTGCCAGAATACGGCTGCATTCTATCGGGGAGTGGAAAGAAGCGCCATGTGATGCAGCCACAAAATCCCAGCGCCACTGAGCATTGCGGATATCCCAAAGAATATCATGCATTTCATCTTCGTTAGCACCTATCTCCCAGGCTTTTCCTGCTTCAACGTGAGCCCGAACAAGAATTGTTTCCAACTGATCTCTGCTTTCCTTAATTTTATCCTGTCGCTCATAGACATTTTCAAACAGGTCTTTCTCATCTTCCCGGTGGCAAACCTGGCATGTGCGGTTAATATAGGCAAGAGGGCTTTGCACTTTGTGGTCGGAATACTTCTGTCCGCCTTCATTCATAAAAGGCATATGACAATCGGCACAAGCCAGTCCGCGTTCTGCATGAATCCCGGTCATAAATAGTTCATAATCCGGATGCTGAGCTTTGAGCATAGGTGCTCTGGAGATGCTGTGGGTCCAGTCGGAAAACTGCAACTTGTCATAATAAGCTTCCATATCTTCAACGGTCATACCATCTTCCCACGGTAATATCAGATAATTGTCATCACCCTTAAAATAATACTCAACATGACACTGAGCGCAAACAAGGCTTCTCATTTCCTGATGCGTGGCTTCACTGATGTCCATACCTCTGTTTTCAAAAGCTTCTGTAAGGGACGGTCGGGAAATCCTCAGATTCATGTCATCAGCATCGTGGCAATCGGCACAACCAATTGGATTTACAATTTGATGGCCTCTGGTTTCCCAGCTTCCTTTGTAAAATTCAGCAACTCCGACTTCCTCCATAACACGTGGCACATCCGGTGATTTACAGGTCCAGCAGGTATTTGGCATAGGGCTTTCTTTACCGTCAACCGGTGCTCCGGTCCGCAGAACATTTCTGACATCCTCTATCGAATAGTAATGACCTCTTCCCTGATTATATTCTTTGGAAAAGCCATAACCAGCCCACAGGACAACCATTTCAGGGGTTTCTTCCAGCATATCAACCCATGCGTTTCCGTTGTATTTGGATTTGAATGTTGTATCGCTGGTGGCAAGGTAACGCTCATATTGTTGCGGAAAATTCTTGCCCCATACTTCGTTTCTGGGTTCAAACTGAGAATGCTCTACCTGCGGGGTATAAGCAAAAACAGCTTCTTCCCGTCTTTCAATAACGGAAGATGCAAGCAATCCCAACAGAAAAACGATTACAATTGTTGCAAAAAATATGGCCCACCCCAGCCAGGGTTTCTCTTTTACAAGTTGACGAATTGGTTTCATATAATTACATTTTAATTATCTTTCTTTTTTGCTCTTCTCAACCATTCCGGTACAGGGCTTTCCGGTAAGGGAACCAATGCGTTGGGTGTTGAAGACAAGCTTCTCACCTTAGCATGCGGCACATCCTGATGACAATCCCAGCATGTCCGGTCTTTTCTTTTCTGCACCATTTTTGGATTGGTACTGACAAGCGTACCATTTTCAATTAACTCGGTATGACAGCGGATACAATTATCGTGTACTGCCTGTTCACCTTCTTCTTTGATAAAAATGCTATGTGGCTCTGTACGAAGGGTAAATATTGTTGAATGCCTCAAGCCGTCCTTGCCTTTGAAATAATAGTGTTTGAAAAAATTGTCATGAGGTACGTGGCAGTCATTACAGGAAGCAAATTCTCTGTGGGAGCTGTGTGCCCAGCTGTAATACTGTGGTACCATCACATGGCAATTAATACAGGTTTCAGAATCTTCGGACAAATAGGATGTGGCACGTGAGATATGAAAAAGAAATGCAGCCAGGCCTATAACAATACCCAAAGATATTATTACAGGCAATCGCCAGTTTTCCGGTGGATAAAAATGTTTCAAAAAACGCATAGCTGTTTATCTTTCTTCTTTTTTAAAGATAAACAAAACATTTGAAATGCCGATAAAACTTACTCAATTTCAACTTTGTCTAAATTACAATACCAATCAAAAAAACACGAAATGACAAATACTGTTCTAATAAATCGACATTAAAATCCGGCAAATACGCATAATTTTTCATTCCCGGCAACAGTTTTCAAATATTCCCAAAGGATATTTTACTATAAATCATCTCCACCTGCGGCATACTGACTGCAAAACCACCATTTTTAAAAATATTTCTGTTATACATAATAATTTGATATCTTAGTTGCGCCATTTTAATAATATAACCAGTAGAAAATGGATAAACTAAGAACTATTTATAGATTACGCGCCCTGCGTGGTGGCATCCTTATGGCTCTGCTTGCCATATTATGGGGATCGGGTCTTTTGTTTCTGTTGCGTTTGTTTCCCGAACTGATTTCTGCAAAAATCAAGGAGAACATTGCCATTTCGGGAAACCTGACACATCCGGAATTCATCCATACATTGATTGACAAATCTGCAATTGGTACAGATTTATTTGTACATGCAGCACTGGAGCCAATGGTTTTTGGAATAATGCTACTAGTACTCATGTTTTTATTGATTCGCCTGAACGGAAACACTCAACTAAGAATCACCATATCATGGTTGCTTGGGATTGGTTTGGTTCTCTATGCAATTTCCCTTTTTGTCAGGGCCATGACCTATATTGGCACAGCATCTGCAGATGAGGCTCAGAGCCATTGTCTCTGGCTGATGTTTCCCGGTGCCATTTTGCTGGCAACGGGCATTCTTCTGACAATCATTAAATCTGTCAAAGATCTGACAGAACCCATTGGTGTTGATTAAATGCCAAATTTCACAATGGTTTTGTTAATTCACATAAATTCTCTAATTTTGCAGGCTTAATACATTATTGTAATATTATTTAACATTTAGTAAAAACATTATGAAAAACTATTTAGATTCAGAAAAGAAAAGTGAAATCTTTAGTAAGTACGGGAAGTCTAACGAAGATACCGGCTCAGCAGAAAGCCAGATCGCATTGTTTACTTACCGTATCAAACATCTGACAGAACATTTGAAAAAAAACAAGAAAGACTTTAGTACCCAACGCGCATTGTTGAGTCTCGTAGGAAAAAGGCGTCGCCTGTTAAATTATTTAAAAGACAGGGATATTACTCGCTACCGTGCCATTATTAAGGAACTCGGATTAAGAAAATAATCAGCATAACAAGAGAGGCATCTACTGCCTCTTTTTAGTATAAATGAAGATATGAAAATGTACAACGAATTAAAAACCATTACCCGGTTGCCCGATAACAGGGAAATTGAGATTACCACCGGGAAACTGGCTAAACAAGCCACGGGTGCAGCAGTAGTAAAAATGGGTAAGACCATGTTACTGGCCACTGTTACAGCATCCAAAGAACCAAAAGAAGATGTGGATTTTCTGCCCTTATCGGTGGATTATCGTGAAAATTATGCCGCTGCAGGTCGATTTCCCGGCGGTTTCCTGAAAAGGGAAGGGCGACCATCCAACCACGAAATACTGGTATCACGTCTTATTGACCGTGCCATCAGACCGCTGTTTCCGGACAATTTTCATTTTGAGGTTTTTGTTACAATCAATTTGATTTCTGTAGACAAAAATGATAAACCCGATGCACTTGCCGGACTGGCAGCATCATCTGCTATTGCAGTTTCTGATTTACCATTCAACGGACCTATGTCTGAGGTGAGGGTATCCAGAATCAACGGAGACATTGTCATCAACCCCACGAATGATCAGAATGAGGATGCTGACATCGACCTTATTGTTGCTGCTACCCAGGACAATATCATGATGGTGGAAGGTGAGATGAAAGAGGTACAGGAAAGTGAAATGCTGGATCTTATCAAAGCAGCCCACGACACCATTAAAGATCAGTGTACTGCTCAGAAGGAGCTGGAAAAAATGGCGGGCAAAACCGAAAAACGTGAATTGCCCGAGCCTGAATCTGATGAAGCCCTGTACAAAGAGCTTTATGATGCCTCCTATCAAAAATGTTACGATATTGCCAAAGAGGGTCTGGCTGACAAACACAAAAGATCAGAATTGTTCAGCGCTGTTCTTGATGAATTCATGGAAAGATATGACGAGAATGATGATGAGGTAAATACGAACCTGATCAAAAAATATTTCCACGATATCCAGAAAGAAGCCATTCGCGAGGTAGTACTTACAGAAAAAATTCGTCTTGACGGACGAAAAACCGATGAGATCCGTCCCATCTGGTGTGAAATTGACACACTCCCGACCGTACATGGCTCGGCTATTTTCACCAGAGGTGAGACACAGTCACTGACAACAGTTACTCTGGGCACAAAACTGGATGAAAAACTAGTGGATGATGTCATGTTTAAAGGATATGAAAACTTCCTTTTGCATTATAACTTTCCACCTTTTTCAACCGGAGATGCCCGCCCAATGAGAGGAACATCACGCCGCGAAGTTGGACACGGAAACCTTGCTTACAGAGCACTTTTACCGATTGTCCCTGCCAAGGATGCTGAATTCCCATATACCCTCAGAATTGTTTCTGACATTCTTGAATCCAACGGATCATCATCAATGGCAACAGTATGCGCAGGCACCCTTGCACTGATGGATGCCGGTGTAAAAATCAAAAAGCCGGTTTCCGGTATAGCCATGGGTATGATATCTGATGTGAAGTCAGACAAGCATGCCATCCTCAGCGATATCCTGGGAGACGAAGACCATCTTGGTGATATGGACTTCAAAGTAACTGGTACCAGGGATGGTATCACTGCTACTCAGATGGATATTAAAGTAGAAGGACTATCATACGAGGTTCTGGCAAAAGCACTTGAACAGGCAAAAGAAGGCAGATTACATATCCTGGACAAAATGGAAGAAACAATTTCCGCACCACGGGATGAATACAAATCACACGCACCACATATTGAGTCCATCAATATCCCCAAGGATATGATTGGTTCTATTATTGGCCCGGGTGGAAAAATCATTCAGGAACTTCAGCTTGAAACCGACACGATCATCACCATTGAAGAAGATGATAACCAGGGAAGGGTTGAAGTATTTGCCGATAACAAAGAAAATATCCGTGATGCCATGAGGCGAATCAAAGCCATCGTAGAAGTTCCCGAAGAAGGAAAAATATACGATGGTAAGGTGAAAACACTTACCTCATACGGAGCATTTGTTGAAATCCTCCCCGGCAAAGACGGTCTGCTACATATTTCCGAGCTTGACTGGAAACGTGTAAATTCGGTTGAAGATGTTCTCAAAGAAGGACAGAACATCAAAGTTAAAGTCATTGGTATTGATCCCCGCTCAGGAAAAATCAAACTTTCCCGCAAGGCACTCATTGACAAACCCGAAGGATACACCGAACCACCCAAAAGGGAAGACAGAAACGACAAACGCCGTGACAAACGGGACAACAACCGGGGCGGACGCAGACGCGATAACAGAAACCGGGACTAAAATAATATAATATTCAAAAGAAGCGAATCCGGCCGGATTCGCTTCTTTTGTTTTAATCAGGTTCTGTTTAACTTCCACATAATCAATTGGCAAGCACGAACATATTCAGTGCTCAGCGGTTATAAAATTGAAATATATCACATGGGAACTATGTATCAGGATGCCAAAAGTTTTGAGGAGCTGAAAAATACCATCAAAGAGAAACCTGCAGTACTCTTGTATTTCTCACATGATGATTGTAGTGTATGCAAAGTCCTCAAACCCAAAATCGCCGAATTGCTGGAAAAGTCGTTTCCCCTTATGGAAATGTATTATGTCAATGTTCATGAATTGCCGGAAGTTGCCGGGCAATACCGGGTATTTGCAGTACCCACAGTATTGATATTTTTTGATGGAAATGAAAGCTTCCGATTCAGCCGGAATCTAAGCACTACCGTACTTGCTGAAACAATCAAACGCTCTTATGACTTAATGTTCACGGAGTAGATGTGTTTTTGTCTTTTACTTGCCTGAGTTGATGATCATTTCCTGCATCATACGTGATGTTTTGCTCACATGCGAAATATACATGCTCCTGCTGATCTCCCCTTTTCTATATTTTGCAACAAACCATTTGATGATTTGCTGGTAGGTATCCCATTGCTTATCGATTTGTATCATGTTGGCTAATGTACAGCCTCTCCGGGCATTCTTTCTCCTGTTTTTCACCTGGTTTTATCTGCGTATTTTTGATTAGTCATCCGCGCATTCTGAGATGAGAGCAGGAAACGCAAACAAAATAGTAAATACAGAGATATCTGACTTCCCATATGCTTGTTTTGGTTTTTTCTTATCTTAGTAGCAACAAAAATCTATCATCATGAAAAAAACATACCATGCAATTTTTATCCTGTTGACAATGACACTTAGTCTGACAGCCCAGGAAGACAAGGACACAAAAACCGGATGGAATTTTGGTCTTCTGCCGGTTGTATCCTACAATTCTGACCTGGGGTTTCAGTACGGCGGCCTGACCAACATTTACTTTTACGGAGACGGAGATGTTTATCCAAAATACTACCATTCCATTTATGCGGAAGTATCCAGATACACAAAAGGATCCGGGATTTTTCGCCTTTTTTACGATTCCGAATTTTTACTGCCCGGGGTTCGTCTCACAGCCGACTTGTTGTATATGCCGGAACAGGCTGTTGATTTTTATGGTTTTAACGGATACAATGCTGTATATAATCCTTCCTGGGCAGAGTCAAATAGTTCAGAATACATAACAAGAATGTTTTACAAACATGAACGCAATATTCTACGATTTAAAGCAGATTTCGGAAGCAGACTCCTGCATGACAATCTGAGTTGGGCTTTGGGATACAATTTTATGAAAGTTGATATTTCCACTGTAGATGTTGACCACTTGAATGAAGGTCAGGATGCAGACAACATGCTCCCTGACACAGCCACTTTATATGATCAGTACAGAAACTGGGGGATTATTGAAGAGGATGAAGCCGATGGCGGTTTTCATCATTCATTTAAGACAGGTCTGGTTTTCGACTCGCGTGATAATGAAGCCAACCCCATGCAGGGAATCTGGACAGAGGCTGTACTTTTTAATTCTTTTGGCAACGAATACAATTTTGGCAAACTAGCACTGACACACCGGCAGTATTTCACAATCATAAAAAATGATTTAAGTTTTGCTTATCGACTGGGCTACCAGGGTATCGTGTGGGGAGATGCTCCCTTTTACATGTATCCATATATGGTATACAGTTATATGCCATCTTCCACCATCGACGGTCTTGGCGGAGCAAAATCTGTCCGAGGCCTGCTGCGTAACCGCCTGGTATCTGAATCCGTTGCTTTTGCAAATCTGGAGTTGAGATACAAATTCTGGCGCTTTAATTTTATCGGACAAAACTGGTATATGGCTCTCAGCCCATTCATGGATATTGGGCGCAGCATCCAACTTGTGGATGTAGACAAGTCCGGTATTCCTGCACATATTGATCGTGACAATTATTTTTCAGATGATGAAGATTTTCATTTTACATGGGGGGGAGGTTTGCATATAGCTATGAATGAAAATTTCGTCATTGCTGCCGATATCGGGGTTCCTTTCAGGGAAGCAGATGGCAGCACGGGAATATACATTGGTATGAACTGGTTGTTCTAAAATTCTGTAAATTATTGATATGACTGATAAGAAGAAAGAAATTGCTTTAGTACTTTCCAGTGGTGGTGCCCGCGGCATGGCACATATTGGCGTAATCAATACACTTGAAAAACACGGATACAAAATCAAAGCCATTTCAGGTGCCAGTATGGGAGCTCTGGTAGGCGGAATTTATGCTGCAGGCAAATTAAAAACACTGGAGGACTGGTTCAAACAACTGGATAGACGACAGGTGCTCAGCCTGGTGGATATTACCATCAGTGCCAACGGACTGGTGAAAGGTGAAAAAGTAATACATGAGATGGAAGAAATGATACCCGACAGAAATATTGAGGATCTGGAAATCCCATTTTGCGCAGTCGCTACGGACATTTTGAACGAAGAAGAAATCCTTTTTGAAAGTGGCAAATTGTACGATGCCATCAGGGCTTCCATCTCCATACCCACCGTAATGACTCCCCACAAAGTGAATGGCAGACAACTGGTGGATGGTGGTGTAATCAATCCGATTCCCTCGAATCGTGTCAAACGTACCGATGGTGATATTCTTGTTGTATCCCATGTAAATGCACGGATAACAGAAATGTCAGAAGACCTGCCTGCCAGATCAAGTGATCAAAGTGAAGGCGATGATTCCGACAAATCAACAACAATAAAAACACTCAATGCCATACAGGATAAACTGAGCAAAATCATTCCCCGGAACAATAAGGATAAAATCGGCATTTTTAATCTGATAAACCGTTCTACCAGCCTGATGTTACATATTATTTCAAAAAACACAATCGACCAGTATCCACCTGACATCCTGGTTAAGGTTGACAGGAGGAGTTACGGGACTTTTGACTTTTACAAGGCAGAAGATATCATCAGGGCAGGTGAAGAAGCTTGCGAAAAAGCACTGGAAGACAACAAATAATCAGTGTTTCAACGCCGGATACGGTAAACTGCCGGCATCACTGTCAGTGGAAGCTGACAAGGACCCGGCAGGTCATATACATTCTTTCGGACTTTATTTTTTCTTTTTCTCCATCCAGTGATATACTGTCGGCAGCACCAGAAGTGTCAGCAAGGTGGATGTTACCAATCCTCCGATCACAACTGTTGCCAGTGGAGATTGCACCTCTGATCCGGGACCTGTATTAAAAGCCATGGGAACAAAACCAAGAGAAGCCACCAGGGCAGTCATCAGGACTGGTCTAAGCCGGTCGGCAGCTCCGTCTATTACAGCTTCACGCAATCCTTCACCCTGACTACGCAATTCGTTCAGATGAGATATTAGGACAATACCATTGAGCACAGCCACACCAAAGAGTGCGATGAACCCAATACTCGCCGATACTGACAAATACATTCCCCTGATGAAAAGCAAAAACACACCACCCGATAAAGCCAGAGGAAGATTCAGAAAAACGAGCAAAGCATAGCGCATCCTGCCAAAGTTAAGGTACAATAATCCGATAATCAGAAACAGCACCAGGGGGACTACAATCATCAGATGTTGCATTGCCCTTTGCTGGTTTTCAAAACTTCCTCCGTAATTCACAAAATATCCTGCAGGAACATTGACATCCGATTTGATAACAACCTTCAATTGATCCACATAGGAACCCATATCAATGTCACGTATATTGATTCCCACGATCATACGTCTCCAGCCGTTTTCCCGCTGAATCTCCCGTGGCCCTTCCTGTGCAGTAATTTTGGCCACACGCTCCAGCGGTACAAATCCTCCATTTGGCAATTGAACAGGTATTTCCCTGATGCGGGTAAAATCATCACGCAGATCTTCGGGATATCTCACCTGTATATCAAAGCGCCGTTGACCTTTAAACATATTGCTTACTGTGGTGCCTCCTATCCCACCTTCAATAACATTCTGAACATCTCCCACATTCAGTCCGAATGCAGCAATGGCCTCACGGTCTGCCTCTAAGGTCAGGTAGGGTTGCCCCACAGGCTGATCAACATAAAAATTATCAGTACCTTCAATATCACCCAGTTGAGCAGCAATTCTGTCTCCAACAGCTTTTAGTGTATCAAGGTCTTCTCCGTATATCACCACTGCCAGGTCGGATTTCACACCGCTGGTCAGCTCATCCACACGCATTGCAATAGGCTGGGTGAAATTGTAGGACAAACCGGGTTCACCGGCAAGATAAGGTTCAATCCGGGCAATAATATCTTCCTTTTCAATGCCATCACGCCATTTTTTTTCAGGCTCCAGTATCACCCATATGTCGGTCTGATGCACACCCATCCAATCATTGGCAAGGTCGCTACGGCCGGTTTTGGGAACGATGGTCTTGATTTCGGGAATGTTTTTCATGAGCTTTGCGGATAACTCATTGGCCTTTTCGACACTTTCCTCCAGTGTTACGCTGGGCATTCTCACTTCTTCAATCAGGATTGCACCCTCGTCAAGTTCCGGTAAAAATTCGGTACCCAGCCGTGTCATCAAAAACATACTGACGGCAAAAACCAGTAGAGCCACCCCAATAGTACGCCATTTATATTTGAGAGTAATATTCAAAAAATTGCGATACCGAGGTTTAAGCCATGCAATAATTCTGTTTTCTCTTTTGGGTTTTTTACCCTTTCGTGGCTTTCGGTATGTCAGGCTCATCATGGCCGGAACAAAAATCAATGCAAGCAACAAAGAACCAAACACTGCCATGCTCACTGTAAGCGCCATAGGGCGATACAGAATCCCTTCCATTCCGCTGAAAGTCATCACGGGAATATAAACCACCATGATGATGAGAACACCAAAAAATATTGGTCTGGCCACTTGTCTGGCAGCCTTAATTATCATCTGATCCCGGGATAGGCTTTTGTTGTTCCGCGATCGGTGAATAATATTTTCCACCATCACAACGGAACCATCCACCACCATACCAAAGTCAATGGCGCCGAGACTCATCAGGTTGGCAGCCAGTCCCAGTTCCCGCATACCAATAAAAGCAAAGAGCATTGACAATGGTATCACAAGGGCAACAATCAGCGCTCCCCGCAAGTCACCGAGCAGGGCAAGCAGGATTACAATGACAAGCAAACCACCTTCAATCAGGTTTTTGCTTAGTGTATTTGTTGTTCTGGAAATCAAATCGCTCTGGTCATAAAACTTTTCAATTTTTACACCGGCAGGCAGAGATTCGTTCACATCTTCAATTCTATCCTCAATATCACTGATTACTTTACGACCGTTTCCACCACGCAGCATCATCACAATACCGGTGACAACCTCCCCTTTTCCATCGCGGGTCACAGCTCCCTGGCGGATTTGCCGTCCCTGCTCAACGGTGGCAATATCATCAATATACACCGGCTTGCCTTCCACATTTTTCACAATAATACGGCGGATGTCTTCCATACTTTCAATCTGTCCTACACCACGGATGATGTATTGCTCCCTGTTGTGCTCCAGAAAATTCCCTCCGGCAACAGAATTGTTGTTTTCCACGGCCTGAAAAACTGTGCTGAGACCTATGTTGAATTGTCGCAGTTTTCCGGGTTGAATAATGATATCATACTGTTTAACATAGCCGCCGAATGAATTTATTTCGGTAACACCGCGCACAGTTTTTAGCTGGGGGATGATCAGCCAGTCGTGAATGGTCCGGAGTTCTGTCAGGCTATGGCCGGAGCCTTTGACCTCGTACTGATAAATCTCTCCCATGGCAGTGGATACGGGCCCCAGTTGCGGGGCAGAAACTCCCTGCGGCAACTCATCCGCAACTGACTGCACACGCTGGCTCACCAGTTGTCTGGCAAAATAAATGTCTGTATTCTCATCAAATTCAATGGTTACGGCCGAGAGTCCGAACTGTGAGATGGAGCGTACTTCCTTTACATCGGGCAGGCCATTCATAGCATTTTCAATGGGATAGGACACAAGTTTTTCCACATCAAAAGGCGAATACCGGCCAGCCTTTGTGATAACAAGAACCTGAACGGGAGTAACATCCGGTTGTGAATTGATGGGAATACTTCTGAGCGCAAAATAGCCACCAACAGCCATCAGGACAACCAGGGACAATGCAATAAATTTTTGTTTGACGGAAAATTCTATAAGTTTATTTAGCATAACTGTATTATTCTGCAAATTGATTAAAGCGAAGCATTGATTTAAGTGTAAAAACCTCACTTACAGCGACCTTTTCTCCTATATCAAGTCCCTGTCGCACAAAACTGTTATCTGAATCTGCGTGACTTACTTCTATCTCTCTGACCTGAAACTGATTATCTCCTGCCCTGACAAAAACAACTTCTTTATTTCCCAGATAAGTAATGGCATCGGAAGGAACGGCAATTAAACCATTGGGCATGTCTGAAGAAAGTTCAACCCTTACATTTTCTCCCGGAACAGGCCAGTTATTTACAGTTTTCACATAAATATTTGCAATCACTGATTGATTGTCCTTGTCAAGTGCCGGGTTAATGCTGGCAATGATTGATTTAATACTTTCCACCCCCGGACTTGTTCTTCTGGAAATACTGACGGAATCCCCGGGCGAGATATAATTCAGGTCTTCCGGTGAAAGCCAGGCTTTCACCAGTACTTTTTCAGTATTCACAACCGTTGCTAATTCATCATAAGCCTGCACCGGCATGCCAAGCTCAACCTGATGCTGATCGATAATACCGGATATTTTCGAACGGATCATCAGGTGTGGTCCGATGTTGTCAGCATCCTTCATCTTGTGGATTTCTTCTTCTGAAACGCCGAGTGCCATCAGGCGGGCTTTCACGGCCTGTTGATTGGCTCTGGCCCTGTCAGATTCAGCTTTCACCGTCTCAAGTTCCGACTCCGGAGCAACTCCTCTTTCTGCAAGCTGCTTTGTTCGTTCAAGTCTGCCATTTTGATAACTCAATTCAGAGACAGCTTTCATGAAATCCGACAGGAGATTTCCGTATTCTATGCTTTCTATTTCCATAATAACCTGTCCCTTGCGCACTTTTTCACCTTCGTTGAGGTGAAGTTTACTTACAATACCGCTTATGGGAGCTGCTACCACCGAAACATAATTGGGAGCACTCATAGCCACTCCGGGGACAGCTCTGCTTAGTCTGATATTGTGATTTCCGGTAGTAAACAATTCGATATCATCCATCTGTAGTTTATCTGTATCCAGGGCAACGATACCGGAGGCCGTACCTTCGCTTTGTTCTGCCTGCTCTGCCGTATTGCTTTCCTCCTTACATGACATTGCAGCAAGCATAAGCAAAAAGATTCCTGAAAATAGTACTGACTTTCTCATAAGTTTAATAAACAAGTTGTTGGTTCAAATATTTTTCTAATTGTATCAAATAAATGTAGTAGTCCCGCAAAGCAGCTAGATATACTTCCTGATTATCAAGGTAAAGCTGCTGGGCATCTATCAGTCTCATCAAATCAATCTGGCCGAGACGATATGCTTCCTGGGTCAGATTCAGGAGTTCTTCTGTTTCATCCTGCTGGTTGTCCTGATATCTTCGGATGATTTCACGGGTTTCTTCATAGGCATGCCATGCTTGTTCCACCTGCCTTTTCATTTCCAGCATTTTCCCTTCGGCCTGCCAGTTGGTTTGTTCAAGGATAGCTGTACGGGTTTTTACATCGCCTCTGATATTAAAAGCACCCCACAATGGTATACCAATACCAACCTCAAAGCCCTGATAGTTGAAGCCATTGCTAAAATCCTGCTGATAATAAGCCACACTGACAGACGGGAGCCAACCGGCTTTGGCAGCTTTCAGCTTATGTTCATTGGCCCGGATGTCAAAGAGGTATTGTTGATAATCCGGGTACTCTTCCAGTGATGCCAGGACATCTCCCTGCGATATTTTTGGTTCATGTGTGCGAAGGCTGTCCGCAAACATAATTTCATAATGCTGGTTTTCGGGTTGCAAACCGATAATTTCAAATAAGCGGTATCTTTCTCTGTGCAATTCTGCCTCTGATGCATTTTTTTGATTTTTGGCTTTATCAAGGCGCACACCGGCATTTAACAAGTCAATTTTATCGGCAGAACCAGCCTCGTATGTAAACTGAACTGCTGATTTAAGATTTTCTATAAGCTCGATACGCTGAGCCATAAGGCTATCCATATATCGTGCATACAGAACTCGTACATACTGGCTTTTCACATCTTCAACAAGTTGCCGGTGGAAGGCTTCTTTTCTTTGGGTATAGGCTTTTAGCCGGTATTCAGTTGCTTTGGATTCCTGCAAAAGGCTCAGGGGTTGCTCCAGAGTCTGGGAAAGGGCAATCCGCTGCTCAAAAAATTCATCGCTGTCTCCCAGGCCTTCACGGGTGTAGGATAATTCCGGTTGCACCAGTTCTGATTCGGATTTGCAGCTGTACTTGATTTCATCTTCCTGACTTTGCAATGCTCTGTAAACAGGATTGTTTTCTCCGGCCATCTCAATGGCTTCCTCAAGCCGCAGCAGCTCAACTTCCTGGGCAGATACCAGGGGGGATAACAATAAAAAAATCCCGTACGTCAGGATAATACAATTAACTTTCTTCATACAAATAAACAACAGATTGAAATACAATTAATACAGTAATAACACAGCAAAACCAGCAATGTTTAAAAATTAGATGCAGGAAAAGTCCAATGGTTTAAGCAGACACAAAGTTTTTAATCCTTCTATATCGCCGGTTATTATATAAATGCCGGAAAACATACAAAACTTTCAGATAATCACTTTGTTATTTGGTAAAGCTTTCCCATATTTGGAAAGCCTGAAAAAGAGGTTGGTATTATGAACACATTGATTATTTACGCACATTACAAAGAACCGAGCTTCAATTCAGCCATCAGAGATGTACTGGCAGAAAGTTTTCATGATAAAGGGAACGAGGTTATAATGCGTGACCTGTACAACATCAAATTCAATCCGGTGCTGAGCAGGAAAGATCTGGAAAGCATTGATGAAGAACGCTATCCCACAGAAATCACAGAAGAACAAAAGTTCATCAAACGGGCAGAGCTCATTGTATTTGTTTATCCCATCTGGTGGTCTGGCATGCCTGCGATGCTTAAGGGTTATATTGAACGTGTATTTCTTGAAGGTTTTGCTTTTAAAACGAAAAACGGAAAAGCCAGGCCTTTATTGACTGACAAAAAAGTAATGCTATTCAATACTACAGGTTCTACAGAGTTTTTCAATACACAGAAACAACGAGATGCACTGAATGAAATTACAGAGAAATGCATATTTGAATTCTGTGGCATGGAGATAATCAATCACACCTATTTTCATGCCGTACAAGATACTGATGAGAATACGCGAAAAGCCATGCTGGCAAAGGTAAGAGAAATAGCAGAATCTCTGACCTGACATTTTTCTCCCGCTGTGCAGGCTCAGGGAAATACATTAATCCCACCGGCAATCAGGCAATATTCACAATCTTTTCTCATAAGCCATCATAAAAAACAAATACGCCACGTAGACCGTTTTTTACTCATTCCGGCAAACGCAATTCTGTCACTATATCACATTACCGAAACAAGTCGGAAAAATATGGAATCCATCACGCAATATAGTATCGTTTAGTTTTCCTGTGATGGATGATTACAAAGCTTCAAAAAAACCGGTTGACCTGTCATCATGTTAATTGTTTTATAAAATCATTTAATTTATCCTTAAAGAAATGAAATTTCAAATATTTTAAAGTATATTTGATATCGTTCAAAATTATGACCGGAAGATAACAACTATATAACCAATGAAAAAAGGACTTGTCACCATACTGATATATTTCATGGCTCTTGTCATAGTGGGTTTGGTGGGTCTCCAGTATTTTTTTATCAGGGTATCCTACGAAGAAAAAGATGAAGTTTACAGGCAACACATCTACTCAGCCTTACTAAAAACAGCACAACGGCTGAACAACAGGCAATCGGTGATGATGGTTTATGAGGAGCTTAACCGCAAAGATTCTGACAGCATTAAACCCGTGGATCCCACCATGTTTTCATTTACTTATCCTGATGGAACAAGTGTCAATATTGAGTTTGACAAGCATCTAGGTCCGGGTGGTTTCATGAAAGACGAACTTGGACCCGAGCATTACAACCCGAACAATGTCAATGATGTCATCAGAATGGAGCAATATTTTTCTTCGATGTTGCAATCCAACCGGGGCAAATTATACAGTTTACTGGAAAAAATTGAATCGGAAATATCCATAAAAAACATACCTTTATCAAAACGGTACTCAAACTCTGCCCTGCAAAGCATTCTTAATCAGGAGCTTAAAAACCAGGGCATCCAGGGGAGTTTTACATATGCTATTCTACAGGGGAAAAGGATACATCCACACCTGAAATCATCAGATTTCAAAAAATCAGACATTACAGATTCCTATACAACACGCTTACAGCCCAATGCTTTTTTTTCTGAACCGGAATACCTTGCTGTCAACATTCCTGACCAGAGGAAACTAATTCTTGACAGTATTTCCATGCAGATCACCCTATCTGTGATTTTTGTACTCATGATACTGATTACATTTTTCATCAGCACATATGTTATTCTACGACAAAAGCGTTTAAGTGAAATGAAAAATGATTTCATCAGCAATATGACACATGAGCTGAAAACCCCCATTGCCACCATCCGGCTGGCTGCAGATTCATTGCTGAGTCCAAAGATATTAAACAATGAAAAAACCCGCGACCAGTTCACTGATATAATTAAACAGGAGACCCGCAGACTTAACTCTCAGGTGGAAAAGGTACTTGAAGTATCATCCCTGGACCGAGGGGACATTAAAATGAATCTTCAGATGCACGACATACATGATATCATTGCTGATGCTGCCAGAAATATGGAGCTAACACTCAAACAATCCGGGGGAAGCCTTACCCTTGACTTGCGGGCTGAAAACCATACATATCTTGTGGACAAAGAGCACATGACCAATGTTGTGGTAAACCTGATTGATAACAGCATTAAATATTCAGGGGAAGATTCACCTGAACTGCATATTGAAACCTACAACAAAAACAAATGGCTGTATATTGCTGTCAAAGACCAGGGCATTGGCATGGATAGTACAACGGTATCCCGCATATTCGATAAATTTTACCGGGCCAATAGCGGCAACATCCACGATGTCAAAGGTTTCGGCTTGGGATTGCATTATGTAAAGGAAATCATTAACGCCCATAAAGGACTCATAGATGTAAAATCAACTCCTGGTAAGGGTAGCACATTTATCATAAAACTAATAAAATCTTAAACCTATGAAGCAATCAATTTTTTTAGTAGAAGATGACCTGAATTTCGGCATTGTTTTAAAATCCTATCTTGAAATGAACGGATTTGAAGTCACACATGTTGATGACGGAAAAGATGCCATTCCTGCATTTAAAAAAGGAGAATTTGATTTATGCGTTCTCGATGTTATGCTGCCCAATGTTGACGGCTTTACAATAGGAAAAGAAATCCGGGAACTCAGTCCGGGCATCCCGCTGATATTTCTCACAGCCAAATCACTTAAGGAAGATGTACTCAAAGGATTTGATGTTGGTGCCGACGATTACGTAACCAAACCTTTTGATTCCGATGTACTGCTGGTAAAAATTAAAGCAATTCTCAAGCGCACAGACAATCAGCTTGATAAACATGTCAATGATGTGGTAAATATTGGTAATCTGAAGTTTTATACAAAGCTCAGACAGCTCATATACAATGATGAAAGCCAGAAATTATCCCCCAGGGAGGGTGAATTGCTTAAACTCCTGTATCTCAACAAAAATGAGGTTCTTGACAGAAACTATGCACTTAAAACCATCTGGGGAGACGATAACTATTTCAATGCCAGAAGCATGGACGTTTACATTACAAAATTACGCAAGTACCTTAAAAAAGATCCCAGAATTAAAATAAACAATGTGCACAGCAGTGGGTTTATTTTAAGCGTGCCTGAAGAATAAATTGGAAAATTTTTGTTTTTTTGTAAAACATTTGAAACATTTAACAAACCATTAACGTATTTGTATAATGATGTAATAGATGAAGCTGATAAAAAATGGAATAACTTATTTTCTGGTGATGCTGATTAAAATTTACAAACATGTCATTTCACCATGGACACCAAATGCCTGCAGGCATGTGCCCACCTGTTCTTCCTATGCAATATCGGCGGTACAAATGCACGGTCCACTCAGGGGCGGACTATTGTCATTGCGACGTTTGTCCAAATGTCATCCGTGGGGCACACATGGCTATGACCCGGTCCCGAAAGAGTATAATAAGATTAAAATAAAAAAGATCACATTGTAAATCGAACAAACAATATAAAACAACACATTATTCACTAAATCACTAATTATGGAACACCACAGCGACAACTCTTCTTTCTGGAACGAAAAGTGGAAGCGCATCGTTTTTGATGGTATTGATGAATCAGAAAAGTACGATATCTCAAATTTTGGCCGCATCCGTCGTTTCAACAAAACCAGTGAAGAGTGGAAGATTTTAAAATCTTCTTACATTAAAGGTTACAAGGTTTTTGCATTCAGATCGGGAACACCCGAGAAGAAAACCATCACCAAAACCGTTCATAAGCTGGTTGCCGAGGCATTTTGCGAAAGACCCTCAGAGCAGCACAAATTTGTTATCCACCTGGATTTTGTCAAGGACAACAATCACCATCAAAACCTGAAATGGGTAACACATCAGGAAATGTATGCACATCACCGTGACAATCCGAATTATAAAAAAGGAGTTGTCAGAAACTCAAAACTCACCGAAACGGAAGTCATACGACTGAAGAAGAAGGTAAACCGGGGTAAAAACAAATTGTATAAAATTGCCCGTGAGTTTGGAATAACGCATACTCAGCTAAACCGGATCAGGTCAGGGGAAAACTGGAGTCACATTAAAGTAGAAGATGAGCAGGAATAGTCTATCCGCTACTTTTCTGGATTTTCGTATTCAGTTTTTTCATTTCATATCTGATCATAAATGCCGTAACAATACCTGCCAGGAAATCTGCAGCAGGAAAGGCATACCATATCCCTTCCAGGCCATAATGCTCAGGTAAAATCAGCAGGAAAGGTATCAAAAACAATACCTGTCTGGATAATCCCAGAAAAAGGGAGGGCAAAATTTTACCCATAGCCTGATAAAAACCGGATCCGATAATTTGAAATCCCACAATCGGCATGCTGATGACAATGATACGTAATGCATGGGTACCACCGGCTACCAGCCCCTGGTCTTCACTAAAAACAGATATCAGCTGGCTACTAAAGCTAAAAAAAAGCACAAATGACACAAGCGAAAAAGCCGTTGTTGCCCTGATTCCGGCCCTTACTGCATGTTTTACTCTCGCGTAATTTTCCGCACCATAATTATACCCGGCAATAGGCATGAATCCCTGATTAATTCCAAACAATGGCATGAAATTAAACATCAGCAGCCGGAAAATAATACCAAAGGTAGCCACTGCCACAGCCCCGCCATACTTCAACAAAGAATGATTGATCAGGATAACAATGAGTGTAGAAGCAGCCTGCCGCGCAAATGAAGCTGATCCTATACCAAAGCTTTCCCTGAGAACATCAAGCCGGGGACGCCTTAGAATTTCCTGTATTGAAAGCTTCAAAACCCCACGCCCTGAAAAGTAATAAAACATGGCCATCACTGCACCGGTTAACTGCGATAACACGGTAGCAAAAGCAGCCCCCTGAATACCCCATCCGAAAACAAAAATAAATATGGGATCCACAATCAGGTTCAGTACAGCACCAATAATCATAACCTGCATGGCAAATTTCGCATTTCCCTCTGCCCGCACTGCATTCATCGTAATGTTGATAAAATTCATAAAGAAACTCCCGATCAATGCAATTTCGGTGTATTGTACGGCAAGTTCAAGGTATTCATTACTGGCACCGAAGAGCATCAAAACCGGCTCGATAAAAATAAAGGCTGCCACAATGGTAAGAATATTAATGATGCTGATGGCATGTACCAGATTGTTCAGGGTCAGACTTGCTCTGGCATTATCCCCTGCGCCGAGTGCCCTGGAAATAATAGACGCCCCACCCATACCAATGGCCTGACCAAAAATGGTAATGGTCATTAAAAACGGCATAGAAACACTCACTGCAGCAATACCCAGGGTTCCCACACCACGACCGACAAATATCGTATCGGCCACATGATACAGGGTGACAGCAAGCATCCCCATAATAGACGGCAGTGACAGATTCAACAACAAGCGTGGTATGGCTTGCTTTCCCAGTTTTTCAGATTTATCCATAACTCGCAGGTAAATGCAGGTAAGCAGATATTGTTCAGAATACTACCGGTTAATTTTCACAATCTTAAATTCAGTTCGGCGGTTTTTGGCCCGTCCTTTTTCTGTATCATTATCAGCAACAGGTTTTTCAAAGCCATATCCCTTATAATCGAGTCTGTCTTCGGAAACACCTTTATCCACGAGGTATGAGTATACAGCTTTTGCACGATTTTCTGACAACTCCTTATTATACTCTGCTGAACCACGATTGTCCGTATGTCCACCAATCTCAATGCTTACTTCAGGATTTTTCCTGAGAAATTCCAGCAATTTGGACAATTCTGCATAGCTTTCATCTTTCAGGGCAAACTCATCATAATCAAAAAATATGTTATTCAGTACCACAGACTTGCCTTCCCTGATAGGTTGCAGGGGAATATCCATGATATAAGCCTCCTCGGGGTCTTCAAGGTCTTTGAGAGAAAAATTCTCAGAATAAAACAAATACCCGGATTTATCCACATTGAAAGCATACTCCTCACCAACAGGCAGTACAACCAGATAAGAGCCATCAACACGATTGCTTGTTTGTCTGGCTGCAAGACTTCCATCTTCAAAGTTTAGCAGACGGCATTCCGCTTCGAGTGGTTTTTCCGTTTCTGCATCGTACACGATGCCCTTGACATAGGTTACACGTGAAGGCTGGACTTTTTCCGGCAAATCGAATTTATAGATATCCAGACCACCATAACCACCCTCACGTTCGGATGAAATCATAGCCAGATCACCTTCAGCATTGACAATAAGACTGCGTTCTTCTCCATGGGTATTGATTGGATATCCCAGATTTTCCGGTTCTGTCCAGCTTCCATCATCCATTAAGCGTGTAACGAACAGATCAAAATCTCCCAAACCAGGATGGCCATTGGATGCGAAATATAAAGTACGGCCGTCCGGATGAATGAATGGCGAACCATCGGCTCCTGGAGAATTCACTGTTCCCCCCAGGTTTTCCGGCTGCCCGAATTCAAGGCCGGGTTTTATCTCAACCCGCCAGATATCATTTTTTCCGTATCCGCTTGTATCGCTGCTGGAATAATACAACCATTTGCCATCAGCAGACAGGCTGGGATTGCTCTCCCAGAACCCGGTATTCACGGGGCGTCCGAGGTTATCCGGTCTGCCCCAGCTGTCACCCTCTTTATAGCTGACATACAAATCGCAGCTTCCATAGCCGTCTCTCCGGTTGCAGGCAGTGAAAATACACATATTTCCATCCACGGAAATACACTGAGCGCCTTCATTTTTAGATGAGTTGATGGTTCTGCCCATATTTCTGATAGGATACCATTCTCCCTGGTCATCCTTAATGGTTTCATACAAATCCTCCTGAAACTGATCAGCATAATAATTATTTGCGCTGCCGGAAGGCACAAGTACAGTGGTAACCAGTCGTTGTTCATCTGCGGTAAGAGAAGGCCAGTAGTCATCATATTTGGTGTTGACATTGGAGCCAAGGTTCACCGGATCATAATCCACCGGGTTTTTCATTGCTTCAACAGCAAATTCCAGCTTATCTTTTACATGACGGTACATGGTATTTTTTTCCAGTGACCGGTTTGAATATTCTTCAAACTCATCAAGATCATCCAGCCCCTGCTGATACTTTCCGTTTTGATATGAGAGCTCAGCCAGCCTAAGAAAGTACCCGGGGTCAAATTCCGGCTCTATAGCAACAACTTTTCTTAGGGCGTTTTCAAAAGATTCCATCTGACCATCGAAATAGTACAGCTCAGATAATAACACCCATGCTTCCAGGAACTCCTCATCCTCAATTGTCGCCTCTTTAGCCGCATTGATAGCCATTTCAACCCTGCGGGAGGAAACAAATTCCCGGGCATCTTCAAAGTACCGAATGGCTTTACGGCTGTCAGTATGATACTCAATATCCTGTGCGCTGAGGCTGCCAAAGAATAAGCCAAAAACAAGACTACATAATACAATTTTTCTCATGGTATGCGTAAAAATTTATGCGTTTGTACTGATACCCGCCATTGCTGGTTTTTCTTAACATAATCAACCACCCAGCGGCCGGTATCCTGAAAGCGGCTCCATTCGGGTTGCAACATCAGTTGACAATCCTTGCTGACTTCTGCCGCTGTTTCTTCAGCCCAGTCAAAATCTTCGGGCTTAAATATAATAATCTTCAATTCGCTTGCCAAACTGTAAAATTCAGGTAAAGGATGCTTTTGCGGCTTGGGGGAAAGACATATCCAATCCCATACACCGGAAAATCTATGCGCACCGCAGGTTTCCAGGAACAATTGCAGGCCTTTTTCCCTGCATTTCTGGGTGAACATGCTAAAATCATAAATCAGAGGTTCGCCTCCGGTTACCACAACAGACTTTGCTCCTGAATTCAGTATTTCATCAATCAGATCATCCACAGCGGTCCATTCATCCGGAACCCAATCCCAGGTTTCCTTTGAATCACAAAATCTGCAACCCATATCACATCCGCCAATTCGAACAAAAAAAGCAGCTCTACCCGTATTTATTCCCTCCCCCTGTATGGAATAAAAAGTTTCCAGTACAGGGAGTTTTTCAGGGTCGTATCTTTCTTCAATAGTCATTATTTCTTGATGATTTTATCCAGCACTTCTCTTGCTGCATCTTTGTGTAACATTATATTCATCATTTTTAATCTGATATAATCCTCGTGGTAAAAACGGTAGCCTTTGTTTTTTCCATCGAAGCCACCTGCACCGCTGTCTTTGATTAAAAACCAAAAATCATCACCCACTTGATGGTAACCCACAATATGAATGCAATGGTCATCAGTGGTTGCTTTGTTTACAAGGCGAAGTTCGCGGCTGCTTTTGTTGATGTATTGGGAAGGAATATCAAATTCAGGAATGATGCCCACCTCCTTCCGGCTGTCGTGCCCTGGTTCACTCACATCACCGCAGATACAAACCGAATAATCCTGTTGAATTGCGGTTTCACAGAGACCATAAAAATCTTCCACGCTCACATTGTAATATTCTTCACTATGCCACCAGTTATCGGGTTCAACAAGTTCATTTTTTTCATTATAGGGTACCGACATGGTAGACATAAAACTCACCATATCTCCGGCTTTAAAAGGCATAGCTTCATAAAAGCTCATCGGTGTATAGGATTCTCCCTTATACAAAAACTCTTCCGGCATTTCTCCCATATAACTGTCCAAAATGGCCCTGACATCATCCCGAACTTCAGAAACATTCCACTGATTTTTTTCTGCCACGGATGAAAGATAATTATCCAGTGCCTGAAACATATCCGCATGTGTATGGTATTCTCCGGATTCGGTTTTGCCCGGATAAGCAGATTCAGGCATACAACCATACACAGGCATAATTCTTTTCAGTGCATTGGCTTCGCTTCCCTGGGCGATATAAGTTTCACCTCTGGTTTTCACAAAGTGTTCTGCCCTGTCAACATAATCCCAATACACAAAAAACATTTCCGATAAATCAATTTCCTCATTGTTTAAACGGAATATTTCCGATTCAAAAAATGAAGTTGCTGCAAAACTCCAGCAGGTACCGGCATTCCCTTGAGATATTGGCATTAGATGCCAGACACTTTCATAATCGATGATATTTGTCGGATATTCGTCGTCAAATTCACAGGTCAGCACCTGTGGCAAGGTTTTATCTGCTTCACCGGAATCCTGCAGTATTACCTGCTCATAAAAACCATCCTCTTTCTCAATATATTTTGCCTCATCAGGTGGATTCAGCCATTGAGCTCCTGCAGATAACACAACAAGCACAAAAATACTGGTGAGACTGATACTTTTTTGTTTCATGAGCTGCCTTTTTTTTACAAAATAACAAAAATTAAGTGATATTGTCATGTCCGGCAGAGTTCCATAGTAAATAATCAGGCTTTCTGACAGAAATTTCCTCCCCGATACTTATGAATTCTGATCTTCAGATCACATTTTCTTAGAAATTATTCGCACTTTATATACCTACTCACATTCATTTGCATCAATATAAAACATATTCTATATAATTAATATCTTGATCCAACCTTTTGTTGTGAAAACGTATCTTTAATGGTGTTGATATTATTGAATTCTCAAATGAATGCATGATAGAAAATTTAACCAAAAAGATAAATAGCATGAAAAAAATTAAACTACTCTTTCTTATGAGTATGTGGGGTAGTCTGGTCTTTGCACAAGCACCACATTATTGTGACAGCGTACAGGCCGACTTCACATCATCAGCACCTGCATGTACAGGTGAACAGGTGGAATTTGTTAACAGCGGTTATGCCAGCTCCGATTGCACCTATGAGTGGGATTTTGGAGCGGATGCAACACCGGCCACCGCAACAGGCGAAACCCCCGGGCCGGTCACCTATTCACTGGCAGGTTTAAAACAGGTTTCCCTGACAGTGACCGATGTGGTTACCGGCTGTGTGTCATACAAAAACAAAGGCATAGATATCTACGAAAATCCGACGGCCTCATTTACTGCCGGCAGCATGAATGTTTGTGTAAACGAAAGCCTTGATTTTACCAACACAGGCAGCACAGGCAGTGAATGGACTTACACCTGGGATTTTGGTACGGATGCTGTTCCGTCAACATCCAATGCTGAAAATCCACAAGGGGTTTATTACACCAGCGACGGAACCAAAACCGTATCTCTGGTTGTGAGCAATGGAAATTGCACTGAATCCGCAACAATGAACATTGATGTCGGTGCAACACCGGATGTAGATTTTGCCAGCAGTGCACCAGAATGCACAGGCCTTGGTGTGGATTTCACCAACCTGGGTTCATCAACTGACTGCACTTTTTCATGGGATTTTGGTTCAGGTGCAACACCTGCAACTTCCACAGCAGAAAATCCTACAGACGTAAGCTATGCAACCCACGGATCAAAACAGGTTACACTTACCATTACGAATACAACATCAGGTTGTTCTGCATCCATGACAGAGGATATCCTGATCCGGGAAACACCTGCGGTAACGTTTACGGATTCTGGTGACGACTGCCTGGACGGAACATTTGACTTTACCAATACCGGCACTACAGGAACAAACTGGAGTTATGCATGGGATTTCGGAGCGGCTGCAGATCCTCAGACATCCACTTCAGAAAACCCGACAGGCATTACATACAACACTCCGGGCACGAAAGATATCAGCCTGACCATCAGCGATGCTTATTGCAGCAACTCTCTCACACAGAGCGTTGATGTATATGAAACCCCCACCGCTGATTTTACCAGTACAGCACCAGAATGTACCGGACTCGGCGTGGATTTCACAAATACAGGTTCATCTACAAACATGAGTTTTGACTGGGATTTTGGTACAGATGCTACTCCGGCAACAAGTACCGCAGAAAATCCCACAGACGTGGTATACAGCTCAGCAGGCACCAAAACAATAACACTACTGGTTACCAACACAACAACCGGTTGCACAGATGAAATTCAGAAAACCATAACCATCAATCAAAGCCCGGCTGTCAGCTTCAACACATCCGGTGATGCCTGCCTTAGTGAAGCTTTTGATTTCACCAACACAGGAAGCACCGGTGGCGACTGGACTTTCACATGGGACTTTGGTGAAGATGCCATGCCCGAAGGTGCCAGCGCTGAAAACCCCGAAGGCATACATTACAGCAGCAGCGGGATCAAAACAGTACAACTGACCATCAGCGATGCCAATTGTTCCAATGCTGCCAGCCAGACCGTAGAGGTTTTTGAAACCCCAACGGCGGATTTCACAAGCACAGCACCTGAATGTACCGGCCTTACCGTTGATTTTACCAACACAGGCAGTGACACAGACGTTTCCTGGGCATGGAATTTTGGTGCTGATGCAACACCTGCGACCAGTACATCAGAAAATCCTGCCGGCATTGTTTACAGCTCATCAGGAACAAAAGAAATTGAACTGGTTACCACAAACAATACCACAGGATGCACCAATACTAAGGTAAAAAGCATCACCATCCATCAGACTCCGGATGTCAGTTTCACCAACAGTGACAACCTCTGTATGAGCGAAAGCTTTGATTTTACCAATACAGGCAGCACCGGTGAAGACTGGAACTATGCCTGGGATTTTGGAGCAGATGCCGTACCGGCAACAGCCAATGCTGAAAACCCAAGCGGTGTACACTACATGAGCAGTGGAACCAAAGAAATCAGTTTTACCATCAGCAATGGAAATTGTTCCAACACAGCAACCGGCAGCCTCACGGTTCTTGAAACGCCTACAGCGAATTTCTCAAGTACAGCTCCACAGTGTACCGGTCTACCGGTTGATTTCACCAACACAGGAGATTCAGTGGATGTCAGCTATGAATGGACGTTTGGAGAAAATGCTGCACCGGCTGCTTCTACCGATGAAGATCCCGAAGGCATTGTTTATGATATCGAAGGGACGAAAGAGATACAGCTTGTGACAACAAACACTAACACAGCTTGCACCGACACTTCCATGCACACCATCACCATTAATCAGACACCGGAAGTAAGCTTTACCAGCAACGCTCCGGTATGTGGCAACGAAGGCGTTAACTTCCAGAACACCGGAAGCAGCGGCAGCAAATGGAACTATAGCTGGGACTTTGGCGAAAATGCCAATCCTGACAATTCAACAGCAGAGAATCCTACCGGGATAATGTATTCTGCCGGCGGTACAAAATCCATCACCTTAAACATTACTGATGGCAAATGTTCCAACAGCTACACAGACACTATTGATATCCACGATTATCCCGAAGTAAACGCTGGACTGGACACAACCATATGTGCCGATGCCAGCGTACAGATAGGAACTCCGGAAATCAGCGGGTATACCTATCAGTGGCATCCCACTGCAACCCTCGATCAGGCAAACATTGCCCAGCCGGTTGCAAGTCCCGAGGCACAAATCACCAATTACAAACTGCTGGTTACCGATGGCGCCACAGGCTGTACAGCCATGGATACCATCAGCCTTACCATGTTGCCACCTGCCATTGCCGATGCCGGATCAGATGTGGAAATTTGCTATGGCGATGAGATTCAGATCGGTACTGCATTGATTGAAGGTCAGTCCTATTTCTGGACACCTGTTGACGGAATGACAGAAAGCGAACGTCCGAATCCATTTGTCACACCTGAAGAAACGGTAACATACACCGTGCACACATTTTATGAAGGATGCGATACCATAAATGATGATGTCCGGGTCATTGTACATCCCCTGCCTGACATTCAGGCCAGCGGTGAAAACAGCGAAGATACTGTAGAAATCGCTCAGGGCGAATCTGCACAGCTTGTTGCCACGGGTGGAGTACAATACGAATGGACTCCGGCCATGTCTCTGGACAATTCATGGATATACAATCCAACCGCGACTCCTGACAGCACTACAACATATACCCTTACAGGTACTGACGTTTACGGTTGTGTTAACAGCGATGATGTTATGGTACTGGTAAGAATACCCGGACTGTACATCCCTTCAGCCTTTACGCCCAACAACGACAGCAGAAACGATGTTTTCTACGTACGTGGCAAAGGAACTGTGGATTTCGAACTCAATATATTTGACAGAAACGGCAGTCTGCTGTATCATTCCAAAAATCCTCACGAAGGATGGGATGGCACCGTACAGGGCACTGACAAGCAAGTACCTGCAGGAGCCTATGTATATCAGACCAAAGGCGAGTTCAGCGATGGAGAAAAATTCAATGATTCAGGAATGATTAACCTTATCAGATAAAAAAAATCAACAGGTATTAACCAGAAAAAAATAAAGATTATGAAAAAGATATCATTTATCATATTAGGACTTTTGATCAGCTGGGGAGCTCTGGCACAGGATGTACGCTTTTCTCAGCCCTATTCTGCACCACTCAAGGTCAATCCGGCCACCATGGGCGCAGATGACAACATTAACTTCAAACTCAATTACCGTTCACAATGGACTGGCATAGATGATGGCTACTCAACCGCAGCTTTCACGTTTATGTCTCCGGTTTACAAACAAGGCAATGGTAATAATCTTAGCGTGGGTGTTTTTGCCATGAACGATATGGCAGGTGCTTTCAGCCACATCGAAGGTATGCTGGCTGTTGCTTACAACCTTAGACTCAGCGAAAGCGGTCACTTCTTTACTAGCTCAATTTACGGAGGTTTCAACCAGAAATACCTGGATTCTGAAGGACTTACTTTTGATGACCAGTATGAAGTTGGCAACTATTCTGCCAGCAACCAGACGAGCGAAACCGTGATGAACGAATCGGCAACTTATATTGATGCCGGTTTTGGCCTGATGTGGTTTTATCAGCCCGATGGAGAATCAAACATCAATGCATATGCGGGATTTTCAGCTTTCCATGTCAATTCACCAAATGAAAGCCTGCTGGAGGATGATGGAAGCCTTTTTCCCAAATATTCCAGCCAGGCAGGGATAAAAATCATGCCTGAAGGAAGTCAGCTGAGCTTCACTCCCAACCTGATAGGAACATCCCAAAATGGCATTTACGAGCTTGCCAGTGGTATGTATGCTGATTACGATATCAATGATGATTTTAAAGCACGCATCGGCGCATGGTACAGAGCCCAGAACAGTCTTGCTTTTGTCGTTGGCTTTGAATACGCCCACATATACCTGGGATACAGCTATGATCTACCTTCCGGTGGAATCAGTAATCTGGCAACAGGTGCAAATACACATGAAATAAGCCTGTCGTATTATTTCAATTCAGATGCCAATAGTCGTAAAATGTTTTAAAACCCATTGCATATGAACTTTATCAGATATTTAATAATACTATTGCCCATCAGCATGATAAGCTTCCTGCCTGTCAAAGCGCAGCTAACCATACAGGATGCGCTGACTGATGAGGAGCTGGTACAGCAGGTTTTGCTTGGTGACGGTGTACAGGTGTATAACATCAGCTCGACCGGAGCCGATCAGGCCATCGGGTCGTTTTCAACCCTCCCCGGAGGAATACCTGAAGTACCAATGGATGCCGGCATCATCATGTCAACCGGAGACATTTTCGATGCTACCGGTCCCAACAATTCAGGGAGCACATCCACCAACAACGGTGAACCGGGCGACGCAGACATTACAAACATCCTTGGTGGTACAGATACCTACGATGCTGCCGTGATTGAATTTGATTTCAAATCCCCGGCGGATACCGTACGCTTCAACTACCTTTTTGCATCAGAAGAATACCGCGAATATGTTTGTGATTTTAACGATGCGTTTGCATTTCTACTGACAGGACCAAATCCTGCAGGCGGAAACTATACAAATCACAACATTGCCCTCGTGCCTGGCACAAATACAGAAGTTGCTATCGCGACAGTAAACAATGGCGACTCCAACAGCACCTGTCCCGAAGAAAACAGCAATTCTGAATATTATGTGGACAATATCGGGGGAAGCAATGTAGAATACGATGGATTAACGGATGTTTTTACCGCTGAAGCCGTTGTTGTGCCGTGTGCTGAATACCACATCAAACTTGTGGTTGCCGATGCACTGGATGCTGCATACGATTCAGGTGTATTCCTGGAAGCCAATAGTTTTGGTGCCGATGTTGATACACTGATTGCTGATTATGTACATGATGCTCCTGCCTGTACCGGAGAAGATGTGCAGTTTTTAAACGGCGGTCCCAGCGGAACAGGTGTGGCCTACGAATGGACATTCCATGGCAGTGCCTCTCAGTCTACATCCAACCAGGAAAATCCATCTGTAAACTGGTCAACACCGGGCCTGAAACAGGTTGATCTGCAAATCATCATCAACTGTGGTGAGGATTCAGCTTCGGTCACAAAATATGTCAACATTTATGACCGCCCGGATGCAGATTTCACTTTCACCAATAATGTTTGCCCCGGATCCCCGGTGCAATTTACCAATACCGGTTCCAGCGGTTCCGGCTTTTCACATGAGTGGATATTCCCAACCGATGCTGATCCGCAGGAAGCTTATACTGAAAATCCGGAAATCGTATTCAATACACCGGGCGAAAAACCCATTCAGCACATCGTGTACAACGATCATTGTTCACGGATTGTGTACGATACCATTACCATCCTGCCAGGACCGGAAGCCGCGTTTAGCCATAACGCACCGGTTTGCGAAGGCGAAACCATTGACTTTGTCAATACAGGCGATTCCGGTGGTGTAACCTTCAACTGGACATTTGCTCCGGATGCTACGCCTGCTACCAGCACATCTGAAAATCCCACAGGTATCAGCTTTGCTACTGCCGGAACAAAAACGGCAACACTTACAGTTACCGACGATGTCAGCGGATGCCAGAGTACGATAAGCCAGGATTTCCAGATTCTGCCACAGCCGGTTGCATCTTTCAGTTTCACAGACAACCTGTGCCTGGGGACAGCTACCGACTTCACGAATACCGGCAGCACAGGTGACGGACTTACCTACGCCTGGGATTTCGGTTCGGATGCATCCTCGACCAGCTCAAGTGCTGAAAATCCACAAAACATCAGCTTTGACGACAGTGGTACACAGAGCATCACGCTGACTGTCTCCAACAATGCCTGCAGCTCAACGGCAACACAAAACCTGACGGTTGAAAACTCACCGGCACCGGATGTCAGCTTTAGCAGCACGGCTCCTAAGTGCAACGGTGAAGCTGTGGATTTTAGTTTTGACGGGGACCCGACAGGCCTGGATTTCAACTGGGACTTTGGCGCTGATGCCACACCAGGCAGCAGCACCGCAGCCAATCCAACAGGCATTGCGTTCAGCTCCAACGGAACTCAGAGCATAGAACTCACCGTAACGGATGCCGGCAGCGGATGCTGGAATCAGGAAACGCAAACGGTCAACATCTACCCTACTCCGCTTGCATCATTTGATTTTACCGATTCAGTATGCAACGGTACGCAAATTGATTTTACCAACACAGGCTCTACAGGTCAGGAATTCAGTTACAACTGGGATTTTGGTACCGATGCATCACCATCCGGTTCAACCGCCGAAAACCCAAGCGGCATAACTTACAGCAGCGATGGCAACAAAACCATCACACTGACGGTAAGCACACCAAACTGTAGCTCAAGCCAGACCGAAACACTGGTGATTGAAAGCTCACCGGCTCCTGTGGTAGATTTTTCTTCTACAGCTCCGGTATGTGAAACCAACGAGCTTTCCTTTAGCATAGCTGATTATGATACTGCATTAAACTATGCCTGGGACTTTGGCACCGATGCTACTCCCGAGACATCCTCTGCAGCCGAACCGGTTGTTACCTATGATTCATCCGGTAGCAAAATCGTAAGACTGACTGCTGTTAATCCGGGAAGTGGCTGCTACAATTACGTGGAAAAAAGCATCAACATTCTGCCACGTCCGGAAGCATCCTTCTTTTCATCTGCTCCGGAATGTGTGGACTCAGGTGTTGATTTCACCAATACCGGCAGCTCAGGTGCGGAATATTCTTATACATGGGATTTCGGGGAAGGTGCTTCACCATCTGGCTCCAATGCAGAAAATCCCACAGGGGTAGTCTATAACAGCTCTGGTGACAAAGATGTTAGTCTGACAATCAGCTCAGCCAACTGCACAAGGACAATAACACAGACCATCAATATTCCTGAAAGTCCGGTTGCTGACTTCACCGCCAATGCACCGCAATGTAACGGACAGCCGTTGCAGATGCACAACATGAGCGACAGCGTGGATGTCAGTTACGCGTGGGACTTCGGTGCAGAGGCATCCACACCCACATCCACAGATGCTGAACCGACCGTGGTGTATACAGAAGCCGGAACCCAGGAGATAAGCCTGACGGTAACCAATAACACCACAGGTTGTCAGGATGAAATCAGCGAGACGGTGACCATTCATGAAACACCGGAAGCTGCTTTCTCATCCACAGCACCCTTGTGCCCGGGTGAAACCGTTTCCTTTGTAAACGAAGGCAGTACCGGTCAGCAATACAGCTATCGCTGGAATTTTGGCAGGTACAGTACACCCAACGGTTCTCAGGCTGAGAATCCAACCGGTGTAGAGTTTTCACAAGGTGGTGAACAAACCATATGCCTGACGGTGTCAAACAATGAGTGTTCACATTCCATTGTTGAGACAATCGATATGCATCCGCTCCCCACAGCCGATGCCGGCATCGACACCATCATCTGTGCAAACAGAAGCGTGCAGCTTGGTATCCCTGAGGTGGCAGACCACAATTACAACTGGTTACCTGCTACAACACTGGATGATGCTTCTGCTGCCCAACCAATCGCATCACCTCAGGCTGAATTTACCACGTATCACCTGACAATCACTGATGCAAATACAGGATGTACCAATACTGACTCGGTAAGTGTTACCATGCTGCCACCGGCCATTGCAAAAGCCGGACCGGATGTGAGCATTTGTGCTTATGATTCTGTGCAGATTGGAACCGGCCATATCGAAGGTCAGATATACAACTGGTCACCTACCAACGGAATAGATCAGCCGGACATTTCCAATCCGCTTGTCAGTCCGTCGGAAACCACAACTTACCGCCTGGATGTTTCTTATGCAGGATGCGATACGGTAAGCGATGAAGTTAAAGTCACTGTGCATCCCCTGCCCGACATCGATGCAGGCATGGATCAAACCATTGCGCGCGGTGAAAAGACAAATCTCAACGCTACCGGCGGTGTAAACTACGAATGGTCACCTGTGGTTGCCATGAGCAATCCTTATATTGCCAGACCCGAGGTTTCACCCGATGATACAATCACTTATACCGTTGTGGGTAACGATGTTCACGGATGTGAGAATCAGGATTCGGTTACCATCAACGTTAACGAACCCAATTTCTACATCCCGAATTCGTTTACGCCAAACAATGATGGCAGAAACGATGTCTTTTACATCCGGGGAAAACCACTGGATAATTATGAACTGCGCATCATGAACCGCCTGAACCAGACTGTTTTCATCAGCAACGATTATTATCAGGGCTGGGATGGCACAGTTCAGGGCAGCGGAGAAGAATGCTCCGAAGGCGCCTACGTTTACATCGTTACAGGGACAAATGAAAACGGTGAAGATGTCACAGAAAGTGGCATGGTCAACCTGATACGATAAACCAAATCACCATAGATAAAAATGGCTGGCCCGGGAAAGAGTCAGCCATTTTTGTTTGTGTCATCTGCCGGCCGGCAGGGTATATGTGATTATCTTTGTTATACACTTTTTTTGATGTTTACTCTACATTATTCAGAATTGAATCAATTAAATAACTCATTCTCCCAGGATTAATGGTTTCTTCAACCATTCTATCTCCCTTATTTATTATTACAATAGGGTTAACATATTGTTTTATATAAAATGCCTGGTTATTTGAGTTGTCAATTAATAAATCATCCTTATTTAGATTGTACTTTGTAATAAAATTTTGAATGTAATTTTCATTGTTTGCCACTAAAATTACAGGCAATGTTTCATTTGTTATTCCATTTGATAAAGCTACACCCAGTTTTCTTTTACAAGAAGGACAAATACAATTCAAATTCACTGAAACCACAGTATCACTATCAATACGAAGGTCTTCAAAATAACTGTTCCAGCCTGTTTCATTTGCTCCAGGATTATTCTGTGCATAAATTTCCCTCAGTAAATTTTCCGGGTTTTTATCAATGCTCCTTTTATCATTAAACTCAAAATATGAAAAACTTCTTGTGTTCTGCATTTGCGAAACGTATTGATTGTAAGCTAAAAATCCATTCTTAAATGCGACAATAGGTTTCCCAAAACCAAATGGCAATATTGCTTCCTTTTGTGACTCCTCATCAAAACTATATTCAATAACAGAGTGGAGTGGAAAGCTAAAGAATATTGGTGATAAAGAATCATTTAAAGGGAGCTTTACTATTCTATATAGGTTATTATTTTTATGATTGTAAAGCATATTAGAATATTCAGGCATATATTCCTCATAAGCATCAAATTCTGATTCTTTCAAAGCCTCTATCTCAGAGTCAACAAAGAATGATTTTAAATTAATACTGGCTAATTTATTTTCTGAACTAATGTCAAATAATT
>JBKGYK010000017.1:0-45203 GCA_046546095.1 Bacteroidales bacterium
TTTTTTATTTCCTTATGCTGCTGATACCATCATCAACCTGCATCACCTTGCCTGAAATCCATCCGGCCTTGTCGGATAAGAGAAACACGGCTATAGAAGCGATGTTTTCGGGTTTACCACCCCGTTTCAGCGGATGTTTATGGTTCATGAATTCAAGCTTATGGTCTTTTCCGGATAAGCAGCTTCTGCTCCCGGCTTTGTCCGTTTTGTTTGATGCGGAGGAGGTATATGCCGTTTTTATGTGTAAGAAAAATTTACTTTGCAGTGATGATGCCCGCGTGAGGGATAGAAGCGGTATCCTTTGAGCGTCATCATTCAACGCTCAAAGATACAAGCGGATAGCCCGACCCGCCAGCTGGCGGGGCACGCCCCACTTATGAAATCACAAATTACAAATCACAAATCACAAATATCAAATATCTGATAGCAAGTAATATAACTTTTCCGGTGGCAGGAAAGCAGGAAATATTTCCTATTTTTGTGCAAAATTCTGTTTATGCAGGTGATATACATATTTTTGGGCGGCGGACTGGGCAGTGTTTCACGCTACGGGGTGTCGCGTTTGATTACCGGCAATGGCAGCATAAATCCGGTAGCTACGATAGTTGCAAACTTGCTGAGTGTGTTGGTTTTGGCAGCAGTTGTGTATTATTTTAGCCGTTCGCACAGCATTACGGATAATTTATATGCCTTGTTGATCGTTGGTTTTTGTGGTGGCTTCAGTACATTTTCCACCTTTAGTTTTGAAGTATTTGAAATGATGCGGCAACAACAATATTTCATGGCCGGTTTAAATGTGCTGATCAGTGTTGTGCTTTGTGTATTTGTATTGTTTATTTTTGCAAAAAATATGTAGGAAATGATAAAACGATTGTTGTTGATATTTGCTGTGCTTGTGGCAGTGGAGGGGATGAGTCAGAATTACAATTTACCCTCTGACAGGCCCAGGCTGGTTGTGGGGATTGTGGTTGACGGATTGCGCTATGATGCGGTATACAAAAACCGGGATTTGCTTGGTGAGCAGGGTTTGAAAAAGCTGATAAATACGGGAGCCAATTGTTCCAATGCCCGATATGATTATATGTTTACACAGCGTGCCCCCGGTTATGCCAGCATTGTCACCGGTAGTGAACCATCATGGCATGGTGTGGTAGCAGATTACTGGTACAAAACCCTTAGTGAGGAAGGGATACATGCTGTGCAAAATGCAGATTATCAGCCTGTGGGCACCTTGAATCGTGACAATGCCTGTTCCCCTGATCAACTGATGTCCAGCACCTTCAGTGATGCCATGAAAATGTATTTCAGGAATGAAAGCAAGGTAGTGAGTGTGTCTCTGGATGCCACAGCTGCTGTGCTCAATGGAGGTTTTAAAGCTGATGCGGCTTACTGGCTTGATGAGTTGTCCGGGGATTTCGTTAGCAGCAATTATTATATGGATGACTTACCGGCATGGGTGAATAAATTCAATAAAAATGATTATCCCGATGCGTATTTCGAACGAAGCTGGGAACCCCTGGACAGTCTGAAGTTTTACAAACATTCATTGCCGGATACCAGTAGTTTTGAATATGGTTTTGATGGCGAGTTTACAACATTTCCTTATGAATACGAGGAAATAAAAACCCGTTTCACCGGAAACAAATTCATCAAAATGATTCCTGAGGGAAATACGATGACCACCGATTTTGCTGTGGCAGCCTTATTCAATGAGGAACTGGGTGCAGATGAGACCCCGGATGTTTTGATGGTAAATTATCATGTGGGAGAAAATATCGGAAAATATTTCGGACCTGACTCCAAGGAAATGCAGGATTTGTTGCTGCGTACCGACAGGGAAATTGCCCATCTGATAAGTGTGATTGAAGACAATGTGGGTAAAAATAATACCTTGTTCTTCCTTACTTCCCCGAGTGGATTTGGCAGCAATCCGGATTATCGTAAGTCGGAAAAATTGCCGGGTGGCAGATTTAATCACCATTATGTAATGGCCTTACTGGATTCTTATCTGAATGTACTGTACGGTGAAGGTGACTGGATACGGGATTACAAAAATCAGCAGATTTATCTCAACCGGACACTCATTGAGGATGCCGGGCTTGATCTTGCAGAAGTGCAGGATAAAATTTCCGGATTTATTTTGTCCTACGATGGTATTGCCGCAGTGTTGACGGCCAACAATCTTGTGACTACGGATTATACATCAGGTATTTTTGAAAAAATGCAGAATTCCTATCATCAGAAGCGCAGCGGTGATTTGCTGATTGCTTTGAAACCGGGCTGGATAAAAGATGTCAGCTATGCTGCCGACCACAATTCCTGCTATAACTATGATACACATGTTCCCCTGGTTTTCTATGGCTGGAAAGTACGAAAAACCGAAATCACAAAACCGGTGAACATCACTGATCTTGTGCCCAGTCTGTGTAAAATGATGAACATTCCTTTTCCCGCTTCGGTCACCGGCATACCAATTCAGGAAATTTCCCGTTAATAATGATGGAAGGCATTGTAAGTGCTTTTCCGTGGTGATGCATGGTCGCAGGGTGTTTGATGAACACACTTGCCGGTATCGCACAAAGAAAGTGTTTTTTGAACAATCAAATCTTATTGTTATCTTTATGGAAAAATCCCTATCATTATGAAACGTACCGGAATATTACTCGTCTTGTTAACATTCTTTGGAATGATTGGCCTGGCCCAGGATGCAGAAGAAAAGGCCCTTGCTGAAAGCAATGATACAACCCAGTCTGACAGTATCTGGCAGGGCTCACTTGTCGGACTCAATGTTTATCCTGCTTTTGGAATGATTGGTGGTGGCATCATGCCATCATCAAAGATATTTTTTCAGTACAAACACCACTGGGAAAAATCCAGTATGCGGGTAAGTGCCAATTACATTAATTTTCATTCGGTAGACGACCGGCTTGACCTTGTGATGGTTGGCGATACAAGTATCATTATGAGACAGTATAACAATAATGTGTACACAGTTGACCTGCGGGTAGGATATGAACGTGTAATGCCTATGGAAGGGTTCCGGTTTTATTATGGCCTTGGTTTAATGGGTGGATACCACCATTTTGGGAAAACCTATTACCATTACGAAGAATCTTATGAGAATTATCCTGTAGAAGGAATCAACCGTCCCGTGGAACTCAATATGCTTGGTTGGTACAGGGCTGATATGCTGAAGTTGGGAGTGGATTTTAGTCTGGGTGTTGATTTACTGCTCTCGGATAATGTTATCATGTCTGTACAATATACACCGGAGCTGGCCTATTACATGCTGATAGATAGTGAAGAAGAAGATGATGCTGATGTTTTTGACGGTGATTTGGTTCAGGATTTCCTGGATTTCCGTGGAGATTATATTGATCTGGTTCTCAGTGTGAAATTCTAAGTTCCGGATATCCGGCTATCAGTAGATTTTTCTTGTCAGAGGAAGTTTATTCATACAGTCAGGACAAATGGTGTAATCCACTGCCCAGGATGTAAGCGTGTCTTTGTAGAAAATGTTTTCATCCATCAGATCCACCCATTGATGACCGGATTTCAAGCGGTTACAGATTGAGCATCGCTTTGTAGAATGTACATCACCCTGATAAAATCGTATCCGGGGAAGTGAATTGCTTTCATTTTCGAGAAAATTTTCAAAACGAACCAGATTTCCGGATTCCGGCGAAAGACGCATTCGCATAAATCTGGCAATGCCGGGACTGTCGCAGCGGTAGGTGAATTCATACGGTTTTTGAAGGATTCTTACCCGCTGTAGCAATACTTCATAAAACATTTTGCTGTCATCTCCTTCAATAAGGCTCAGAAGATTCGAACCCTGCCATGTGTCTTTTGACAAGGAAAAAGGCATTTCCTCTGTGGAAAAGTTGCTAAACTCGCCCTCAATCCTTATAATACAGTTGTTCAGGTCAATCCAGTATGTTAAAATTGGTTCATCCATATAATGAAAGCATTAAGATACAAATTAAAAGCAGCAAAGCAAAATATTGTGGGTATTTCTTAGTTTTGTACTTTTGGAGAACAGAAATTATGGCAGAGATTGTAAATATTGTTTTTGATTTGGGCCAGGTACTTTTGCCCATAGATTTTAATGCCCCTGTTCATGCATTTAAAAATCTTGGCTTGTCGGATTTTGACAATTTGTATCATCAGAGCCTGCAGGCTGATTTGTTTGACAGCCTGGAAACCGGCAGGATATCAGAGGCGGAATTCCGCAGGGAAATGCGCCGGATATCTGGTGAGGCGTGGACTGATGAACAGATAGATCAGGCCTGGAGTACAATTATTCTGGATTTCAGACCGGAAACCATGGATATGCTGGTTCAGCTCAGAAAGCAATACCCCTTGTTTTTGCTCAGCAACACCAACAGCATACATTACAGCGTGTATGATGCACAGGTAAGACGCAGATTCAACAAAAAGGGGCTGAGTGCCTATTTCGACAAAGCATATTATTCCCATGAGATGGGACTGCGGAAACCTGATCCTGAAATATTCCGGCGTATGGCAGCAGATGCACGCATCAAACCGGAGGAAAGTTTATTTGTGGATGACAATGCTGATAATATAAGGGTTGCAGGGGAGTTGGGTTTCAATGTCCTGCATCACCAGCCTGAAAACAAGGTGGAGGAGCAGATACGATCAATACTGAGATAGTCTGCAAAATTGTGTTGTATTTGTTTATCTTCAGGGGCAGTTTCATCTTCCGGCAACTTCTGCTTTCAGTAAGCGGTGGTCTTCCCTGATTTCAATATATACATTAACACGCTCACGGGGCAATACACCTGGAGCATTTTCCGGCCATTCAATAAATATCTTATCGGCAAAAGCCAGGTACTCATCAAAGCCGGTTCTCATGATTTCTTCTTCTTTTTCAATCCTGTAGAAATCATAATGGCAAATAAGCATATCATCCGGAGTGTAATATTCATTCAGAATTGCAAATGTGGGACTGGTTACCAGATCTTCAACATCGAGGTATTCACACAATGCCTTAATGAAGGTTGTTTTTCCCGCACCCATAGGCGCATAAAAGGCAAAAAGCTGTTGCTGCCCGAAATCCTCAAGAAATTCAGCAGCTACATCAGCCAGATCTTCCGGGGATTGTAAAACATATGTTTTCATAAACCTGGTTTTGGGCTTAAGTGAATCAGGGGAACTAGCATTTCCTCCATGGATATGCCACCATGTTGCAAGGTTCCCTTGTACATATTCATGTAATGTTTGTAATTGTTGGGATATACAAAATAGTCATGACCGGTGGCAAAAATATATGTTGAGCTAATGTTTGATTTGGGCAGGAAAGCTTTGCGGGGGTCTTTGATTTCAAAAACCTCTTTTGGATTGTAATCCAGGTTTTTGCCCTGCTTGTATCTCAGGTTTGTGGTAGTGTTCCTGTCACCAATAACCTTCACCGGGTTCTGAACCATGATGCTGCCGTGATCAGAAGTAAGTATAAGTTCTATGTCATGTTCAGCAAGTTCCTGTATCAGATCAAACAAGGGCGAATACTGAAACCATGATTTGGTAAGTGAGCGGTATGCTGATTCATTACCGGTAAGCTCCCGGATCATTTTCATATCCGTTCTGGCATGAGACATCATATCCACAAAATTGACCACAATGGCGTTGAGGTCGTGGTGGAGTATGCTGTGCAGTTTTTCCTTGATTTTGGTACAGTAACTGATATCAAAGGCCTTTTCATAATGGGAAGTTTTTTCTTTACCAAAAAACCGCTGAATCAGGCTTTGCAGCATTTCCTCTTCATGCAGATTTTTCCCTCCTTCTTCGTGGTCGTTTTTCCACAAGTCCGGGTATTTCTTATGTATTTCAGATGGCATGAGGCCGCTAAAAATGGCATTTCTGGCATATTGAGTGGCTGTTGGCAGGATGGTACAATACATGGTATCAGACTTCACATGGTAAAATCGTGAAATCAGGGGCTGTATTACTTTCCACTGGTCATACCTCAGGTTGTCGATCAGCATGAAAACCACCTTTTTGTTTTCCTTGAGGAGCGGGAAGACCTGCTTTTTCAATAGCTGATGTGACATCAGGGGTTTGTCATCTTTGTCTGTTTTTAACCAGGATTCATAATTTCTGCTGATGAATTTCCCAAAGCTGTTGCTTGCTTCCTGTTTTTGCATTTTGAGAATTTCATCCATGGTGCTGTCTTCGGATGCTTCGATTTTAAGTTCCCAGCCGGTGAGTTCTTTATAAATATCAACCCATTCCTGGTAATTGAGTTGTTCGTTGAGACGCATGCCAAGGTTCCGGAATTCTACCTGATAATCCATACTGGTTTTTTCCGAAATCAGGCGCTCGTGGTCAATGTTTTTCTTGATTGATAAAAGTATTTGTTTTGGATTGACAGGTTTTATCAGGTAGTCATTGATTCTTGCTCCAATGGCCTGGTCCATGATGTTTTCTTCTTCACTTTTGGTGATCATCACCACAGGGACAGCCGGGTCAATATCTTTGATCTGTTCCAGGGTTTCCAGTCCGCTGAGACCGGGCATGTTTTCATCCAAAAAGATCAAATCATAGTTTTTTTTCTTTACACTATCTAGGGCATCTTTGCCGTTTGTCGCTGTATCTACCTGATAGCCTTTATGTTCAAGAAAAATGATGTGAGGTTTTAGCAGGTCGATTTCATCATCAGTCCAGAGAATCTGTATTTTGTTCATGTACAATGCGGTTTAATATGTGTATAGTAAACAAGCAGGATGCTTATTCGTTCAGATAATTTGTGCGGTAAAATTCCAGGTATTCATCAACATCTTTGGCTTTTTTAAGCTTATCATAATTGCTTTCAGAAATAATAAACTGCTCGTAGTCTTCCGGGTTCAGATCGCCAAAAACATTTTGATTGTTCTCGATCAGATTCATGTAATTGGCGGCTTGTCGTTCTGATTTAAAGCTGCGTACAAAAACAAGTTCTTCCTCTTCATCAATCATATAATACAGTACCCTGAATGTGGTAATATTGAAAGTAAAAATGTTGAAATTTGATATTTCAAACCGCAGTTGTTTGGTATCAACATTCTTTGTGTTGGCGCTGACCATGTAATAATGAGTCTCATCCGGAGCATGCTCATATATGGTTTCTTCTTCTTCCGGGGTATCTGTTTCACTTCTGCTTGTGTCTGTGCTTTCTTCTCGTTCTACTTCAGGCCTGCTTTCCAGGTCTGCTAGAAGTGCGTCAACATCGCTTTCTCCCAGGTATGATAAAATATCTGAAGCTCTGTTTGAAAGGGGGGATTCCGGATAATTCTGAATATAAAGGGCCAGCTCCTGTTTGAGTTCAATCTGCTCCATACTCAGTGCACTTGCCATCAAATCAATGAATTTTACTTTATCTGTTATCTCTGAATCCGGATAGGTTTCATAAAAGTCTGCAGCCATCTGATTTGCTTGTGAGAGCTTTCCGGCTCTGTAGGCATTGTACATTGCTTCGTAAGCTTGCTTTTCTTTTTCTTCCCTGGCTAGCAGTTCCTGTACATAATTCGGGTTTTCCAGGATTTTCGCATAATTGCTTTCCGGGAAATTCTCAATGACTTTTTGTTTGAATGTTTCCGCTTTAGAAACTTCATTCTTACTGTCGTGCAGCTCGTAGAGGCTGTAATAAGTCAGGAGCTTGTAATCATGCTCGGAGTAACGGCTGTTGAGTTCTCCGAATGTTTCGATTGCTCTGTCATAATCCTTGAATTTATCCATATAGATATTGCCGGCGCTGAACAGGGCATCCATGATTTTCTCATTGGATATCTCCATCAGGGAATCATTAAGCGGTACATCCTGCAAATAATATTCTCTGGATTTGTTGTCTGTGACCTTGGGGCCGGCCAGGCTGTCAGTGCCGGTAGTGTCACTTTCCATATCATCGCTGGTAATACTTGATTTATTGCTTCTGCGCCAGTGGTCTTCGAGTTTTCTGTTGCCCCATTTTTTCTGGAACTCATTGCTGCCATGGCTTAAGGTTGCCGGATTGTAAAAGTACCATTTGCCACCGCTGGGTGCATTGGTACGGTTGCTGCCCCGGCGTTCATCAAACAACATGGAATTCTGTTGTTGCTGACTTTCCATTTCCTGCTGCCTTTTTTCCTCTTCAATGACTGCCTGAATTTCTTTATCAATTATCTTGTTTCTTTCAGCTTCACTCATGTTCGCCATAGTCTGCAAACTGTCCTGTGTTTCAACGATGTCCAGGGAATTTACCAGATCTGTCAGGTTTCTGCTCAGGTCTTTGATTTCACTGTACCTGGGATGTGAGCTAGACAAATTAAGCATGCAGGTATCATAATATGCCTGAGACAATCTGTAGTCTGGTTCTTCATAATACAGGTCCCCCAGCCGCATGCATGAAAGTGCTTTTTGGTTGTTGTTTGTTGAGGAGTGTTCACTGGACAATTTGTAATTCTCGATCCCTTCTTCTCTGTTGCCGTTTTTGTACTCTACTTCTGCCAGGGCATAGTATACCTGATCAAGATATTCAATATTTTTATCGTCCTTAATCATTTTACTCAGCAATTTCTTCATGTCTTTATAGGAGCCGCCAAGTTTACCGTAACACTCTGCCATATTGATTTTGGCATTGAATCCCATCTCATAATCATCACTTTTTTTGGTGACGGTTTCAAACATTTCAGCAGCTTTTCTGAATTCCCCCTGATCCTTGTATAACTGAGCAAGAATGTATCTGTGCCGGATGCGTTGATTTTTATTGTCGTTTTCTTCTATGGCATTTTTTAGATGCGGTATGGCCCGGTCGGGATTGTTCAGCTCAAGATAATAGGCTGCATTGAGAATTTCCCATTCTGCCTGAAGGTCTTCAGGAAATTCATCATCCCCGTCAATCTGGTCAATCCATTTTTTGGTTCCCTTGAGGTTGCCTGTAGCAAGGGCAGTGCGTCCCAGCATTAGCATGGCCTCGAAGCGAACAGGCTCATTGGGGAATTCACGGATGATGTATTCAAAATTCTGTCGTGCCGGAAGAAATTCATTTTTCACAAAATAGGCTTTGCCCATTAACAGATAAGAATCATCCACCCATTTGTTGTATTCATTCTTATCCATGAATTCTTTATCACTCTCACTCAGCCTGCCTTCTTTTTGTTTAGGCTTTGCCTTAATGGAATGGTATTTTATGGTTTTTGATGCTTTCTTGATGGCTTTGTCCATATCGGAGACCGAGGACTGGGCTGTTTCTTCTATTCCAATCAGGTAAACCGGCAGCCGGCGCGTAAAGTCAAAAGTGTATTGGTCTTCAATGCGCTGCATCCCTTTGCGATATGCTTCACGTCCATTGAAATATACATTGTAATGCGCTGTAACATTATGATACGTACGGGTCAGCCAGGTGTTCTTTTCCGTGGAACATGATAAAACCACCAGCATGATCAGTACTATGGCCGGCTTAATATGTATTGTCGTTTTTTTCAAGTTGTGTTTTTCTTAATATTATAACAACTAAAAAATCATAACTTTAGTATGCAAAGCATCATTCCACAGTCACAGATTTTGCAAGATTCCTGGGTTGGTCAACATTACAACCCCGCATCACCGCAATGTAATATGAGATAAGTTGTAACGGTATAACTGTCAGCAGGGGTGCAAGTGCAAAATCTGACTGAGGTACTTCTACCACATGGTCGGCCATTTTACTGATGGTGTCATCCCCTTTGCTTACAATTGCTATGACGATACCCTTCCTGGCTTTAACCTCCTGGATGTTGCTTACGATTTTGTCGTATGATTTGTCTTTGGTGGCCACAATGATGACCGGCATATTTTCATCAATCAGCGCTATGGGTCCGTGTTTCATCTCTGCGGCCGGATAACCTTCGGCATGGATATAGGAGATTTCTTTCAGCTTCAGTGCCCCCTCAAGCGCTACTGGATACAGGTATCCGCGACCCAGATACAGGGCATTGGTGGCATTTTTGTATATTTCACTGATTCCCCTGATGTATTCATCCTGGGTTAATATTGAGCTGATTTTTTCAGGTATGAGACTGAGCTCTTCAATCAGTTCCTCGTACTCAGCCTGGCTGAGCTTGCCGTTTTTCTGGCCGATTTCCATGGCAATCATGGTAAGTACGGTTACCTGGGTGGTGAAGGCTTTGGTTGATGCCACACCGATTTCCGGTCCGGCATGGGTATATACCCCGCCCATAGTAGCGCGAGGGATACTTGAGCCTACCACATTGCATATACCCAGAACAGTGGCACCTTTTTCCTTTGCACTTTCAATGGCTGCCAGTGTATCGGCGGTTTCTCCACTCTGGCTTATGGCAATAACTATATCATCTTCATAGATGATGGGGTCTCGGTACCTGAATTCTGAGGCATATTCAACTTCTGTAGGGATGCGGCTGAACTCCTCCAACAGGTATTCACCAACAAGGCCGGCATGATAACTCGTGCCACAGGCTATGATGATGATACGCTTGGCTTTAACCAGATCATCCATGACATAGTGGAGCCCACCGAGTTTTAACTCATGGGTTTTTGGATTGATCCGGCCACGGAATGTATCCCTGATTGATTTTGGCTGCTCATGTATCTCCTTAAGCATGTAATGGTCGAAACCATTCTTTTCAATCTCATCAACATCCAGTTCCAGTTTGTGGACAATGGGTTTTTTAATGTCTTCTACGTTCCCCAGGTTTCTGAGGGTAAGTCCATTGCGGGAGATTACGGCAATGTCGTCGTCCTGAAGGTAGATGACAGATTTTGTGTGCTCAACAATGGGGGTGGCATCACTGGCAAGAAAATATTCTTTATTGCCCACACCAATGACAAGGGGCGAACCTTTCCTTGCTGCTATCAGTTTGTCTTTCTCGTCCCTGCAGGCAATAACAAGGCCGTAGGCACCAACCACTTTGCTCAGTGCAAGCCTCACGGCTGTTTCTGCTGAAATATTCCCTTTGAGATATATATATTCAATCAGGTTGGCAAGAACTTCTGTATCGGTTTCGCTCGCAAAGGTATAGCCTCTGTTTTCCAGCTTTTCTTTCAAGCGGGTGTAGTTTTCGATAATGCCATTGTGGATGATGGTGAATATGCCGTTCATGCTGACATGCGGGTGGGCATTGATATCATTGGGTTCGCCATGGGTAGCCCAGCGTGTATGACCAAGACCAATGTTCCCGTCAATATCCTTGTCCTGTACAAGTTGCTCCAGTTCCTGAACTTTGCCTTTGCGTTTATAAACCCTGTTTTTGTGATTCATTACAGCGATCCCTGCAGAATCATAACCGCGATACTCAAGCCGTTTCAGACCCTTTATCAGTATTGGATATGCTTGTTTGTTGCCTATATATCCTACAATTCCACACATAATGTCGTTCTAATTTGGTTTTCAATAATCTGAGTTGACAATCAGTATCTGTAACGGATTGTCCGGATGATTTCCTCCGTAAATAGCACAGTGGCTTACGTCGGTTCTGTTATTCAGCCCGAACATAAACAAGGAATTGTCAAGTTGTATGCTTCCATCGTTTGCCAGCAAATCCTGTAAATAAAACGGAATGTTGAAAATGTATTCGCCTGATTCGGTGATTTCCCCTCCAAAATGACTGGAGCTCACTTTGTAATCTGTAAGGAACTCAAATAATCCCATATCATTTTCATATACAATGGTCATTTGTTCAGGATTGCCGTAATCATTAAAAAAATCGGGATGAATCTTTACCTGAAGCTGAGCCTTGTTGATGCCTTTGTCTGCGAGTTCATTGAGCCTGGCCGTATCTTTTATTCTGAGTTCTGTCGCTAATCCGGCACCTGAATGAATGAAAGAAATTTCTTCATTATCCGTATCTGTCAGGGCTGATTGCAATTCACCGGCTGCTGTACTGTAATCATGATCAAAAAGGTTAATTCTTACTGCATTGTAATTGATGAGGAAATCGTAAGTATCTTCCTCATTGTAATGCATGATCAAACGGCTGTTATCGCTGATAAGATTAAAATAGGCGATACATCCGCCATTTGATGTCTGATCGTCTGCTTTCAGGTAGAAACCTTTAAAAGCATCGAGAAAATCCTCATTGCTGTTGTAAATACTTTTATTCTCGAACAAGGACAAAAAGTCCTCATCACTGATGGTGATGTAGAGCAATGTGTCCGATGGCCTTACTTCAATTTCATATTCACCCAGCAGATTCAGATTGCCTGAGGATTCATCCGGCACATAATCTGAATAATATGCACTGTCAACATGAAAATCCGTATTGACAATCTGATACAGGCTGAAACTGATGTTACTGCTTGTGTCACCATAATAATTGCTGTAATCCAGTACAAGTTCCAGAGAATCAACCTGTATTTCCACATCTTCCTCCACATCGGTTGAGGAAAGTCGGGTTTGGGTGATAAAACCTGCTGTGGTAATTCCAAAATCCGGTTCCATGACACTGCCAAGCAGACTGCTTGTGCGTTCATCTGTAGCAATGCTGCTGTCACGGCGGGTGTGAGTTTCTACACTAAGGGTGTCGGTGGCTACAACGATTTTATCTGACCCTGGCTGTAAACTGACACCGACTTCTGAGGGTTCATCTTCACACGAAATGAGAGTAAAAAAAACTGATAGTGTGATAATGAGTAGAATCCATGTTTTCTTCATAAAGTTTATTCCGCTTCTAATATTTTATTATAAAAGTCTGAATAAGCATCAACGTAATTTTCGGGGTCCTGGTATTCAAGAACAGGAATATTTTTCTCTTTTACATATGATGCCAGCTCAGGATGTATGTTTTTGCTGCCAAAAATCACAGCATCAGAATTGTCGATGGCCAGTTTGTTGAGTGTTACAAAATCCTGTTTCTCTGCGAGTTTTTTCAGATCGTCTTTCTCAACACCTTCAAACATGGCTGTATTTACAACGCTTTCACTTAAATCATTCTCAAATCCTTCTTCGTAAATGCTGTAAACTACTTTCAGGTCACTGAACAAGGGATCATCTTTGTATGATTTTTTGAGATACAGTGGAACAAATGCTGAAAACCAGCCGTGTACATGTACCAGGTCAGGAGACCAGCACAGCTTCTTTACTGTTTCTATTACACCGCGTGCGAAAAATACAGCACGTTTGTCATTGTCCTCAAATTCTTTTCCGTTTTTGTCCTTAACTGTAGCCTTTCTTTTGAAAAACTCCTCGTTATCAATAAAATAGACCTGCATCCTTGCAGATTGAATAGATGCAACCTTGATGATCAGAGGATGGTCATAGTCTTCAATGATTAAATTCATTCCGGAAAGCCGGATTACTTCATGCAACTGATTTCTTCGCTCATTGATGGAGCCGAATCTTGGCATAAAGGTCCTGATTTCTTTTCCTTTTTCCTGAATCCCCTGGGGTAAGTGCCGTCCAATCAGGGACATTTCTGATTCAGGAAGGTAAGGGGTGATTTCCTGGGTAACAAAAAGTATTTTTTGCTTCATGATAATCCGCAAGTATAGTTAATATCTTACAAAAGTAAATAAAATTTGATGAATATGCAATTCGTGAGCCCCTCTTTCGTTAATTCCCTGCGGCTGATTTTTGTCCGCTTACTATGAAAGAGGTATCTTTGCCAAAAATATCAACACATGATAATTGTTAAACATCCGGCAGAATTGAACAGGCATCTGAGTGAACTCAAAAGCCTGCATGCAAGCACTGGCTTTGTGCCCACCATGGGGGCTTTACATGCCGGACATGTTAGCCTGGTTAGGCAGGCCAGAAATGATAATGGCATATGCGTGGTTTCTGTCTTTGTCAATCCAAGGCAGTTCAACGATCAATCTGATCTTGCCAAATATCCACGTACCCCGGAAAAAGACCTGGAAATCCTGGAAGCTGAAGGAGTGGATATTGTTTTTATGCCGGATGCAGAGGATATCTATCCTGACAAATCCCGGAATAGTTTTGATCTTGCCGGACTGGATCGAATCATGGAAGGCTACTTTCGGCCCGGGCATTTCGATGGCGTGGCGGATGTTGTGTATCGCTTATTTAATATGGTTAAACCTGACCGTGCTTATTTCGGGGAAAAGGATTTTCAGCAATTGTTGGTAATCAGACAAATGACCAAAAGTGAAAATCTGGATGTTGAGGTCATCGGAATTCCCATTGTCAGAGAGGCTGACGGACTGGCGATGAGCTCACGCAATCAAAGGCTTTCCGAACAAGGTCGAAGACATGCCCCTGTCATATATCGCGTGCTGAGACATACCTCTGAAACTTTTCCGGCATTGACACCCTCTGAACTCAAATCCGAAATTATCCGGCAGATTGATGATAATGAACTTTTGAGCTGCGAATATGTTGAAATAGTGGATGAAGATAGCATGCAGATCACCGATAACTGGCAAGGTGGAAATGCTTTCAGAATTTGCGTGGCAGTATGGTGTGAGGATGTCAGACTGATCGATAATATCGCATTGACAAAATAAATTTATTGTTACCTTTGTCCCGACAAAAATACTGATTATGTTTATTGAAGTTGTCAAATCCAAAATACACAAAGTTACTGTCACAGAGGCAAACCTGCAGTACGTGGGCAGTATTACCATTGATGAAAACCTCATGGATGCATGTAATATCATTGAAAATGAAAAAGTGCAGGTGGTGAACATCAACAATGGTGAGCGACTTGAAACTTATGTTATCAAAGGCGAACGCGGCTCAGGTGTTATTGCCCTGAATGGCCCTGCAGCACGTAAGGCAACTGTTGGCGATGTGGTGATCATTATCTCCTATGCCAGCATGGATTTTGAAGAAGCAAAAACCTTCAAACCGGAATTTATATTCCCCGATCCCACTGATAATTCAATTGAATAAGAATGCATCAGCAGGCTATTGAAAATAAAATCTTGACCCCGGGTATTTTTGATCAATGGCTGCATGAAGTTCGGCCGGGAATCAACAAACTCGTCTTTACAAATGGCTGTTTTGATATTATCCACAGGGGTCATGTCACGTATCTGGCCAAAGCCGCCGATATGGGATCCCATCTTATTGTGGCCATCAATTCAGATGCTTCCGTGAAGCGAATCAAAGGCAAAAACAGACCGCTTCAGGATGAAAAATCAAGAGCCCTGGTAATGGCCGCAATGGAATTCGTGGATTTTGTTGTGCTGTTCGAGGAGGATACTCCTGCTGTCCTGATAGAAAAAGTTGTGCCGGATGTGCTGGTTAAAGGCGGGGATTATGATATCGAAAAAATCGTTGGCCATAATACAGTAATTAAGGCAGGTGGCGAAGTAAAAACCATCGATTTTCTTGAAGGCTACTCATCTTCAGGTATTATTGAAAACCTTTTATAAGTAATTTTTGTTATATTTGCCTTTTACCAAAAATGTCAATTATGCTGAAACGATTAACTCTTCTGATCATAGTCATTGCGGGCATTTCTCTTTTGTTCGGGGGATGTGCCAAAAAAGTCGAAAACAACATCGAAGGTACATGGCTGCTGGAAACCATGATGGCAGAAGATACCTATGAAGAAATCTGGGACTTTCAGTCCGGCGGTACACTTGTAAAAATGTCAGAAGGCGGCACACGGGTGGATACTGCCTATTATGTCATAGATGATGAAATGACCTATGCTTACATCAAGATACAGGAATCCACAGGAAATGGGCCGATGATGGCCACCAATGGTTTTTTCCGTGTGGACAGAATTGATGATGATGTATTGGTTCTGACCAGATACATGTTTCTTGATGAAGCTGTTGAAGGTTCTTACCTCCGACGCGAATTTACCAGCATGTAAATTATGGCAAAACCACGCAAAGCCTTTGTATGTTCTGAATGTGGTTATGAGTCTGCCAAATGGATAGGGCAGTGCCCTGCCTGCCAAAGCTGGAACAGTTTTAAAGAATTTACTGTACAAAAATCTGCTTCATCCCGCCATACCACGGATGATGAAAAGCATATCAGCAAAGTCCACAGCCTGCAGGATATCAATGTATCATCTGCAGAACGTATGCCTTTTGGCTTCAACGAATTTAACCGTGTGCTGGGAGGTGGTCTGGTGCCGGGTACAGTGGCACTCATGGCCGGAGAGCCCGGTGTGGGTAAATCCACTTTGCTTTTGCAGCTTTTGCTGGATATCAGGAATGAAAAAACACTGTATTGTGCAGGTGAAGAGAGCCTGCAACAGGTAAAATTGAGGGCAGAACGTACAGGTGATGCTCATTCTCATTGTTTGTTTACTGATGAAACAGATGTTGACAAGTATCTTAGCCATGTAAAAGAAACTGGTGCAAAGCTGGTGGTCGTCGATTCAATCCAGACAAGTTTTTGCGATGATGTAGACTCGGTTGCCGGTAGCATTTCTCAGATTCGGGAGTCTGCTGCAAGAATTATCCGCTTTGCCAAGAAACATCAGGTCTCTTTTATTCTGATCGGACATATTACAAAATCAGGAAATATTGCCGGCCCCATGGTGCTGGAACACATGGTTGATCTGGTGATGCAGTTCGAAGGAGATCAGAACAATTTTTACAGAATCCTTCGGGCAAGAAAAAACCGATTTGGCAGCACCCAGGAAATTGGTGTGTTTGAAATGAAACGCAATGGTTTGCAGGAGGTGTCAAATCCGTCAGAAATGTTTCTTACACATAAGACAGATCAACTCAGTGGTGTTGCCTATGCTGCCACCATTGAAGGGATGCGGCCTATGTTGATTGAGCTGCAGGCACTGGTGAGCAGTGCTGTTTACGGCAATCCCCAACGTACCTCCACCGGATTTGATATCCGGAGATTAAATATGCTGCTCGCAGTGCTTGAAAAACGTGCCGGCTTCAGGCTCAACCAAAAAGATGTGTTTGTGAATATTGTGGGCGGACTTCGTTTAATTGACCCGGGTATGGATTTGCCATTGATGGCGGCCATTTTGTCTTCTGATCAGGATATTCCCGTACCTGCAGGAACTGTTCTGTGCGGAGAAGTTGGCCTCAGTGGCGAAGTGCGACCCACAAGCAGGGTGGCCCGGCGAATATCCGAAGCTGACAGACTTGGGTTTCAGCGCATCATTGTCCCTTCAGTATCTGACAGTGATCTGCCCCAAACGGGAAAAATAAAAATTATTCAGGTGAATTCCTTATCCCGTATGATGAAAGCATTGTTCAGAGATTAATGCCTGCAATGATCATTACAGCAGGATTATAACTGCATGGTGCTGCTGTTTTCTTTCCTCCACTTCTCACAATCAATTTCCACGTTCAGATGATCAGGTTCTGTAAACTCATCTTCCTGTGTGTACGGGAGATTTGGATTGGCATAGACCTTTTCCATGTAGAGTGCCCAGATGGGAAGTGCCATACTTGCTCCCTGTCCCAGCCGGATGCCACGAAAATTTATGCTTCGCTCTTCGCCTCCAACCCATACACCGGATACAAGCCGGGGGGCTATACCCATATACCAACCGTCGGAGTGATTGTTGGTCGTACCCGTTTTTCCTGCAAGCTCAGCTGTGAAATCATATTTATACCGCAGGCGTACACTTGTTCCTGAATCAACAACTCCCTTCATCAAATCTATCATCAGGTAAGCTGTTTCCTCATCCATTGCTTCCTTTTGATTTGGGGTGAATTGTGCCAGTATATTTCCGTTTTTATCTTCAATGCGGGTTACAAAAACAGGCCGTGTATAAATACCTTCATTTGCCCATGCACCATAAGCACCGACCATTTCCTTCAGGCTTACTTCCGCTGCTCCCACACAGATGGAAGGGTAGGGGTCTATATGGCTTGAAACTCCCATCGAATTTGCCAGATCAATGACAGCCTCAGGTGAAAATTGCTTTAATACCCAGGCTGATATCTGATTCAGAGAATTGGCAAGACCATATTTTAAACTTACCATTTCTCCTTCACGCTTTGAACTGGAATATTTTGGTGTATAAAATTCCGGTACCTGGCCTTCCGGCATTTTGAAACTTACTTCGGTATTGGGTACCTCATAACAAGGTGAATATCCGTTTTGCATGGCAAGGGTATAAATGAACGGTTTAAAAGTTGAGCCAACCTGTCGCCTTGCCAGTGAAACCATGTCGTAGCGAAAATGGCTGTAACTGTTTCCTCCGACATAAGCCTTTACATAGCCTGTGTGCGGTTCCATGCTCATGAATCCTGCGCGTAAATATTGCTTGTAATAGCGGATTGAATCCATCGGGGTCATCACGGTATCTATATCACCATCCCAACTGAATACCTGCATGGGAACTGCTGTTTCAAAAGCCGCATCTATACTGTCTTCACTTATATTCCGGGCTTTCATTTCCCTGTAACGTTCTGAACGCTTTTTGGAGTTGTACATGATTTTTCCAATTTCGCTGTTCGTCATCTGATAAGAAAACGGGGCCTTACTGCGACCCTTTTGCTCCTTGTCGAAAGCAGGCTGCAGAAATCCGCCCATATGCTCCTGTACAGCTTCTTCAGCATACCTTTGCATGCGGGAATCAAGGGTGGTATATATTCTCAGGCCGTCACTGTAGATATCATAATTACTACCATCAGCTTTTGTATTTTTCTTACACCAGCCATAACTCGGATCATTTTCCCAGCTGATACTGTCTTCTATGAAATGTCGCTTGTCAATGTATTGTTCCGGTGCAGGCTTATTCGCTGTCAGCCACTTTCGAAGGTACTCTCTGAAATATGTTGCTTTGCCTGTGTTGTGATCAACTCTGCTAAAATTGATTCCCAAAGGCAATTGTTTGACAGAATCACAAACTGCCTCCTCAATAAAGCCATACTTTTCCATCTGGTTGAGGACGGTATTTCTGCGTGTTTTGGTTTTTTCCGGATAACGAAGCGGATTATATTTTGAAGGATTTTGCAGCATACCCACAAGCATGGCTGATTCCTGAAGGTTCAGTGAATCCGGAGTGGTGCTGAAATAAACATGGGAAGCAGATTCTATACCCACGGCAAGGTTCAAATAATCAAACTGCGTGAGGTACATGGCAATAATTTCTTCCTTGGTGTAAGATTTTTCGAGTTTGACTGCTATTACCCACTCTCTGAGTTTTCTGTTTATCAGCTTTAGGTTGTTGTCAAGATTTTCTCTCGGAAAAATCAATTTGGATAACTGTTGTGAGATTGTACTTCCGCCGCCTTTGAGATTACCACTGATTACACCTGAAGCAACCCTGCCCAGAGCCCTTATATCAATGCCTGAGTGTTGCCTGAAACGAATGTCTTCAGTGGCTAACAGAGCATCGACAATGTGCGGTGATAAACTGTCATATTCGGTATTGGTGCGGTTTTCCCTGAAATAACTACCGAGGAGCTCCTGATCAGCTGAAATTATTTGAGTTGCCAGATCAGTTTTGGGATTCTCCAGTTGTTCGAAACTTGGCATATGTCCCATTTTGCCATTGGCAATCATGATAAAATAAAAAATTAAGCCCAAAATCAGCAGGCTGATTATCGACCAGAATATTAGCAGAAACCGCTTCCTGAAACGCTTTGAATATCTTTTGTTTTTCTCCATTATGCTAGCTAAATCTTAAATGACTAAATTAGTTAAAATGTTTTTAATTTGAACATAGCAAACTAATTTCTTTTCTTTGTAAAAATTTTAGGGAAAATGGGAATACTATGGAAGAAAATTTAGTTATTGTTGAATCCCCCGCAAAAGCCCAGACAATTAAGCGGTTTCTGGGAAAGGACTTTTTGGTTAAATCCAGTCTGGGCCACATCAGAGATCTTTCTAAAAAGGATTTTGGAATAGATATTGAAAATGATTATCAGCCTCATTATGAGATAGCACCTGACAAAAAGAAAATTGTTGCTGAATTAAAAAAGCTGACCAAAGGTGCGAAAAAGGTATGGCTCGCTTCTGATGAAGACCGGGAAGGAGAGGCCATTGCCTGGCATCTTGCCGAGGTTTTGAAGTTGCCGGATAAAAAAACACATCGCATCGTGTTTCACGAAATTACCGAATCCGCCATTCAAAACGCCATCAAAAATCCACGGGATATTGATGTGAATCTGGTCAATGCACAACAGGCCAGACGAGTGCTTGACAGGCTTGTGGGATTTAACCTTTCCCCTCTGCTTTGGAAAAAGATCAGGCCCAATTTGTCTGCCGGACGTGTGCAATCTGTTGCTGTGCGACTTGTTGTTGAGAGGGAGAGAGAAATTGCAAAATTCAAACCCGAATCTGCTTTTAGAATTCAGGCGGATTTTTTGAATAAAGCTGAAAAGCTGGTGAAGGCAGAATATTCTGTAAAGCCTGAAAAACTCAGTGAAACAAAAAAAATCCTCACTGATCTTGATAAATCGGAATTTGAAGTGGCTGATGTACAGGTGAAGCCGGGAAAAAAGTCGCCCGCACCACCCTTTACTACATCCACCCTGCAGCAGGAGGCCAGCAGAAAACTGGGATTTTCTGTGTCGCGCACCATGCAGGTAGCACAAAAACTTTATGAGTCAGGACACATTACCTATATGCGTACCGATTCAGTAAATCTCTCAAAACTTGCGATGAATACTGCCAAAAATGTGATCGAGGCAGAATTTGGTAAAGAATTTTCCAAAACCCGCCAGTATAAAGGGAAAACCAAAGGGGCGCAGGAAGCACACGAGGCCATTCGCCCTACTTATATTGATAAACGTGTTGCAGGAGGATCGGCTCAGGAAAAAAGACTGTATGAGCTGATCTGGAAACGCACTGTAGCTTCTCAGATGGCCAATGCAAGTATCGAAAAAACGCAGGTCAGAATCAACTGCAGCCAGACAAAAGATCATTTTATGGCTCAGGGTGAGGTGATTAAATTTCCCGGTTTCCTGAAGTTGTATATCGAGTCAACTGATGAAAGTAGCAAGGAGGGACCCCACGGCATTTTGCCACCTATGGAAGTAGGAGAGAAGCTGACCTACCAGAAAATAGAAGCAACAGAACGTTTCACAAATCAGCCGGCAAGATATTCTGAGGCCAGCCTGGTGCGGAAAATGGAAGAGCTCGGTATCGGAAGGCCATCAACCTATGCTCCTACTATTTCAACCATACAGCAACGCGGTTATGCCGAAAAGGGAAGTGGCGAAGGCAATACACGGCAGGTGCAAATGGTGCTCCTGCAGAATGGTAAGCTCAGTGAAACAAAGCAAAAAGAAAATTATGGGAGTGATAAAGGCAGACTGAAACCTTCATCCCTGGGTATGGTTGTCAACGATTTCCTGATGGAAAATTTTAAGGAAATTATGGATTACAGCTTTACCGCCAAAGTTGAAAAGCAATTTGATGAAATTGCCACCGGCGATATCGAATGGACAAAGATGATTGATGAATTCTATCATCCTTTTGTCAAAAACTTAAAAGAAACAGAAGAGAAAAAAAGCAAACGCTGGGAACGTGATCTTGGAAAAGACCCCAAAACCGGAAAACCTGTTAAGGCAAAAATCGGGCGCTATGGTCCCTATGTACAGATCGGCTCACCTGACGATGAGGAAAAACCGACCTTTGCCAGTCTGAGGAAAGGGCAGAATGTTGAAAGCATAAATCTGGAAGAAGCTCTTGAGCTGTTTAAGTTGCCACGTAACCTCGGCGAATTTCAGGGGAATGATATTGTCATCGGCGTGGGAAGGTATGGACCCTATGTAAGATATGACAAAAAGTTCTTCAGCCTGACAGCGCAGGATGATCCGTATACCATTCAAAAGGACAGAGCCATTGAAATCATCAAAGAAGGACAGGAAAAAAACAGAAAAAAAGAAATTAAATCTTTTGATGATGATCCTGAAATGAAAATTCTTAATGGTCGTTACGGACCATATATATCATATAAGAAGAAAAATTACCGGATTCCAAAAGCAAAAAAACCGGAAGATTTAACCCATAAAGAATGTCTGGAAATCATTAATAAAAAGCAAACTAAGAAAAAAAAGTAGTCAGGACAGGTGGTTTGTTTTGCGCGCTTTAATAATAATGATTACCTTGTCGGCGTTAATTTGAGTGGAATGAAGTGTGATTTTTTTACATCAGATGTGCTATTTTTTTTCATAGATTTTGTTTAAAGTAAAAAAATGTTGTATTTTTCGCTGATGTTTAAAAAGTGGTTCGGAATGAGAAGAGAGTTTATTAACAATTTTTAACTTATTAACCGAAAATTGTTAATAAAGTTTGAAAATGTGTGATTTTTTTACTTATTTTACCATTTCGAGCCTGAATAAAAGAGCTATTGAATAATATATTTAGATATGAGGCGTATAATTTTAGCGGTTTTATTAGTGGGAGCTACGGCAGGTCTTGGACTTGCTCAGAGCGATTCGCACTTTAGTTTATTTAACTTTAATACCCTGAGTTATAATCCTGCCTATGCCGGAAGCAACGAAGCGATCTGTATTACTTCAGTGCACCGCCAGCAATGGACCGGATTTGGGGATGGCAGACCACAAACAACAGTTTTTAGTGCTGACATGCCCTTGCCGGCGATCAGCAGTGCTGTGGGCCTGAATGTAATGCAGGAAAGCATTGGTTTCGAAAAAAATCTTAACCTGTATGCCAACTATGCTTACAGAATGCCTCTTACTACAGGAACACTGAGTTTGGGACTAAGTCTTGGGCTTGTTAATAAATCCCTCGACGGAGACTGGGTTTCCCCCGGCTCCCTAGGTGGTGATCCTGTATATATAGACCCCGCTATCCCTCATATGGACAGCAAAATGGCTTTTGATGCAGGATTTGGTGCATACTACAGGTACGATAATTTCTATGCCGGAGTATCTGCATTGCACTTGCTCGAACCAAAATTTAAGTTCAATGCGAATGATGATAATCAACCAAAACTGGCAAGACACTATTATATTGTCAGTGGATATATTTATCAATTGCCAGATCCGAGTTTTGAGGTTAAACCATCAATTCTCGTTCAAACCGATATGTCTGCTTTGCAGTTTAGCGTGAACGGACAGTTCATTTATAATAAAAAGTTCTGGGGAGGCGTTACATACAGGTACAGTGATGCTGTGGTGCCAATGGTTGGTATCCACCTGATGAACGGAATAAGTGTAGGTTATAGTTATGACGTTGTTTTAAGTGATATAGCATCTTTCACCAGTGGTTCACACGAGCTTGTGTTACGTTATTGTTTCAATGCAGACTTTAGCAGCACACCAGGTCGTTATCGCAGTGTAAGAAGATTGTAATTTAATTTGTAGAAGCTTACTAATACCATATATTATGAAGAAATTGTTGTTCATAAGCCTGATTCTAACCATTATCCTCACCAGCTGCGGCTATTATGGAAGTGGTGATCTTGTAGGCGTAGACCGTAAATCGTGGTACACACCGGATCCTTATGGTATGTTGTTTGTCCCTCCCGGATCATACAACATGGGGCCAAGTGATGAGGATGTGCCGAATTCAATGACCGCAACCTCCAAAACCGTTACTATGCAGGGCTTTTGGATGGACGAAACCGAAATCACCAACAGTGAATACCGGCAATTTGTCTATTGGGTCAGGGATTCAATGGCTATGACAGTGCTTGCTGAAAACCCACCGGAAAACTACGACGCGGAAGGTAGAGATTTTTTCAAAGCTGTAGATGATACCGATCCCAATGCTCTGGTGTTAGAAGCAATTGGATATGATTCTTACAACTTCGATGGATATCGTTTGCTGGACTGGCAGTCCAGAGTCGATTACGGAGACCCAACAATCAAGGCTGCATTACTTGAAAACAGTGAAATCTATCTTAAGCCTCCACCGGATGTCTATCACTTTATGAGACGAATCGATCTCAATACAAACAATTTGTACTATGAATATTTCTGGGTGGACCTGAAACAGGCCGCCAAAAAGCATAATTTCAGGGAAGATGGAAGACAGGTCGAGCAGGGAGTTGACCGCTCTTTTAATCGTGAAGAAGATGCAGGACTGCGGGTTGGCAGACACTGGAACCCCGAAACCGAAGAGTACGAAGGTACAATCAAAGACAGGGAAGAACTAAAAAACAGACGGGAATGGGAAGACTTTGAAGACAGAGAAGTCTCCAGCCAGTTTGATTTTATCATGCATGAGCGTACACCGGTTTACCCGGATACTTTATGCTGGATGAGTGACTATACATACTCCTATAACGAGCCGATGACAGAAATGTATTTCTGGCATCCTGCTTATGACTATTATCCCGTGGTTGGTGTAAGCTGGAAACAAGCCGTGGCTTTCTCCAAATGGAGATCAATGCTGAAAAACGGATATCAAAAAGATACCAGAGATTATTATGTGAACCAGTACAGGCTTCCCACAGAATCTGAATGGGAATATGCTGCCCGCGGTGGACTTGATTTGTCAATGTACCCATGGGGAGGGCCTTATACAAGAAATTACAGCGGCTGCTTTATTGCCAACTTTAAACCCATGCGAGGTAACTATTATGATGACGGTGGTGTACAGACACTCATGGTGGCAACTTATGACCCCAATGAATACGGACTGTATGACATGGCCGGTAATGTCGCTGAATGGACAAGAAATGCTTATGATGAATCAGCTTACAGATTTACACATGATCTGAATCCTGATTACCAGTATTATGCACATCCCGATGATCCGCCAAACATGAAAAGAAAAGTTGTCCGGGGCGGAAGCTGGAAAGATGTGGCTTATTATATGCAAAACGGTACAAGAACGTATGAATACCAGGATTCCGCAAAATCATACATCGGATTCCGTAATGTACGAACTTATCTCGGACGTCACCGTGATGACGGAGGATCTTATTCACAGGTTTATTAATAAATAGAGGATTAACAAAAAACATCGCAACTATGAATTTTTCTGAATTAGTAAGAAGTAAAAAGTACCAAAAGGTAATGGGCTTTATCTACGGGTGGGGTGCAGCTATTGTTCTACTCGGTGCATTGTTTAAAATCGAACACTATCCAGGTGCCAGTGTAATGCTTATCATTGGTTTGACAACTGAAGCTTTGATTTTCTTCCTTTCAGCTTTCGAACCACCACATGAAGAGTATGACTGGAGTATCGTCTATCCGGAACTTGCAGGTATTGATGAAGCCATTGATGCAGATGATAAAAAATCAGCTGTACAATCCAAGAAAACTGCTCTTGAACGCTTTGATGCTATGATCGAAAGTGCAGAAATTTCGCCTGAACTCTTTGAGAAACTGGGAGACGGACTGCGCAAAATGAGCTCAACCGCTGAAAAACTTCAGGATGTTTCAGATGCTACTGCCGCAACAAATAACTATGTTGCCAACTTTGAAAAAGCTTCTGAAAAAGTAAACGAGTTTGCTGATAATTATGGCTCATCAGCACAAAAACTTAACCAGTCTGCAGAAAAATTGTCATCAACATACAATGAATCTGCTGATATGGTAGGCGAAAGTGGCAAAGAACTTGCCGAATCTTACCGTAATCTTACGGAGTCAATGAATGAAGAATTCAAGAAAACAACCGGCTCTACTAACAGTTATGGTGAGCAACTTGAAAATATGACCAAAAATCTCACTGCCTTGAATGCTGCTTATGAATTACAGCTTAAAGGTACAAATGAACAACTTGAAAAATCTAAAGAACTGTACGGCGGGCTGAATGAGGTTATGGAAAACCTTGAAAACACCGTGGATGACACAAAACGTTTCCGCGATGAAGTCTCCAGGCTTGGTTCAAATCTGTCAGCATTGAATACAGTGTATGGTAACATGCTCTCAGCTATGACAGTGAAGAAAGACTAATTTTTTAAGTTGTAATTTGAAAATATGTAATTATGGGAACCGCAAATTGTCCAGAAACCCCGAGACAAAAGATGATTGGTATGATGTACCTCTTCTATACCGCATTGCTCGCACTCAATGTGTCAGGAGAGATTGTCAATGCTTTTGTACTCGTTAATGATAGCCTTGCGCAGACTACAGAAAACTTTCATGATAAAACCTCCACTCTCTACGGAAAGCTGGAAGGACTCAAGGAAGTTCAGCCCGAAAAATATCAGGTTGTGTATAACAAGGCTATGGAGATTAGAGAAAATAGCAATGAATTGGTTAATAATATTGAAAGACTGAAAAGAGAACTCATCATTAAATCTGATGGTGAATATAAGTCTGTTGAACACATTAAAAAGAAAGATGATGTAAATGCTGCTCCTGAAATCATGCTCAGTGATGGCGGACCTCAGAAAGGTGACAGCCTGAAAATGTGGGTGAATCAGTACAGAGAACTGCTTCTGAAACATGTCGATGATACTTCTTCTTCTTTGTATAGCAGCATTACCTCCAGTTTGTCAACAGAAGATGATTTTTCCAATCCTGAGGAAAAAAGAACATGGGAACAGAAATTGTTCCTTGCGATGCCTCTGGTCGGATCAGTCGCTATGATGACAAAACTCCAGTCTGACGTGCGTAATACCGAAGCCGATATGGTTGAACGACTCATCGTCGGTGTAGATGAACTTGATATTACCATAAATGATGTTGACGCAATTGTAAATGCGGAAAGCTCATACGTGGTCAAAGGCGGTGATTATCATGCCGAAGTTTTTATTGCTGCCAGAGATACCAGTATGAAGCCAACGGTTTATTATAGCACGAACTATCCGTATTATGACACAATTGACGCTGAAAGCAAGGAATACGAAATGCGCGGAGAGATGGGCGTGGATTATGACACCATGCCTATTGAAGAAGGAAAAGGTATATACAACCTGGAAAATATTCAGAATGTTGGTACCAAATCTTTTGGTGGATTCATTGAATGGAACTCAAAAACCGGCGTGATCAAATTGCCCTTCGAGTCTGAATATCTGGTTGGAGAAACCGGTTTCGCCATTTCACCTTCAGGCCTGAATGTGTTTTACAGAGGTATTGATAATCCTGTGGAAGTATCCGTGGCAGGTTATCCCAAAGAAAAAGTTACGGCTTTTATGTCCGGTGGTGGAAGACTTGTCCCCAGAGGAGATGCTTACGTAGCACGTATTACCAGTTCTACAGCAAGAGAGGTCAGCATTTCAGTTTCGGTTGAAACTGATGATGGTGGCAAACAAACCCTCGGAACCAAAAAGTTCAGGGTGTTGAATGTTCCTACACCACTTGCTAAACTTAACGGAACGCAAAATGAAGGCCCTGTTTATAAAGACGACCTTATGACAGGCATACTGATGGCTGACCTGGGTTCACAGTTTTTCCCATTCAAAGTGCGTTTTGATGTTGTTAGCTTTAGCTTTGCATACAAAGTACGTGGACAGAAAGCCAGAATTCAGGTAAATGGAAACCGCTTGAATGCAGAAGCCAAACAAGCACTGCAGGCCCTGGGTCGTGGTACCCAGATTAACTTTGAATCAATAAAAGTGAAAGGACCATCAGGCGTACGCCAAACAGCTCCGATAACTTTAGAACTCAAATAATATGAAACGACAAAGCATTTTTCTCCTTATCGCATTACTCTTAGCATCCGGCCTCGGCCTGAATGTTAATGCACAGGAAACTGATATACTCGATGGAGCTTTCGTCAGGGAACATGTTCCCAAGCGCGAACCTGTCCCTTATCAGCATGTCCGGGAAGCAGATGCGATGTATTCAAAAAAGATTCTGCGCAAAATTGATCTTGATGAAAAAATCAATCATGTCCTCTATTTTCCACTGCAGCCCATGGATTACCCTGCTGGCAAACAGCCTGACAGACAACGCGTGAATCTTACTTATTTGATGTATGATATTGGTGCACTGAGCCCTTCTGAAAATCAGAGAAAACCAATATTTACCTTTGACCCCAATGATTTTACGAATTGGTACAAGAAACCTATTCCACTGGATGATACTACAGCAAGGAAAGAAGTCCTTACCTATTCTGAAGAGGCGCAAATAAGGGATACCATTACAGGAGAATTGATCAATGTCACAAGACAGAGAACAATCAACAAAAGGGATGTTAAATCCGTGATACTGTGGGAAGAATGGTTCTTTGACAAACAACGGTCTGTGATGGACGTGAGAATTATTGCCATGGCTCCGGTAGCTACGTATACCAACCTCCGTGGTGAAAATTTTACGAGAAGATTGTTCTGGATATATTTCCCGCATTATAGAGATCTTTTTGCCAAATATGAAGTATTTAATAACTTCAACGATTCAGAACGCAGAACTTTTGATGATATTTTCTTTAAAAGAAGATTCGAATCATATGTCATTCTGGAAAGCAACGTCTATGACAACAGATTTATCCGGGACTATCTTCTGGGTGTTGATGCAATGCTTGAAGGAAAACGTATTGAAGAAGAACTCTTCAAGTACGAACACGATTTGTGGGAATATTAATGTTTTGTCGCATATGAAATAAAAAAAACCGTACATGTGAATGTGCGGTTTTTTTGATGATGAAAATTCAGAATATTCAGGCTTTATCCTCACCATAGCGCCGTTTTATCTCAGCAACAATTTCCTTAATTTCCTGCTCGTCTTCAAAGCGGTTAATCAGGAGGGCATCGCCTGAGTCAACAATGATATAATTCTCCATATTGTTGATCACTGCCAGCTTGTCTGCCCGGGTATGGATCAGACAACCGTGGGTATTGTTGGTAATGATATGCTTGCTCCCTGTGATGACATTTTGTGTTTTATCTTTGTTGCTGTTCTCGTACAGGCTCTTCCATGTTCCAAGGTCAGACCAGCCGAAATCGGCACAGAGAGTATACACATTTTTGGCCTTTTCCATGACACCATAATCAATCGATATGTTTTTGCACTCCGTGTAAACCTCGTTGATAAAATCAGATTCATCTTCTGTCCCAAAAATATCTTTCCCTTCAGTAAAAAGATTGTGTATCTCCGGAAGATGCTCTTTCATTGCCTTATTGATGCTGGATAACGACCAGATAAATATACCGGCATTCCAGAGAAATTCTCCACTCTCAACAAAAAATTCCGCAAGTTCCTGATTTGGTTTCTCCGTAAACGTTTTGACAATAGTAAAACGATCATCGGATTTTGATTTTTTATGTAACTGTATGTAGCCGTATCCTGTATCCGGACGGGTGGGTTTTATGCCAATGGTAAGCAGCACATTTCTGTTACTGACAAAATCCAGACCTTCGCTGATGTTTTTTGTGAAAGCTTTTTCATCGATAATTAGATGGTCTGCAGGGGTAACCACAACATTGGCCCGTGGTGTACGGGATTGAATTACATGATTGGCATAACTGATACATGGTGCTGTGTTTCTGCGCATTGGCTCAGTCAGAATGTTTTCTTCCGGAAGACCCGGAAGTTGCTTTATCACAAGGTCTTTGTACTGCTGGCTGGTTACAATAATTATGTTCTCCTGTGGTATCAGATCTCTGAATCTGTCAAAGGTTAGCTGTAGTAAACTTTTGCCAACACCAAGGATATCAATGAACTGTTTGGGAACTTTACTTGTGCTCACAGGCCAGAAACGGCTCCCGATGCCTCCGGCCATTATTACACAATAATTCATGTTTTTCATATACAGTAGAATTAAATGCTTAAAATAATAAAAAATATTCCAGCTCGTGAAACCTGAAGCGTACAAAATGCCTGAATCATAAAAAATATGATGTAGAACATGTGCCGGTGCCTGTGTGGCCACTTTGTTGCTTTTATGTTTCAATTTTATTACTGACAAGAAAACAAATATTATTTATTTACAGCTTTTGTTAACTTTGTACGTATGAAGCTGTTTTATCATTTCGGACGCTATATGGCTTTGATGCGGAAGGTGTTCGCCCGGCCGGAAAAAGCCTCTATGTACAGACGACAGAGCTTCAGGGAATTGCTGTATATTGGCCTTGACTCCCTGGGAATTGTTGCCATCGTATCTGTTTTTATGGGTGCGGTGCTTACCCTGCAGGTGGGAATTAACTTTGTACATCCGCTGATTCCCAATTATCTTGTCGGCCTTACTGTTCGGGATACCATGATTCTTGAGTTTTCTTCCACAATCATTTGTTTGATTCTTGCCGGAAAAGTGGGTTCAAATATTGCATCTGAAATTGGTACAATGCAGATTACCGAACAGGTTGATGCGCTGGAAATTATGGGTGTGAATTCAGCCTCCTATCTTATCTTACCCAAACTCATTGGGGCACTCTTGTTCTTCCCTCTTCTTACCATGGTTTCAAATATCCTGGGTATTGCCGGTGGACTGGGTGTGGCTCTGTTGACCGGGGTAGTTTCCATGCATGATTATATTGATGGTTTGCATTTATTCTTTCAACCATATTATATTCTTTATTCTCTTGTGAAGATGCTGTTCTATGCTTTTATCATCACCACCGTTTCGGCATATTACGGTTATTTTACTTCCGGGGGAGCGCTGGAAGTAGGTAAAAGCAGTACCAAAGCTGTTGTGACAAGTATCGTGCTTGTATTGATATTTAACCTGATTATAACCCAACTGATGCTCATATGATAAAAGCTGAAAACGTACATAAGGCGTTTCCCGGCAATCGGGTTCTGAAAGGTGTCTCCGGAGAATTTCATGCAGGAAAAACAAACCTTATCATTGGGCAGAGTGGCTCCGGTAAAACTGTATTTCTGAAATCCATTGTCGGCTTAATGGAAGTAGATAAAGGCAGTATTTTTTATGACGACGTGGATATTGTTGCCGCAGGTTCCAGGCAAAGACAAAGAATCAGACGAAATATCGGAATGGTCTTCCAGGGTGGTGCATTGTTCACTTCAGAGTCCATTGAGGATAATGTCCGCTTCCCGCTTGATATGCTGACTAAACAAAGCAAAAAAGAAAAAAATAAGCGTGTGGATGAGTGTCTCGATAGGGTAGGAGTCGCTGGTGCCCATGAAGCATTCCCTTCAGAAATTTCCGGTGGAATGCAGAAACGTGTCGCCATAGCAAGAGCAATCGTGACCAATCCAAAATACCTGCTTTGTGATGAACCCAACTCCGGATTGGATCCACGTACAGCCATCAGAATCGATGAACTGATCGCTGAAATTACTAAGGAATACCAGATGACAACCATCATTAATACACATGATATGAATTCGGTGATGCAAATCGGTGAAAACATCATCTTTTTGTATGAAGGAGAAAAATGGTGGGAAGGAAACAAGCATGAAATATTCGATTCCCGCAATAAGGAATTCAATGAGTTCGTTTTTGCATCAGAAATGACTAAAAAACTTATCAATCAATGAATAAATACCTGCAAATCATTACACTGTTTACCATCTTCCTGATGTCAATGGTTTCCTGTCACAATAATAAAGAAATGATTGACAAGCCGGATGACTTGATCCATCAGGATACCCTGGTAAAAATCCTTGTTGATGTTCACAAAGTTGATGCTGCCGTGATCAGCAGTGTGATTGACAAGGACATGGCAAAAGAAGAATTGTATTACTCTGTCTTTCAAAAATACGATGTTGATGAAGATCAGTTCAATAGAACAATCAGATATTATACGGTCAACGATATTGAGGAATTGCAGAAATTATATGATAATGTTTTGGCCGATCTTGGCGAAGAAAAAGCAGAGTTAACACAAAAACTACAGGAATAAGTGGCATTTCCCCTTGATTATAAAACCAGCTTTACATCCTTTGAGTACCCGGATTTCCGTTTCTCTCAATCAGATTTCATCCGTTTGAAAAGACAGATCGGTAGAAAATATGCATTATCCGGAGATCAAAGAACAAGTTTCAGCTTTAGCTTTGATCGGGTTTTTGGATTCCTGAGTTTTGGAGTTACTATTTCCTTTGAAAAGAAAAAACTTTTTTACCGGATTGACATGGTCCCTGCACTTATTCTTGTTTTGGGAATTGTATTTATCTCCATGTTTATCACCAACAGCACCATTATTAACAGCCTGATCATCGGAGCTGTAGCTCTTGTTGTGGTTTATGCTTTTAACCTGCTTATTGTCAATGGCATGGTCAGGCGCTTGATCGAGGCATATGTAAAAAAAGAAGTGGAAAGACTGGAAAAGGAAGCACAGAATCCTGTATGTATCAATTGTGGAGCTGAAATGAAACCTGGAGCTAAAGTCTGTTCTCGTTGTGGCTATCCGGATAATACGGAAAAATCTCAGGCCGGGGATTCGGGCCTGAACATTACCTACTCCTACAAAGAAAAGGATAAACAATGAGGAAGATTGCAGCAAGTCTGGCTTTTGACGGATATCAATGGATTGAAAATCCGGTTTATACCCTGGACGGCAAGGGAGAAATTCTGGAACAGTCTGTATTTAAGCCACAGAGAGCAGAACCGGCAGGCACAGAGTTTTACAACGGGATACTTACCCCGGGGTTTATCAACGCACATACCCACCTTTTACTCTCTTTTTCAGGACAAACATACAACAGTCAAAATGGAATGGCTGATTTTATCAGAAATGTCAGGAGCATAAGACAAAAATCTGACACACCGGAGCTATGGCAAATTCAAATGCAAATCCGAAAGGCTGTGCAAAAAGGAACCCGGGCTTTTGTGGATACCACAAACACGGATTCTCCCCTTTTGCGCCCTGAAAACCAGCACATCAGATCGCTGGTGTTTTTTGAGTTTATGATGCTGAGCGAAGAAAAAATCGTGGATCAGGAAAACTTGTACGCAAAAATAAAAGCCAATGATACAAAACACAGGGTTTTGCCGGCCCTGCATTCACCATATGCAATAAGCATTGACAATATTGAAAAACTACAGTCAATATTCGCCATGCCTCTGTCTCTGAGCAGTGTTCATTTTAAAGAAAGTGTTGAAGAAACGGAACTATATCAAGGATTCGGAGATTTGCTGGCATTGTACCGCTCAATTGACAATGCCTATCATCCAAAAGCCGGTATCAGGGAAGTTTCCGGCACCTTGTTCAATCTAATGTCTGAGATAAAAACATTGCTTCTGGTTCACAATACTTTGCTTGAAACTTCGGATCTGAAAGAAATCAGGGCATGGGCTGAAAAAAATCAGCAAAGGCCGGCCTTTGTTTTGTGTCCCCGCTCCAATGACAATATTTCAGGATTGCAGCCACCATGGGAATTACTTAGAAATTCGGGATTTCCACTCATGCTCGGCACAGATAGTTTGCTCTCCGCCTCATCATTGTCTATCTTTGACGAACTCTTGTTTGTGCACCGGCTTCAGCCGGACATTCCATTGAGCGAGCTGTTGAAATGGATCAGCAGCGTGCCTGCCAAAACGCTTGGCTGGAATGATCTTGGCAGTCTGGAGCCCGGAAAAACACCGGGAATCAATTTGATTGAGGGCGGAAATAAAAATTATTTTCCACCTGAAACGAAAATTAAAGCATTGATCTGATGGCAACATTTTTATTCGATAATATTGTTTTTGGTCCGGTAAAATCGCGCCGGCTTGGAAATTCGCTCGGGATAAATCTCCTGCCACTCAATAAAAAAGTATGCAATTTTAATTGTGTGTATTGTGAGTGCGGATGGACATTTTCAGGAACGGAAAAACTGCCCGCTGCAGAATATATCATCCAGAGTATGGAAAATAAATTCCGGGAATTGTCAGAGGGACATGTTCCTGTTGATGTCATTACTTTTGCCGGCAATGGTGAGCCCACAATGCATCCGCAATTCAGCCGTATCATCAGTGAGGTTCTGAAACTACGGGAAAGATATTTTCCCGGTGCAAAAATTGCTGTCCTTACCAATGCTACCCTCCTGCACAAGGAAAGTGTGAGAATGGCCCTGCAGAAAATTGACATGGCTCTGTTAAAACTTGATTCCGCGTTTGAAAAATCTGTTCGTACCATAAATCAACCACAGGGACATTTCAATTTTCCGACCTATCTGGAAAATATCCGCAATTTTCCTGGAAAAAAAATTATCCAGACCATGTTTATTCGTTATGAGAAGGATGGGAAGATAGTTGACAATACCAGTGAGATTGAAATTGCTGCCTGGCTTGATGAACTTGATAAAATCCGGCCGGATCTGGTAATGATTTATTCCATTGCAAGGGATACACCTGATAAAGCTGTGAGACAGATTGGGTTGGAGAAACTTAAAGCCATTGCCAGGCAGGTGGAAGCCCGTGGCTACAAAAGCGAAGTATCCTGATGCACCGGAAACAGAAAACTGCACTCGTAGCACCGCTGAACTGGGGTCTGGGACACGCCAGCCGCATTTTGCCCCTGATCCGCACACTGGGAGAATTGAATTATGACGTGCATATCGCAGGTTCCTCGCCGGCTACTGATGTCATCAGTCAGGAATTTCCCGGCATACGGATTCTTCCTTTGAAGTCTGCCACCATAAAGTATTCACGGAACCGCTTGTTGATGATTAAACTGTTTTTTCAGGCTCCGGTTTTGCTCAGGGACTTATTCTATGAACGCCGGTGGATCAGAAAATATGTCAAACAGGAAAGACCGGATATTATTGTTTCTGACAATCGCTTTGGCCTTTCTCATCCCAAAGTGCTGTCCTGCTACATTACCCATCAGGTGAATGTCATTATGCCGGGATACCTGAAAATATTTCAACCACTGGCACGCGTTATTCACAGATCGATAATAAAAAAGTATGACATCTGTATGATACCGGATTTCTCACAAAACCCGCTTAGTGGCAAACTGGCACAGAATGCTGATGGCTTTGATTTCCGGCATGTTTATCTGGGGATCCTTTCCGGATTCCTTGATACCCTGCCCGCTGTGGCATGCCCCGTTCCGGATGTCCTCGGTATTGTATCAGGGCAGGAACCTCAGAGGTCTATGCTTGTTGAGCAGTTGATGAAACTCTTTGCAGGGGATAAGCGAAACATCTGGATAGTCGCCGGACAACCGGAAGCCAGGTACGATTTTGCAGATGGGAATGTTCGGGTGATTAACCATCTGCGGCGCGCTGAATTGAAATGCCTCATGCAGCATACTCCGGTTTTGATCACAAGATCTGGTTATACAACACTGATGGATTTGCATGTCCTTCAGCGTAAGGCCATACTTATTCCCACACCGGGCCAGACAGAACAGGAATACCTGGCAGAATATTTTAATGATACCTATGGTTTTCAGACAATACAGCAGAAAGATATAGCGGACATTGATTTTTTTCAGCCGGAGTTTTGCGGTAACTGGCCGCATCCTGAAAAACAAAACGCTTCATCACTGCATGAAAAGTTGTCAGCAATCATGAAAATGAAATGAAGTAAGTCGCCTATAAGCGATATTATTTCTTTTTTTTGTGAAAAAATCCACCTGCATTAGGGCATAACTATCCTCATCCTTGTTTCTTTTGTTCAGGCAAATAATAAAGCCGGCTCATTGCAAACCGGCTTCAATTTATTTTGTGTTGCAAAACATTTCTAATCCTCAGGAGCTGCATCGGCATCCTTGCCCGTTCTGATCAGTCCCTGTTGCTGGTAGCCAACTTCGGTGTATGTAAATGTGCCATTTTCAGGGGTTGTGCCTGTTTCAACATTAACACTGTTGATATCCTGATAAAGATCAATTTCTTTGAATTTGAGCATGTTGATCTCCCAGATTGTACTCATCTCTCCGTTGGCATAGCGGCTTACTATTACCTCACGGTCAGTGGATTCTTCCGGTTCTTCCTCTTCGTCATCACTGGTTATCTGTGTAACTGTAATGTGGGTGTTTGTTTCATTCAGGATTACCAGAGATAGCCTTTCCTTGTTGGAATAATCATCGATTCTTCCCAGGAAATTCCATGTACCGCTCATTTCATCTTTGATTGTTTCGGTGATGCTGGTTGTTTCAAAGGTTTCCTCGTCCACAATATCAACTCTTATCTCATATTCAAAGATATAATCGAAATAGCCGTTTTTGTCAAAAGTAATGGCGTAGTCAAGAACTTCAGCCTCAATGACTGTATCCCTTTCAGTGCCCAGCCATGTTTTCACCATCTCATAATCTTCACCTTCGACAGTTGTCTCCACTTTGATTCGTTCTATGTCATCAACATTTTGGATGACATCTTTTCTATACGTGTCAATGTCCCATTCGCCGACTATTCTGGCCTTTCTGGTTCGTAGTGAAATAAACGGGTCATCTTCTCCCACACCAAAACATCCGGTTAGTAATGGGAATACAATAAGGCTTGTAAGAAGCAGCAGGATTGTAGATCTTTTTTTGTTCATCTGATATCGGGTTTAATCTCAGTTTATTCAAAATCTTCTAATCACACAAAAGTATCTTTATTTTAATTTAAATCACAAATATTTTGACACTTTTTTTTCTCAAAAGACTAAATTAGTAAAAATTTTCAACTTTCACACAGCTTTTCTGTTGTTATTTTGAAAAATATTTGTTTATGTTACATCCTGATACTAACTCATTTGCGTATAAGACAAGAGCCGGACTGAGGCGTGCACGCCTTGTCTTCTGGATTTTCAAACACAAAAATATTTCGGATTTTTTACAGTTTTTGTTGAAAATTGCCTTGAAATTGCGTTTGCCCATTGATTTTATTTTAAAGAAAACGGCATATGGACACTTTGTGGCGGGCGAAACCATAAAAAAAAGTGAGCCTGTGATTCAAAGTCTGGGAAAATATGGCGTAGAATCCATTTTGGATTATTCAGTAGAAGGAGGAAAAGATGAAGGCGGTTTCCGGCATGCTGTGGAGGAAACGAAACGCACCATCGATAATGCTGTAAAAAATAAGTTTATTCCTTTTGCTGTGTTTAAGCCCAGTGCCTTAACTTATGAATGGGTGTTGCAACAAAAGAATACGGATGAACTGAAGGCGCAAACCGAAATTTTTGAAAGCAGAATGTTTGAATTGTTTGATTATGCTGCGGCCAATAGCGTTCCCTTGCTTGTAGATGCTGAGGACGTGGATTTTCAGGATATCATTGACCATATTGTGGAAAAAGGCATGCAAAAGTACAATCAGTCTTCCGCAATTGTTTTCCAGACATTGCAGATGTATCGTGTCGACAGGCTTGAATATCTGCAGAGATTGTTTAAACAGGCGTCTGAATACGGATACATACCCGGCATAAAACTGGTCAGGGGCGCCTATATGGAAAAAGAACGGGAACGGGCAAAAGCAGCCGGAAAACCCTCACCCATTTATCCGGATAAGGATTCTACAGATAGGGCATATAATAAGGCCCTTGAAATTTGCATGAAACATTATCCCGGGGTTGTCGTATTCAATGGAACACATAATTGGGAATCATCCGAATATCTTGCCCGGCTGATGAAAGAAAAAGGCTTGGATAATAGTGATAAAAATACTTATTTTGCTCAGCTGTATGGCATGAGTGACGAATTGAGTTTTAGCCTTGCACGTGAATCATATAATGTGGCAAAATATTTGCCCTACGGACCCGTTAAACAGGTAATGCCTTATTTGATGCGCAGGGCGGAAGAAAACTCCTCAGTATCAGAACAGGCGGAAAAGGAATACAGCTTGATTGTAAACGAAATTAAAAGAAGAAAACATAAAAAAGTATGGTAATAAATAATAAAGAATTGTCGGCCAGGCTCAGATTGGGTTTTATGATGTTTGTTTTGTTGTATCTCATTATCGTGGTACTTTCAGTGGTTTTAGGCTGGACAGAAAATCATCGGTTTGCTTTATACTGGTCTGTCTTTTTTGTCCTCGCAGTTGCTTTCTTTTTTATCAAGGGATACAATTATATTTATTTCAATACGGATGGATCCAGGATTATTCTGAGATATATGGGCGCCCAACCATTATTGTACAGTAACAATGCCATTGAGATTCCCAAAAATCAGTTTGTGAAATATAATATTAAAAAATCCCATTTCGGCTTACGCACATCCATAATTTTGTATCAGCGTACAGAAAAGGGATTATCCAGGTATCCACCCGTAGGCATAGATACTCTCACAAAATCCGAGAGACGCGATATGCTTGATGTTCTGGATAAACTCAGCGATTGATGCCTTGATGATCTGGCATTGCTGTTTATTCGTATATCCGAAATTAATAAAATACAGTTGCCGTCAGACCGGGAAATTTCTAAGGAATCATATTTCAGGATTTTTTCAGTAGGGAATTGGCTGGGATTTTGAAAATTTCCTGTAAATTTATGCCTTTATTTCCGACCAGCATATTGCCTGATTGCACATCAGGGATTTTGGTATGGAATTGCATGAATGGCCGGATATGTTCGGTAACTAGTTTTTTCAGATGGGATCGAGAGAAATATATCAGATAGCCCTGAGTATGCTCCCCGGAATTGGCCCGGTGTCAGTGAGAAACCTTACTGAAATGTTTGGTGAGGTGGATGCCGTGTTTAAGATGAAGTCCTCTCACCTGAAACGTGTCAAAGGTATTGGCGGACACTTTGCGGATATCATTTTACAGCACCGGGCTGCATGTATTGAACGCGCTGAAGCAGAAATGCTGTTTATGGAAGCCAATGGCGTTGCTCATACCTTTATTCATGATGATAACTACCCGGAAAAGCTCAAAGCATGTGCCGATGCCCCTGTTGTACTTTTTTATATCGGTAATTTTGATCATGTACCTGAAAAATCCGTCGCCATTGTAGGTACCAGAAAAGCCACTCCACGCGGGATTGATGCCACAAAAGAACTTGTCAGTGGTTTTGCTGAAAATGAGATTGAACCGCTTATTGTCAGCGGGCTGGCGTATGGTATTGATGTGGCAGCCCACAAAGCTGCCATGGAATGCAATCTGAAAACATGGGCAATCCTCGGCCATGGTTTTGATATTATTTATCCTGCCATGCACCGCACTGTAGCTGATAACATCATCAGGAATGAAGGTTGTCTGGTCAGTGAGTTTCCTTCTGTTGCCAAACGAGATCCCAAGCATTTTGTCCGGCGCAACCGGATTATCGCCGGATTGTCAGATGCAACTGTTGTCGTGGAATCTGCCAGAAAAGGCGGGGCCATGGTTACAGCCGATATTGCCGGATCATACAACCGCGATGTCTTCGCCTTTCCCGGACGCGTGGGCGATTCAAAGTCCAAAGGATGCAATCATCTTATCAAAACCAACAGGGCAGCACTTACTGAGTCTGTGGATGATGTGATATACATTATGAACTGGAAAGGGAAAAATAAAAATAGTGACACTCGTCAAAAGGAAATTGAATTCAATATACAGTTTGAAAAAAATGAAAAAATCATTGTGGATTTGTTGAAAAACAATGAGTATTGCGATACGGATTTATTGTTAAAACTCAGCGGACTTGGTATTTCGGACTTGTCCGTAGCATTGCTGGGCCTCGAAATGAAATCCGTGATTGATGCCCTTCCCGGCAAAATTTATGCCCTCAAAAGCTGACAAAAAATTGACATTCGTCATGAAATGTTGTAAAACACAAGTTAAAAACCCATAAGTACCTGAAAGACAGGAGTGCAATTGTCGGCAGACGCCATAAAAAATTATTCCTGGGACGAGATAAAATCATTTACAAATAGTACATTTGTTTATGTAAGATGTTTGACCTTATTAATAATGATAAAGTAACGTACAATTATGGAAACAAAAATTAAGGAATTTATGGATAAAGTGGCTGCAAGCAATCCCGCACAGCCGGAATTTATCCAGGCAGTACATGAAGTTGCCGAAAAACTTATCCCTTTTATTGAAGAGAATCCAAAATACAAAGATGCAAAGATTCTCGAAAGACTGGTGGAGCCCGAACGTGTTATTATGTTCCGTGTTCCCTGGATGGACGATGATGGTGAAGCACAGGTTAACCGTGGTTACAGAATTGAATTCAATTCAGCCATTGGACCTTACAAAGGCGGATTGCGTTTTCACCCGAGTGTGACACTTTCAATCCTCAAATTCCTGGGTTTTGAGCAGATTTTTAAAAATTCACTGACAACACTTCCTATGGGTGGTGGTAAAGGTGGTTCTGATTTTAACCCAAAAGGCAAATCTGACGCTGAAATTATGCGCTTCTGCCAAAGTTTTATGTCTGAGCTGTTTCGCCACATTGGCCCGAATACAGATATCCCGGCCGGTGATATCGGCGTAGGTGGTCGTGAAATCGGATACATGTTTGGACAATACAAACGCCTGAAAAACGAATTCACCGGTGTTCTTACCGGTAAAGGCCGCGAATGGGGTGGATCAATTGGTCGTCCGGAAGCAACAGGTTTCGGTACCGTATATTTCGCTGCCAACATGCTGAAAACCCAGGGTCTGGATCTGAAAGGCAAAACTGTTGCTGTTTCAGGTTTCGGTAATGTGTCATGGGGTGCTTGTATGAAAGTTACTGAACTCGGCGGTAAAGTTGTTACTCTCTCCGGTCCTGACGGTTATATTCACGATCCCGAAGGAATCATTACAAAAGAGAAATTTAACTATATGCTCGAGCTTCGCGCTTCAAATGAAGATATCGTAGCTCCATACGCAGAACGTTTTAGCTCTGCTACTTTCTATCCCGGCAAACGTCCGTGGGAACAGAAAGTGGATGTTGTATTGCCATGTGCTACACAAAATGAACTGGGAAAAGAAGATGCAAAAATGCTCGTAGATAATGGTGTAATTGCAGTTGCCGAAGGTGCCAACATGCCTTGTACCCCGGAAGCTATGGAAATTTTCTATGATAAGAAAATCCTTTTTGCTCCCGGTAAAGCTGTGAATGCAGGTGGCGTTGCTGTTTCCGGTCTTGAAATGACCCAGAACTCAATGCGTTTGTCTTGGACATTCGAAGATGTTGACAAAAAGCTGCAGGACATCATGACAGACATCCATGAACAATGTGTGAAATATGGTGAAGAAGAAGACGGATTCATTGATTATGTAAAAGGTGCAAACATTGGCGGTTTTGTGAAAGTTGCAGATGCAATGATCGCACAAGGCATTGTTTAATTCCTTGATTATTGACAATATTCTGAAAAGCTGCTCAGTTTTGGGCAGCTTTTCTTTTTTGATATTCTACTGATTCGGCTTTTCAACAGTCAAAGCATTTTAGTAAATTTGCAGCATGCTAATTGATACCCATACCCACATATATTTACCGCACTTCAGGAAAGATGCAGGAAGTATGATGCTGCGGGCAAAACAAGCCGGTGTTGAAAAAATGATTCTTCCCAATATTGACACCGGATCGATCAGGGAGATGTTGTATTTTACTGCCTCTTATCCGGGTCGTCTGCATTCCATGATGGGATTGCATCCCGGCTCCGTGGATGAAAATTACAAAACAGAACTGGATATTATCTATGAATATCTTGACTCAGGTGGCTTTGTCGGGATTGGTGAAATTGGTATGGATTTGTACTGGGATACCACCTACCGCAAACAACAGGAAGATGCTTTTGTTACCCAGTGCCGGTGGGCAGCAGAAAAAAATCTGCCCGTTTCAATCCACTCAAGAGACGCTACTGCAGAGGTTTTGGACTTGCTGAGTAAAATGAAAAATCCCCCGCGGGGAATATTTCATTGTTTTGCAGGCAACATTTCACAGGCTATGGAAGTTATAAATATAGGATTTAAGATCGGAGTAGGTGGTGTTGTCACCTTTAAAAACAGTAAGCTCCCTAATGTTCTCGAAAAAATTGCACCTGAGAATCTGGTTTTGGAAACCGATGCACCTTATCTGGCACCACATCCAAACAGAGGGAAAAGAAATGAACCGGCTATGCTTTCATTTGTCGCAAACAAGCTGGCAGAAGTGTACAGCCTGCCCGTTTCGGAGATTGAAGCAAGAACAAGTTCCTCTGCATTGCAATGTTTTGGATTATAAAACAGCTTTTTTGGTTTTTATTTTTTAAGATCGAAATATTTTTATAATTTGCAGCGCCAAAAATGATGAGAGAAGAAAGTTCATTGAAAAATGTTTGGAGAGGTGGCCGAGTGGCTTAAGGCGCACGCCTGGAAAGCGTGTATACGGCAACCCTGTATCGGGGGTTCGAATCCCCCTCTCTCCGCGATTTGAGAAAATAAATGAGAATTGAATCAGATAAATAGAAAATAAGTAACATTTAAATGTTGTATTAACCATGAAAAAGTTATTAGCATTACTATCAGTAGCAGCAATGCTTTCATTTGGAGTAAACACTTCAGTCATTGCTCAGGAAGAAGAAGCCGGGGATGTTGAACAAGACACAACTGAACAGGCTGAAGACACCACACAAGCGGCAGAAGACGATACCGTAGCAGAACCTGCAGAACAAACCGGTACCGATGAAGCCGAAACCGATGAAGAAGAGGGTGGAATGTCTCAACTTCACCAGGAAATTAAAATTAAATTTATTGAAGGTGGACCAACCTTTATGGGTTTTGTGCTCATCGCACTTATCCTTGGTCTTGCTATTGCATTTGAGCGTATCATTTACCTCAATCTGGCATCAACCAACACAGATAAACTGTTGTTGAAAGTTGAAGAAGCCCTGAATGAAGGTGGAATTGATGCAGCCAAAGAAGTTTGCCGTAATACACGCGGCCCTGTAGCAAGTATCTTCTACCAGGGTCTCGATCGCTATGAGGCTGGAATTGACGTGGTTGAGAAATCAGTGGTTTCCTACGGTTCTGTACAGATGGGCCTGCTCGAAAGAAACCTGACATGGATTGCTCTCTTTATTGCCATTGCTCCTATGCTTGGTTTTATGGGTACGGTTATCGGTATGATCGGTGCATTTGATGCAATCGAAGCTGCCGGAGATATCAACCCCTCTCTTGTGGCAGGTGGTATTAAAGTAGCCCTGATCACAACCGTTTCAGGTCTGATCGTGGCAGTTATTCTGCAGGTATTCTACAACTACATCGTTTCTAAAATCGATGCCATTGTCAATGATATGGAAGATTCTTCCATTACACTGATTGACATTTTAACTGAATACAAGAACAAAAAAGCATAAGCATTATGTTGAACAAAATATTTAAATATTTATCAATGGTCGTTTTTGCGGTTGGTGCTATACTGGCAGTCATATTCTTTGTCAGTAATCAGCAGGCCAGCCGGCTTGAAAACGAGCTCGAAGCTGCCAAAAATCTGCCCAGCGAAGTGAAAGTTGAACGGGTAGGTGAGATTGCAGATACATGGGGAGGTACTGTGCTGAATTTTGCCATTATCTTACTCGCGGCCGTAGCTGCAATTGCGCTTATTTCCGGTCTTGTGAAATTTGTGAAATCAATGATCGAAAGCCGTCAGGGTTTGATTACAAACCTGATCTCTGTCGGAATCATCGCACTGGTGATTATCCTTGGCTTTTCAATGGCTTCGGATGTTATTCCGAAAGCACCATCATTGGAAAACCTCGATTTTGAAGTCACCAATACCATCTCTAAAAGAGTTGGTAGCGGATTGCAGATCATGTACATTTTCTTTGGCCTGGCAATTTTTGGTGCATTGTACACCGAGCTGTCCAAAATCTGGAGATAATTTTTTTGGTGTATCCGGCACATTATCATTGTGCCGGATCACCGCAATTTATAAAACTGAAAGATATGCCAAGACGTGAAACACCGGAAATAAACGGAGGATCAATGGCGGATATCGCCTTCCTTCTGCTGATTTTCTTCCTTGTTACAACAACAATGGATGTGGATACTGGTATCGCGCGTAAGCTCCCTCCAATGCCGGATGAAGAACAAATTGATGAGGAAGATGTGAAAATTAAAGAACGTAACATCTTTATTGTTCTAATCAATAAAAATGACCAGTTACTGGTGCAGGGCGAGCTTATGGAAATCAGAAATCTCAAAGATGAAGCCAAAGAGTTCATCCTCAATGAAAATAACAGCGAAGAGCTTCCGGAAAAAGAAGAGAAATATATTGAAGAACTGGGTGAAACCATGATGGTGCCCAAAGGAGTGATCTCCTTGCAAAATGACAGAGGTACTTCTTATGGCAAGTACATTCAGGTGCAAAATGAATTGGTGGCTGCTTATAATGAAATCCGTGAAGACTTTGCCTATTCGCAGTTTGGCAAAGAATATGACGACCTTTCTGATGCACAAGCGGAAGCTGTGAAAAAGATGTATCCACAACGAATTTCCGAAGCAGAACCGAAAAACATAGGAGGTAAATAATATGGCTGTTATTAAGCAAAAAAAGAAAAAGTCAGCTCCGGGAATCAGTACTGCATCCCTGCCTGATATTGTATTTATGCTCCTTTTCTTCTTTATGGTCGCAACCACCATGAGAGAAGTCGAGCTGAAAGTACAGGTGCCGGCCAGTTCATTGCCCGAAGCAACTGAGATTAAAAAACTGGAAAAAAAATCCCTGGTTTCTTACATTTATGTAGGTAAACCAAAACCTGCATTTCAGACAATGTATGGTACCGAGCCTAGGATTCAGCTCAATGCATCGTTTGCTGATGTTAATGATATCAGAGAATATATCATCGCTGAACGTGAAGAGCGTGACGAATCCGAAATCCCCTTTATGACAACCTCACTCAAAGTCCATGAGGATACCAAAATGGGTATTATCACCGATATTAAACAGGAACTCAGAAAAGCCAGCGCTCTGAAGATAAATTACTCAGCTCAGGAACGCGTGGGTGATCTGTAAAAAACTTACAATACTAATATGGGCCACCCAACGGTGGCCTTTTTTGTATGCTGTTGTCCTGATTTATTCCTATTCACCCCTGCTTTATTGGTGTCGTGAAGTTTGGAAATATGATTGATCTTCGGCAATGCAAATGGTAAAGGCTCCAAAAAAGGTGACTGATATATAGAGAAATATGTAAAAATCTTTACAAATTTTGATAATTTTACAACTTTGCAGACAACCTTTGCAAAAAATTTACGTCATTAAAGTGAAAACAAGGAGAAAGATTATGAAACGTATCTTTATTATGCTGTTAACAATGGGCCTGCTAAGCAACCTGTATGCACAGAATACTGTTGTGCCTGACGAAAGGTTGTCAAGCAGATTTTCGGAAGAACGCATCCAATCTTGGATAAGCAATAGTCCTGCCCTGATCGAATTGAAAAATTTTGAAGTTGAGAATGGATACAGAATTGAAAGTCTGCCCGAAGACAAGATTGCAGATTTACCGGCGCTTAGGGTTTTGGATACCAGTACCAAACAAGCCGGAGAAGTTGTGAACGATATCAATGAAGAAGATTTCAACCTCTATATGTATTATTTCGACAGAAAAGTTGATAGTGATCAGTATTACCGAATTGGAAATACAAACAAAGTGTTGATTATTCCTTCTACTGATAAATTTGTTGAAATGTTTAATGAAAGCCGTGATTATGAATAAGATAAAACTATTTATTGCCGCATTATTGATTGGAGGATTCGGACTGAACCTCAATGCACAAACTTATCTGATTTCAGATGGAGGAAC
>JBKGYK010000018.1:0-42288 GCA_046546095.1 Bacteroidales bacterium
GGTCGATGGTAGCATCCACGATGCTGTCCACATGAATTGTGATGTTATCCGTGGCTGTGCAGGCGCCGTTTGTTACTTCGTAGTTGATGCTGTGATCGCCCGGACCGGCGGATGCCGGATCAAACTGATCGGCACTTACGCCAGTTCCTGACCATGTGCCGCCGGCGGTAGCTGCTGTGAGTGTAATGGCTGCTTCATCCTCGCAAAGATCGCTCACCGGGTCAATGGTGGGATCGGGAGTGGCATCCACGTCTATGGTTTCTGTATCGGAATCGGTACATGCACCGTTTGTGATGTCGTAGGTTATGGTATGGCTTCCGTCACCTGCCGTAGCAGGGTCGAAGCTGTCGCCTGTGACACCTGTGCCGCTCCATGTGCCGCCTGCATCAGCAGCAGTGAGTGTGATGGCTGCTTCGCTTTCGCAGAAGGGTCCCTGCGGGTCGATGGTAGCATCCATGATGCTGTCCACATGAATTTCTGTGCTATCAGATGCGGCGCAGGCACCATTGTTGATGTCGTAGTATACAGTAAAATCACCAGATATTACCGGATCAAATTCATCGCCTGAAACACTTGCTCCTGACCATGTGCCGCCGGAACTTGCAGCGGTAAGGGTTACGGTTGCATCTCCTTCGCAAAGGTCACTGACCGATGTGATGGTAGGATCCGGTATGGTATCAACTATGATTTCAACAGGCACTCTGGCACTGTCGTGTACAACTCCTTCTGAAGAAACAGCTTCAACATAGTAAATTGTTGTTGTATCCGGGTTTACCCAGAGCGGGGTAGAACCGAGTAATGTGCCACCGACAGAATCCGTATAAACGTCAATATGTGCTGCTCCGATGGATGTTGCTGTTATTTCGCTTGAATCGGTTTCGCAGATTGGATTGGGCGTAGCTTCAACTTCGGGTACCTCTGGTGTAGGTGGTGGTGTGGCTGCACCTTCAATTGTGATTTCAGTATCGCAATCGTTGTTTGCGTATCCATCAATGGTAATATAATACGTCGTATTTGGCGGAAGTGTATCTGTCCAGTTTATATCAGCTTCGCTACCTGGTGATTCGCAGAATACATTCACGTAATCGGTAGGTTCGCAAGCTGTGCCCACAAGCTCATCAATGGAGACCTGGAGGCCATCGGATGACGGTGAGCAGCTTGTGTTTTCAAAGGTTACAGATACCTCTCCGCCAAGGGAGTCGGTAGTAAAGTAATACCAGACGGTGTTTTCCAGGGTTATGCCACCGCAGTTTGCAAAGTCCGGATCTTCGGTGGGATCCGTGGTGGCGTTGGAGGTTTGTGTGGCTGAGGTCGTCCCCAGGGTAAGTTCAATGGCATTGGAGCAGTGGTCGTTGCAGTTTGGCCAGTTTCCTGCGTTGGTATAGGCAGTATCATTCAGGTGATTTTGATCTGTGTTGCCGTTGGGGTTGTTTGTCCAAACGACGATGTCAGCATATTCGTCCGGGATAGTAACGTTTGGTACGCTTACGACTTCGGTTTCTCCGGCTTGTATGTCAAGTCCTGTTAGTGTTTCGGTTACCGGGGTTCCTCCATTGATGGTGTAAGTAATGTCAACGCTGTTAATAGCAGGTGGCGATACGCAAAAATTGTCCCTGTTTGTGAGTGTTACATCCAGGAAGTATTCGCTGCCCCAGCATCCATAGACAGACTCAAGAGCAATATCGTTTGGAGTATCAAAGATGGTAAAATTATCAAATGCAAAATCATTTTGATCAGGATATCGTCCACGTCCCTTAACGCGCAATTTGACACAAGATTCACCGGCAAGGTTACACAGATTATGTTCGACATATTTCCATGTATCTTGTGGATCATTTTCGGTATCTGTCCACCAATCTGTTGTGTTATACCATTCAGGATCAGGGCCTGTGCCAAGTTGTGACCAGTTTTGACCTCCATCGGTTGAATATTCAACATGATAAACTGAATAAGTGGAATAATTATCAAGCCTGTGTTTAATTTCCATTGCAAGCATGGGATTAACTGTTCCTGACAAATCAAGTACCGGTGTTTCAGCCCAGATATAATCGTAACTATTGTTGGCTTGACTTTCCACATAGCAAGACACACCATGACCTTCCGACCCATTTAAATATGGTAAAATTCCTGTTACAAAATTTCTTCCATTGTTATCGGGCGGGTTATCACCTGAGAATGTCCAGTACGGAGCTCCGCTTTCAAAATCCTGATAATATGGGATGGTGGTAATCAGGGTGTCGTTTACCGAGATGCTTTGATAAATGCTGTCGTTATCTGGGCTTACATCGCCGGGTAATTCGGCCCAGGCTATAAAGTCATAACTTCCAACGTATGTCAAATCAATTGGTGTAGCAAACGAATAGGTAACATAAGATTCTGCTGGAACATCGACAGTTCCACTTAGATTTTCGTTGATAGTACCTGTGACATCACAAAAGACGGGGACATCGGAAATATCCGAACAGAATGGATTGAATAGTTCAATGGTTACCGTTTGTGTATCGGTAAACGTACAGTATTCTTCAGCCTGAACCGGAGTTATAAATTGTGTAAGTGCAAGATCGACTTCATTATCAGCAATTCTAACATTATCAAAAGCAAATTCAGATTGATCCGGATATCTACCCCTGCCTCTGATCCGGAATTTTACGCAGGATTCACCGGCAAGGAAACAAAGGTTTCGTTGCATATGAGTCCATTCATCAAGGGGATCATTTTCGGTGTCAGTCCACCAATTCGTTGTGTTATACCAGTTAAAATCGCTTCCGGAACCAAGCTGATCCCAATTATCACCTCCATCTAAAGAATATTCCACATGGAATCTAGAGTAAGACGAATAATTGTCCAACATGTGTTTGATGTCGAAACTGATATGTGGCTCTGTCAATGCTGAAAAATCAAAGACCGGAGATTCAACCCAGACATAGTCATAGCTATTGTTTGACTGGCATTCAAGATACCAGCAATCGCCTTCTCCCTCAGGACCATTAAGGTAAGGCAGGCTATCCCAAACGAATTTTCTGCCATTGTTGTCCGGAGGGTTATCGCCACCGGCTATCCAGAATCCATCATCTGTATTGAAATTTTCTTCATACGGGAAGGTAGATATGAGCGGAAAATCCACATCAATACTTTGGTGTGTTGTGTCGTTGTAGGCAAAATAGTCGCCGGCCAATTGTGTGTAAGCTGTGAAATTGTATGTTCCCATTGGTGTCATGTCGAAACTACCGGGGAGGGTATAGTCAACATAAGTGTTGCCAGGGATGGTATCGACGACTCCACTTAGTGTGGTGTTTGCACTTCCGGATATTTCAACTTCAACCGGAACGTTAATCAAATCGGCACATCCATAATTATACACGGTAATGCTTACTTGTTGATTCGGCGAGTATAAACAGCCTGTTACATTGATGTCCGGTTCAAAAATAGCAGTTACACCGGCATCCACTTCATCAACAATTTTAAAATTATCAAAAGCAAAATCGTTTTGATCGGGATATCTACCACGACCTTTTATCCGGAATTTCACACAGGATTCTCCAGACAAATCACATAAGTCATGTTGGTATGTTGTCCATTCTTCTACCGGGTTGTTTTCTGTGTCTGTCCAATAATCACCGGAAATGTACCAGTTCGGATATGTACTGCTTCCCAGAACATCCCAGGAACTTCCGCCATCGGTAGAGTATTGCAGGTTATACCTTGAGTATGATGAATAATTGTCCAGCAGGTGTTTTAAATCAAGATAAAGCATTGGATTGGATGTTGCAGAAAGATCAAATACAGGTGATTCAATCCACAAGTAATCGTAAGAATTCACATCAAAACTTTGAACATACCAGGAATCGCCTTCGCCTTCAGGTCCGTTGAGGTATGGAATTTCTCCAAGCTCCCAATACCGGTTTGTTCCCTCTGTATTGGGAACCCAGCCACCATTATCGGTATTAAAATCTTCTATGTAAGGAAATGTTGCAATGGGATTATTTATGCGTATTTCTTCTAAAATATCATTGCTATTATCCCCATCTGTTGGGAAGTTTGTTGTTACGGTAAATGTATGTGTTCCGGGAGCAGATAAATCAGCCGTTGCGGTAAATGTGTAAATGTATGTATCAAAACGGTTTACCGGACCGGGAATTGTTTCATTAATTACTGTGCTGCCATTGATTTCTACCGTTACGGGAATATCGTATAATGGTCTGCACCGATTGTTTCTTACAATGAGTTCAATGGGTTCGTTCGCTGTGTAACCGGTGCAATCACTTCCGTCGGGTAACAGAAGCGCAATGGGTTCGATATCATCACTTTCGCCTCCTGATATCATAAAATTATCAAAGGCAAATTCAGATTGATCCGGATATCGTCCTCTGCCTCTGACACGGAATTTCACACAATCTTCTCCGGACAATTCACATAAATCATGTTCAACCCGTGTCCATTCATCCAATGGGTCGTTTTCGGTATCAGTCCACCAATTTGTAGTATTATACCATAAAGTATCCGGACCATTACCAAGTTGATCCCAATTTGCACCCCCATCTAAAGAATATTCCACATGGAATCTGGAATAAGATGAATAATTGTCCAGCATGTGTTTGATGTCCATGCTGAGTACAGGGTTGGTGTTTTCAGAGAAGTCGAAAACCGGAGATTCAACCCAGACATAGTCATAGCTATTGTTTGACTGGCATTCAAGATACCAGCAATCGCCTTCTCCTTCGGGACCATTCAAATATGGCAAGGCTCCATGTACAAAATTTCTTCCGTTATTATCGGGGGGATTATCGCCGCTGGCTGTCCAGTAAGCCGGACCGCTGTTAAAATCTTCTAAGTAAGGAAAGGTTGTGATTTTGGGGAACAATATATCAATGCTTTCATACACGGTATCATTGCTGGTTTGTGTGTCGCCGGGAAGTTCTGTCCAGCTTGTGAAATTGTAAGTTCCCAGTGGGGTCATGTCAAAATCACCGGAAAATGTAAAAATCACAGATGACTGCGCCGGTACATTTGGCACAGTATCCGTAAAGGTTTCATTGTGTTGTCCGGATACTTCGCACACAACAGGCACATTTGAAGCATCAGAACACGCATAATTTTGCACCAATATGCTAATTGTCTGATTTGTTGAATAGAGGCAGCCGGAATTGTTTTTATCTGGCTCAATTAATTCGGTAACTCCAACTTCCGGTTCATCAATGATTTTAAAATTATCAAAAACAAAGTCGTTTTGATCCGGATACCGTCCTCTGCCTTTGATTCTGAATTTAACACAGGATTCGGTACTGATATCGCACAAATCATGCTGATAGGTTGTCCAGACATTTACGGTATCGTCTTCAGAATCTGTCCAGTATGAATCTGAACTGTACCAATTGGGGTCTGACGAGTCCCCCAATGCATCCCATGAGTTTCCACCGTCGGTTGAGTATTGGAGATTATACCTTGAGTATGATGAATAATTGTCTAAGCGATGTTTTAAATCAAGATACACAATAGGATTTGCTGCTGCAGAGAGGTCAAACACCGGCGACTCAACCCACGCGTAATCGTATGAGTTTGTCGGGATACTCTGGATAAACCAGCCATCACCTTCACCTTCCGGTCCATTTAAATAGGGAACTTCCCCCAATTCAAAATAACGGTTTGGGTTGTCTGTGTTTGATGCCCAGTCCTGATTCCCCGAATTAAAATCTGCATGATACGGAAAGCTATTGATGATATCATTGATTCGGGTTTCTGTTATATTGTCATTGCTATTATCACCATCGGTTACAAGGTTGGTTGTTACGGAAATGGTATGAGTTCCTGCTGCTGAAAAGTCTGCCGTTGCTGAGGCTGTATAAATATATGTGTTAAAACGCTCAACAGGTCCGGGGACTATTTCATTGATAACAGGTCCGCCATCAATTTCTATACTGATTGGTATGTCGGTAAGTGGTCTGCAAGTGTTATTTCTTAGCAGGATGTTGATTTGTTCTGTGGAATTGAATCCTGAACAATCGCCTGCATCGGGCAAATGAATGGCCACCGGTTCAATGTCATCCGGCTCGGTAGCTGAAATTTGAAAATTATCAAAGGCAAATTCAGATTGATCCGGATATCGTCCTCTGCCTCTGACACGGAATTTCACACAATCTTCTCCGGACAATTCACATAAATCATGTTCAACCCGTGTCCATTCATCCAATGGGTCGTTTTCGGTATCAGTCCACCAATTTGTAGTATTATACCATAAAGTATCCGGACCATTACCAAGTTGATCCCAATTTGCACCCCCATCTAAAGAATATTCCACATGGAATCTGGAATAAGATGAATAATTGTCCAGCATGTGTTTGATGTCCATGCTGAGTACAGGGTTGGTGTTTTCAGAGAAGTCGAAAACCGGAGATTCAACCCAGACATAGTCATAGCTATTGTTTGACTGGCATTCAAGATACCAGCAATCGCCTTCTCCTTCGGGACCATTGAGGTAAGGCAGTGTTCCCCAAACGAATTTTCTGCCATTGTTATCGGGTGGATTATTTCCTGAAGGCATCCAGCCGGCAGGTCCATTGTTGAAACTTTCTGTATATGGATAATTTTGAATGAGCTGATGTCGCCCTGTAATCCAATGGTCATTTGCAGGGTACGCATCTCCGGTCAGGTGGGTGTAGATATCAAAATGGTACACATCATCAGCCGACATGTCAATTGTGGGTGTAAAGGTATAATCATAATACGATTCAGCGGGTATGGTTCCGCCATAGGTTTCAGTATAACTCAGGCTCAGACCTCCGCTAATATCAATGGTTATCGGTACATTGGATACCGGTTCGTGCGAAAAATTGTGAATTCTAACGGTTATGGGTTCATTGGCTGAATACGTTTCTGCACAATCCAAAGGGGCAGGTTCTACCAATTTGGTTATTCCCACATCCGGATTGGAAAAAACGGTAATATCATCTATATACCAATATCTTCCGGCATAGCCACCATCGGTATAGCGAAATCGGATTTTAACATTGCTCTGGTTTGCGGCTATACTGCTGATGTCAAGTGTTGTATCCTGTGGTGCTGCAAGGCTTCCGCGCGTGGTTTTTTCGTAATCCATAACGGTCGTCCATGTGGTTCCGCCATCGTTGCTCACTTCAATATAAGCATGCGTACCTTCTACGCCTTCCCAGTAATGTTCGTAATTGATTTTGACAAGCGAATGGCCGGTGCAATCAAAGCTTGCTGTAGCCAGACTGGCTTCATTTGGTGTTACCGATGCTCCCAGGGCATAATCATCAAAAACGGCATAATAGCCACCACTGGTGGATGCCATTGCTGGGGAGGATTGAATGGTCCAGTTTTGGCTGCCTTGTAAAGCATTGTTGTCCCAATTTGTGGGGGTGCTACCTGATGAAAAATCTTCATGTAAAAATATTTCTGCAGAAAGAAATAAAGGTGAAATCAAAAACAGCAATGTTGAAGCGATTCTTATCCTAACTGAAATCATATATAATTGGATTTTAATTCAAGATAAACTTAATGTGAAAAACAATAGCAATTGCGTATAATATGTACAGATTTGGAAATTTGTACATATTGTATTCGCTGCCCTAAAATAAGACTTATACAGCGCAATGCAATTACTGTACGATAAGTTTTTCTCTGAATATATCTCCGTTTTTGTTTTCCATTTCGAGGATATACATACCGGAGGTAAGTTGTCTGAGTGACAACTTACCCTGACCCGAATCACGAACATGGTTAAGAAATCTGCCATTTAGGTCATATATCCGGATGTATTCTGCCCCGCTAACGTATACCAGATCAGATGCGGGATTAGGATAGAAGCTTGGCGGGAGTTCGCCGTTTGTGGAGAGAATTGAGTTTGTTACATCAAAGCTGGCAAGCCATACATCATTTGAGCCGTGATTGTATGGAATAATGCTGTCGTTGGAGGCTGTGCGCCCTGTTGTAATGATTTGTCCGTTGTGGTAACGCATACTGGTTAAGAGATCAGAATCGGTTCCCCCATTTTGCCAGGTCCATAAGGTATCCAGTTCATGGGTCATCCTCAACAGCCAAAAATCGGCACCTGTAGTGGTATCCCCATGTGCATAGTAATCATTACCGCGAATAAAACCACATAAATAATACCCATTTTCCCCGTCGGGCTGAATGTCATAAATTGTTTCCCCTTCGGAGGATCCAATGATTTTCTGATTCACCAGGCTGCCCTGATCATCAATTTCAGCAATCCAGACATCAGCCATATCTCCCATAAAATCACCGGTAACATCGCCATTTGCTCCCTGAATGGTTCCGGTAATCAGCATACCTCCATCTGTAGTGGAGCACATTGCTTTTGAAATGTTTTGTACATCACTGCCGTAAGTGTATTCCCAGACTTTCTCATAATTTGTGTCAAGCTCCATTACCCAAAACTTATCAGCACTTTCAAGGGGGTGTTGCGATTCACCCATGACCAGAAAGCCACTGTTATCATCTTTTTGTTCAATTCTAAACAGCACGTTTGGGTTGTATTCATCGTGATCAGGACGATATATGCGTTTGACAGCAACAACTTCACCTTCCGGTGTTATTTCACATACCCAACCTGTATAGAACAAATCCCAGCTGAACTCAGATGACAGATCATCCGTGAGTGAGTTGGTTTGCCCAATGGCCAGGTAATTACCATTGTCTAAAACAATTACGTCATAGAAAAAATCATTGCCCGGAATGGCATCCATGTAAGTAGATCCGCCATAAGATTTTACCCAAAGGGTGTCACCATCAGCATTTAAACGGGCCAGGAAACCATCAGGTTCATTAGCATTTCCATGATGATCATTCATCATGCCATCATCAGAATAAGAATAGCCTGCAAGGAGGCAGCCTCCGTCATCCAGTGCCCTTATCTGTGAAGCATATTCACTACCTGATGCTCCAATAACCTGTGTCCAGATGGTATCTCCGGCACTGTTCAGTTTCAATACCCAGGCATCTCTTTCGCCATAATTGTGGAAAACATCCACATCATTTGAATAAGTGGGTGTTAAGAGGAAAATATCTCCGTTTTCCGAAATATCCATATTCACACGGGAATCGTAACCAAATCCGGGGCAATCATCGGCTGATCCACCGTATACTTTTGTCCATGTTGTATCAATGGATTGCGCCATAAGAAATACCGGCAGGAAAATCAACAAAATGTATGTGAGGACGGTTTTTATCATGAGCCTGAATTTTGGTTGCTGCAAACATACTTTACCTTGAGCATTTATCAATATTCGTTATGTTCAGGATTGGAAATATTGACTGTTTTGATACATGAATGGGTTAAAATCCATGTGTGATGACAATTTTTTCGCTGTGTAACATGCTTCCGGAATTTGTGTCATGCAGAAACAGCATATATAATCCGGGCTTGTAGGATGCTGTTTTTACTATTTTATGCAACCGTCCGTCGTCAAGCGGAGTGTTTTCTTTAAGCACATCTTGTCCGGCAGCATTAATGAGTGTCATGGTTATTTGTTCGGATTCAGATTCCATGTACAGGTTCAATTCCTTATCGGCCGGATTCGGAAACAGGCGTACTTCATTGACTGATTCGAAAAGTACATTTGCAATGGCCGAATATGTATAGCTACCGTCAAAATCCACTTGTTTCAGGCGGTAGTAGGACCGTCCATTAAATGGGTTTTTATCTGTAGTGAAATAATTCGTAATGGAACTTGTTGTGCCCTGACCCTGAATGGTATCGAAGCTGATAAAATGTTGAGCATCTTTGGATTTTTCCACAACAAAGAAATCATTGTTCAGTTCGCTGGCGGTTTTCCAGCTTACATCAACAAAATTGTCATCTTTTTCAGCCTTGAAAAACAGGAGTTCAACAGGCAAAGGTACATTACCTGTGACATCCATTTCAAAATCGCAATCGTTGTTTGCGTATCCATCCACGGCAATCAGGTAGGTAGTATTGGCAGGCAAATCAGTGCCGTCCCAGATGATTTCGCTTTGATCGCCTGGCGCTTCGCAGAAGACTTCTGTGTAGTTGGCCGGATCGCATGGATCTCCGCTTATTTCATTAATGGAAACCTGCAGGCCATTTGTAGAGGGAGAGCATGCCGTGTTTTGAAAAGTAATGTTTACATCTCCGTCTCCGGTAGTGGTAAAGGTGTACCAAACGGTATTTTCCAATGTAACCGAACCACAGCCTGAAAAGGAGGGGTCTTCAGCGATATCGGTGGTTGCATTTGATGTCTGGCTGGTTGTAAGCACACCGGTGGTCAGGTCAATGGCATTTGAGCAATGGTCGTTGCAATTTGGATAATCAATTGCTGTTGTTGCAATGGTATCATTATTTACAACCTGATCAGTTTCTGTGTTTGGTGATTTTACCCAAACCTGGATATCGCTGGTGTTATCGGGAATGGTTGTTCCGGGGACTATAACTGTTTCAATTGTACCGGGGGCAATGCTGTTAAAGTCAGCAGGTGCAGATAATAAATGAGAAACCGGAGGTTGTCCGTTGATTGAATAAATTACCTCAAGGCTGGTAATGTCATCCTGTTCTGAAGCTACACCATTATTGTTTGCGCTAAGATTTGAAACAGGCCAGTCATTTGCCGGATCCATGTTTATCAGATTTCCGTGGTAACCATTGCCTGTGATATCAGAAAGTACCGAACTTTTTGCTCCCCCGTCTTCCATTTGATAATAAGCAATTAGCCCGGATTCTGTGCCTGTCAGTCCGCCACACATGGAAGCTCTGATTTCTGTTTCTGTCTTTGCAATATTCCAGATTCTCAATTCATCAATTTGACCGTTAAAAGCACTTCCACTATGACTTCCATTGTATGAGGAGGCTTCTGAGCCTGTGCTGATAAAGCCATAACGTGTTGTTCCGGTACCCATAACAGAACCGCGTGTTGCTGTTGCATCCAGAATTCCATCAATATAAATTCTGAGGTCTCCGTTGTCAAAAACACCTGCCACATGATGCCATTGTCCGTCATCAATTCTTGTGTTACTGGCTAAGTCTTCTATACCGGAATCCGTTGCCACATCCCAGCCAATCTCTCCGTTTCCAGCTTGTCCATTGACCTCTAAACGCCAGTATTCACTTCGGTCGAAGGATGCAATTATTTGATTGCCGGAATCGCTGGTTTTTATCCAGGCTTCAACAGTTGCTTCGGTGTAATTTGTGTTATCGTAATAGAGATTTTCTATGGCCACGTAATCATCATTACCATCAAAATCCAGTGCATGCCCGGAGTCAAAATTGCATGCATCATAAAACTGACAAGGCACAATGACATTTTCCACATCAACTTCCATCTCATATTCGCTGCCATGGCATGAATAGCAGAAGTCGGGGCTGGCATCTACAGGGGAATCAGTAATCTGAATATCATCGAAAGCAAAATAGTATCTGTCGGGGTTGTTGTAATAAGCTCTTCCTTTTATTCTGAACTTTACGCAGGATTCTCCCTTTAGTTGACACAAAGCCTGCCTGACTAATTGCCAATTTTCGACAGGGTTTGACTGAGAATTGTTCCACTCGTTTGGATCATTATACCAGTTTGGGTCTGATCCACTGCCCAGTTGCGACCAATTGGCACCACCATCAATAGAGTATTGCACATAAACCTCACTGCGATAATAACTATGCAAACTGTGCTTTATCTTCATTGAAAATAATGGGTGCTGTACTCCGGAAAAATCGAAAACAGGTGATTCTAAATAAATCCAATCTGCTTTGTAATTGTCTGAACCTGTGTCAATGTCTATAAACCACGAATTGCCATGGCCTTCAGATCCGTTAAGATAGGGAGGGTTCCCTAAAGTAAAATGTCTGCCGTTATTGTCAGGCGGGTTGCTCACCTCTGCCCTCCAGTAGTGTTCTCCGTTATCAAAACTTTCGTAATAAGGCAGGCTGGTAATGATTGTGTCGTTTACAATGATACTTTGATAAATGCTGTCATTGCTGTTGTTGATGTCCGTACCGAGCGATGAATATACCGTAAAATTATAGTCCCCAAGCTGTCTCATATCTACAGTGGCGGGAAATGTGTATAGTGTATCACTTAATGCAGGAATTGTCAAAGTCCCGTTTAGTACCTGATTAATCTGGCCATCAATCTCACAAACCATGGGGATATCAACAATTTCATTACAGGTTGGGTTTGTTATTTTTACTGTAATCTGCTCTGCGTCATTGAAGGTGCAATATTCATCATTTTGACGTGGATAAATGAATTCATTTACAGAAATATCGTTTTGTCCATCAATGATCTTGAAATTATCAAATGCAAAATAATACCGGTCATCATTGTTATAGTATGCCCTTGATCTAATACGAAAGCGAACACAAGATTCTCCTGCAAAAGAACACAATTCATGTTGTACGCGTTGCCAATAATCCACAGGGTTGCTTTGAGAGTTGTTCCATTCATTGGATTCATTGTACCAATTAGGGTCTGAACCACTTCCGAGTGTTGACCAATTGTATCCTCCATCCAATGAATATTGTACATAAACTTCATTGCGATAATAGCTATGCAAGCTGTGTTTAATATCCATGTATAAAACCGGAGAGCTTATGCCAGTAAAATCGAACACAGGTGATTCCACCCAAAACCAGTCAGCTTTATAATTATCTGCACCTGCATCAATTTCAATAAACCAGGAGTTGTCTTCACCCTCAGCTCCGTTTAAATATGGCACTGCTCCCCATGTAAAGTGGCGCCCGTTGTTGTCGGGAGGATTGCTCATTTTACTTAACCAGTATCCCTGATCCGAATTAAAGTCCTCTTCATAAGGATACGAACTAATCCGGGGAAACTCCACCAAAATAGCTTGCAAAAAGTGATCGTTTCCAGAATTATTGTCTCCTGCAAGTTGAGTGTATGCATCAAAATCATAATCTCCGACAGGAAGCATGTTAAAATTTGCCGGCAAGGTATAGGATACAGACGTCTGTGCAGGCACAGATGGTACTGTTCCGTTCAATGAAACTGATGGTGCATCAGGATGTCCGGCAGGTAAGCTAATATCAACCTGAACAGGTACATCTACAGCCTCTGTGCAGGAATAATTGTATACTTCAATATTGACTTCCTGGGTGCCTGAGTATAAACACCCGTTGGCATTTATATCAGGTTGATTTAAACCGATAACACCAACATCAGGGGCATCCACAATTTTAAAATTGTCAAAGGCAAAATTGTATCTGCCTTCATCATTGTAGTAAGCTCTGCCATTAATTCTGAATTTCACACAGCTTTCCCCAACAAGGTTGCAGAGATCATGTTGTACCGTTTTCCAGTAATCTACCGGATTACTTTGCGAATTGTTCCATTCGTTTGGATCATTATACCAGTTTGGGTCTGATCCACTGCCCAATTGTGTCCAGGAGGAGCCACCATCCAGAGAGTATTGTACAAAAAACTCACAGCGGTAATACGAATGCAGGCTGTGCTTGATGTCCATAAAAAGCATGGGGTTGCTGACACTACTCAGGTCGAAAACAGGACTTTCAACCTGAAACCAGTCGCTTTTGTACTGATACTCATCCGGCATATCCACATACCAGCTATTGCCTTCACCCTCAGCTCCGTTCAGGTAAGGCACTTCTCCCCGTAAAAAGTACCGGTAATGCGCGTTGGTATGGGATACCCAGCCACCATTGTCTGCATTGAAATCTTCTTCATAAGGGTATGTATTGATGGGATTGTTGATGCGCACCTCTTCAATCTGATCATTGGAAGCATCGTCGTCTGTGGCGAAATTTGTTGCAACCAGGATGTTGTGCGTGCCGGTTGCTGACAAGTCAATGGTGTTGGTGAATGTATAGATGTATGTATCAAAGCGATTGACAGGACCCGGAATGGTTTCATTGATTACCGTACCGCCATTTACCTGCAAACTGACAGGCACATTGTACAATGGCCGGCATCTGTTGTTTTTTACAATGATTTGTACCGTTTCAGTGGATGAGTAGCCTGTACAGTCATTCCCATCGGGCAGGGTAATTGCCAGGGGTTGGATATCATCGCTTTCGCCGGCAGAAATTTCAATGTTATCAAATGCGAAATAATAACGTCCGGGATTGTTGTAATAAGCCTTGGATTTAATCCTGAATTTCACACAATCTTCTCCGGAAAGTTCGCACAGGTCATGTTCCATATGTGTCCATGTGTTCACGGGATTTGACTCGGAATCATTCCATTCATTTGATTCATTATACCATTGAGGGTCGGGCCCCGAGCCCAATTGTGACCAATTGCTGCCACCATCTAAAGAATATTGCACAAATACTTCATTTCGATAATATGAATGCAGACTGTGCTTTATATCAAAAGACAGTACCGGATTGGTGTTTTCAGAAAAGTCAAATACGGGAGATTCCACCCAAAACCAATCAGCTTTATAATTATCTGCACCTGCATCAATTTCAATAAACCAGGAGTTGCCTTCGCCCTCGGCCCCGTTTAAATATGGTACTGCACCCCATGTAAAGTGTCGTCCGTTGTTGTCGGGAGGATTGCTCATGCCAGGTGTCCAGAATCCTTCATCTGCATTAAAATCTTCAAAGTAAGGGAAGCTGGATACCTTTGGAAAATCAACGGAAATATCAACATTAACGGTGTCGTTTTCGTTGTTTACATCTCCGGCAAGGCTTGTGTATGATGTGAACTGGTAATCACCCATGGGTGTCATGTCAAATGTTGATGTGAAGGTGTAGTCTGTTGTGCCTGTTGCAGGAATCGAGGATACCACACCGTTAAATGTGAGTTGTGGTGCCATGGGATGGGTTGCCGGCAGGTCAATTTCGCATGTAACCGGCACGTCATTTAGCGGTGCACATCCATAATTCTGAACTGTAATGGTCACATGCTGATTTGTTGAATACAGGCAGCCGGAAGCAGTAGCATTTGGTTCAGACATTGCAATAACGCCTGCTTCCGGTTCATCTACAATTTTAAAATTGTCAAAGGCAAAATTGTATCTGCCTTCATCATTGTAGTAAGCTCTGCCATTAATTCTGAATTTCACACAGCTTTCCCCAACAAGGTTGCAGAGATCATGTTGTACCGTTTTCCAGTAATCTACCGGATTACTTTGCGAATTGTTCCATTCGTTTGGATCATTATACCAGTTTGGGTCTGATCCACTGCCCAATTGTGTCCAGGAGGAGCCACCATCCAGAGAGTATTGTACAAAAAACTCACAGCGGTAATACGAATGCAGGCTGTGCTTGATGTCCATAAAAAGCATGGGGTTGCTGACACTACTCAGGTCGAAAACAGGACTTTCAACCTGAAACCAGTCGCTTTTGTACTGATACTCATCCGGCATATCCACATACCAGCTATTGCCTTCACCCTCAGCTCCGTTCAGGTAAGGCACTTCTCCCCGTAAAAAGTACCGGTAATGCGCGTTGGTATGGGATACCCAGCCACCATTGTCTGCATTGAAATCTTCTTCATAAGGGTATGTATTGATGGGATTGTTGATGCGCACCTCTTCAATCTGATCATTGGAAGCATCGTCGTCTGTGGCGAAATTTGTTGCAACCAGGATGTTGTGCGTGCCGGTTGCTGACAAGTCAATGGTGTTGGTGAATGTATAGATGTATGTATCAAAGCGATTGACAGGACCCGGAATGGTTTCATTGATTACCGTACCGCCATTTACCTGCAAACTGACAGGCACATTGTACAATGGCCGGCATCTGTTGTTTTTTACAATGATTTGTACCGTTTCAGTGGATGAGTAGCCTGTACAGTCATTCCCATCGGGCAGGGTAATTGCCAGGGGTTGGATATCATCGCTTTCGCCGGCAGAAATTTCAATGTTATCAAATGCGAAATAATAACGTCCGGGATTGTTGTAATAAGCCTTGGATTTAATCCTGAATTTCACACAATCTTCTCCGGAAAGTTCGCACAGGTCATGTTCCATATGTGTCCATGTGTTCACGGGATTTGACTCGGAATCATTCCATTCATTTGATTCATTATACCATTGAGGGTCGGGCCCCGAGCCCAATTGTGACCAATTGCTGCCACCATCTAAAGAATATTGCACAAATACTTCATTTCGATAATATGAATGCAGACTGTGCTTTATATCAAAAGACAGTACCGGATTGGTGTTTTCAGAAAAGTCAAATACGGGAGATTCCACCCAAAACCAATCAGCTTTATAATTATCTGCACCTGCATCAATTTCAATAAACCAGGAGTTGCCTTCGCCCTCGGCCCCGTTTAAATATGGTACTGCACCCCATGTAAAGTGACGTCCGTTGTTGTCGGGAGGATTGCTCATGCCAGAGAACCAGCCTCCTTTTCCAGCGTTAAAATCCTCGGAGTAGGGGTAGGATTGAACGAGCTGATGTCGCCCTGAGTAATGTTCGTCATTGTCAGTAAACGCATCGGTGCTTAGGTTTGTATAGGCATGTACATGATAAGCGGCATCAGTAGAAAAATCAACTGTTGTGGCAAAGGTATGTTCTACAGAGGATTCGGCAGGAATGGGGCCAGTGATTGTTTCATTCAGTGTTTGGGTAATCCCACCGGTGATTTCTACAACAACAGGAACATTGGAAATGTCTTCATGGGAATAATTTTCTATTCTGACAGTAATTGTTTCTGCATTGCTAAAACTTTCCCCACAATCCAGAGGTGCCGGTTCAACCAGCTTTGTTGCTCCTACATCGGGATCGGAATAAACGGTAATATCATCAATGTACCAGTATTTGCCGGCAAATCCTCCATCAGAGTAGCGAAACCGGATTTGAACATCTGCTTCATTTGCAGCCCATGCAGAAATATCGCTTGTAATATCTGCCGGAGCTGCTAAACTGCCGCTTGTGCTGTTGGTGTATTCTGTTATGATACTCCAGTTCGTTCCTCCATCTGTGCTGATTTCCACATAAGCATGCGTGCCTTCTACACCTTCCCAGTAATGTTCATAATTGATTTTGACAAGCGAATGGCCGGTGCAATCAAAGCTTGCTGTAGCCAGACTGGCTTCATTTGGTGTTACCGATGCTCCGAGGGCATAATCATCAAATACGGCATAGTATCCGCCACTTGTAGATGACATTGCCGGGGAGGATTGTATTGTCCAGTTCTGGCTGCCTTGTATTGCTGTGTTGGTCCAGCCTGAAGGGGTGCTTCCTGATGAGAAATCTTCATGTAAAAGAATGTTTGCGGAAATAAAATGGGGTAAGCAAACGAATATAATAATGAATACTATTGATTTGAACTGTAAGATGCCCATATGGTTAATTTCTGATTTTTTTGATAAATTTAAGACATACTTATTTGCAATCTTATATTGATGAGTACAGATATGGAAATCTAAACATGTTTATATCATTATTAATTGATAAAAGTAATGTGTCGCATATTCATGAGAAATAAGCATATCCGACCTGGGAGGCAAGGGGGAGGACTCCCGACATGACTGTGGTTGAGATAGTAACCATAAGTGGAGTGCGATTAAGTCATGTGGCCGGATATGCATCACCTGCTGCAAGGATAAAGCTGAAAAAGCGCAGGAGTATGGATAGATAGAGACTGGATTCGTCCCGGGATTTGTGATAGGATAGGAGATATGTTGTGAATAGTTTTGCATGGGTTGAGCGAAATCTTGACACCATTATTATGATTGAGTTGCAAACATAGCAAGCATCTTATGATTATTAAAGCCGGCCTGGTTCAATAAAAGAAAAATTCATTGAATGCATACAAATTTTATCCAACTCCGGGGTGGACATTTTTTCCAAATACTCAGAGTGTAAATTAAAATCAATAGAATACTGATAAAACAAATGCAGCACCTGCCTAGGCTGGCTGTAAAATAAGAAAACACAAAACCCGGCTATCGCCTGGCAAGCTCTGTCCGGCGTAGCTAGGCGAAGACGGATAAATCACAATGATCAAACTCCAAAACAAAAACCTGCCTCCATTGAATGTCAGACTGGAGCGGAACAAGATGGAGACCGATAAGTCCGTCCTTCTGGTTGGGGTGGTGAGAATGCATAAAAAACGTAAAGGGCTTCATCCCTTGGTGGTAAATCAGCAAAACCTGACCCTGCCTGACGGTTTGCTATCCTTGGTTTTCAGGCAGTCAGGCAGGTATGTCAATCCTGTTCTATTATTTTTACATCCCAAATCTTTTTAAAATGAAAGTTTTTGCAAAACCTTTGCCTGCCAAAAAAAATGGGCAGTTGATTGACTACCCATTTTTTAATGTAATTTACCAAAACCCAAAGTTATTCAATGATCAATTTCTCAGAGCGTGTGCCATTTGCATTTTTGGCTTGCATAATGTAAATTCCTTTTTCAAGATGCTCAAGATTTATTGTCTCTTTTGAGTTGAGCGTAGCATTATGGTAAACCTCTTGTCCAATGGCATTGTAAATGCTTATTTCATCAATATTGTTGGTGTTTACAATTCCTGTAGTCGGATTTGGAAAAATCTCCATTTTAGCTGTTACAATATCCTGATTTCCAACTTCTCCACCAATGTCCTGATAACGCAAAGATTCATATTCATCTGTTCCGCCCTCGCCATCAGATTGTTCTGTGTAGATGTATTGAAAAACAGGTTTTGTAATGGTGTCGTGGTACCAGTAATAAGCATCATCAGAAATGGTGTATGTAATGGCTTTACCATAAATATATAATTTGATATCAAAGGATTCAATGACATGCAGCCTTAAAACGTTATCCAATACTGTACCGTTGGGCAGAATCAGAGTGCCTTGTGCATCTGGATTTACTGCGTATTCCCCATCTTCTATGGTAGTGCTGTCTTCTCCGGCTCCCATGCTTCCCATATCTCCTTCATATGTGGTGCCATAAGTATCCCCTGCGGAAACCGGAAAAGTAAATTCCGCAATGTAGGGATAATCATAATTCATCTGCATAATGGTGCCGCCATCTTCACCGTATGTTCCTGTCCGATAAATGGTGTCGGAGCCGGTTTCGTACTTGTAATAAAAATGCCCGTCCGTTTGGTCATCTGCTAAAGCCAGGTTTGCTTCGGGAAATTCAGATGCCTGATCTGTTGTCGATGCATCTACCCACCAGTACGTTACGCCAGAACCGGTTTCTGAAAGTGAGGAATAATCCCAGGTCATGTCTGTTACATCTCCTTCTCCGGCAGGATCAAATCCAAATAGGTTAAGGTTCTTATATGAGATGGTGTCCCCGATAACCGGTAGTTGATTTTCCTGGCTGATTGTTACCAGTTGTGAAAATGCTGATGTGCTGATGAGCAAAATGCCTGCAAATAATGATAAATTTTTTTTCATGACTGTTTAATTTTGTTTTTGTTTGATTGAATTTTTTCCAAATTGTTTAAAGACAAATTTACCAAAAAAGATATCTGTAGTTAAAAAGCTTTGTTTAGATTTAGAAAATGGCGCAATTTTAAACAAGAATAATACCGGTGTTGATTGTTTTGTGATGTGTAAAATTGATTATCTTTACACCAGATTTATGTTTAATTTCATTCACATACTCCATTTTCTGCTTATATTTCAGCCATTGATTTATGCCTTGCAGTTGTTTACATTTGAAAACACGAATAGCAAAGCCAATCAAACGCTTGCTTTTTTAATGGTGTTTGTCTCGCTTTTCTATTTTGTTACGGCACCTTTCTTTCTTGAACCACTGGGCATTGAAGTTATTAATGATTATACCGTCTATGGCTTGCTGTTAAGCATTAATCCCTTTTATTACATTTACACCAGATCTCTTACTGTTGAGGACTTTGTTTTTGATAAAAAACAGGCTTTGCATTTTGTCCCCGCTGCAGTTTTTCTTATCCTCAATGTTATTGCTGCATCTGTGCAGGAGGGATTGATGACAGTGCACACCATTCGCATTGCTTCTACAGCGATATATAATTTGCAGGTAATCGTGTATGCAATTCTAATGCTGATGCTTTTGAGAAAGCATTCCACTAACCTTAAATATTACTTCTCTTTTACCGAGGATATTAACCTGAACTGGCTTAAAGTGTTTGTTGGGATGTACATCATTATTTCATCCCTTGACTTGCTTGTTTTTTATATCGGAAACTCCGGGGGTGTTCAAATATTTTATTATGCCATGATGGTGTTTTTCTTTAACTTCCTGGGCTATTTTGGGTTAAAACAAAAAGACATCTATGATTTCAAACATGCAGAAACAGAAATATCGGATGAAGCTGTTGAAGATGTTGCCCCGTCTGAAGTTAAATCCGTAAAACCAGGAATGCCGAAGGAAAAAAAGGAATTGCTGATGCAGAGTATCCTCAAGCTAATGGAAAAGGAGAAACCCTACATGGATCCTAAACTTACTATATTTGTATTCAGCAGAGCCCTAAATATTAACAAGACATACATCTCAAAGGTGATCAATGAGCAAATGAATGAGAACTTTAGCAGCTTTATTAACCGTTATCGGGTTGAGGAAGCCAAAAAATACCTCAAAGCTGCCGAATATGAAAATTATACCATTGAAGGCATTGCCCATACTGTCGGATTTAATTCCAAAGCCTCTTTTAACAATGCATTTAAAAAGTTCACAGGCCTGACACCATCGGCTTATAAGAAGCAGGACAATAATTCAGATGGCAATTAGTATTACACTGTAATACCGCCTGCCTACATTCGAGAAACCCGGTCTTCACATAAAATCATGATCATATTTTCTTTAAAATGCAGAAAATGCTATTCAAATAAAAGACCATTTTTGTGTTTTTCTTTTACCGCAATTCAAAAAACTCCCACGCATTGCCGCTGGCTTCCAGTAAGCGAATGAAATCTTTTGTGCTGATTTTTAATATGGCATCATGGGCATTTGGCAAAAAGGTGACGTAATCTGTATCCCGCAGCTCTTCATCCACAAACACACGGGTGTGATTTTCAACATCATTGAATAAGGAGAACACAGAGACAGCTCCCGGCTTTGTCTTAATCCATTTATCCAGACGGCGCTCCGAGGCAAAGCTGATTTTACCTTTTTTGAAATGATCCTCCAGAATTTTGATGTTGAAAGGCTCGTAATATTTCGATATCACCAGAAAATGCTTGTTCCCCTTGTGGTTGCGCAGAAAGAGGTTTTTGCAGCGTTCGGCCTGTATGCGCTTCCAGAAACTGCCATCGTCCTCGGATGAGAAATCCCGGGGCGATTCGTAATAGTCGTAATCAATGCTTAATTTTTCCAGCGTCCGGTAAACAATGTCCTGACCAATCATACATTACTCCTGTTTTCGGTTATAATAGGTGTCCAACAGTTTCTGAGCGGCTTCAAAAGAGCTCATTTTGCCATTCAATACATCCTGCTCAAAGCTTTCCTGCTTTGTTTTGATATCGGGATTGCTGTAAAAATCGGATTTCAGGCTTTCGTTGATGGTTTCATACATCCAGTAGCGGGCCTGTTCTTTGCGCCGCTTGTCGAAATAACCGTTTTCCTTCGTTAGCTTTATGTAATCAAGAACCGTATCCCATACATAGGAAATTCCTGTGTTGTTCAGTGCCGAGCAGGTGAGTACCTGTGGTTTCCAGCCGGATGGAGCGGGAGGGAAAAGGTGAAGTGCATTTTTGTATTCGGCCTGTGCCAGTTGTGCCCGCTTTTTGTTTTCTCCATCGGCTTTGTTGATGGCGATGGCATCGGCCATTTCCATGATGCCGCGTTTGATGCCCTGCAGCTCGTCGCCGGCACCGGCCAGCATGAGCAGCAAAAAGAAATCCACCATGGAGTGTACAGCTACTTCGGATTGACCTACACCCACAGTCTCTATAAAAATGGTGTCAAAGCCGGCAGCTTCACACAGAATAATGCTTTCCCGGGTTTTCCGTGCTACTCCACCCAGCGAACCGGCTGAAGGGGAGGGGCGTATGAAGGCATTCTCATCCTGTGACAAAAGTTGCATGCGGGTCTTGTCGCCCAAAATGCTGCCTTTGGAGCGTTCCGAGGAGGGGTCTACCGCCAGAACTGCAAGTTTGCGGCCCGCCTGCACCAGATTGTGTCCCAGGGTTTCAATGAAGGAGGATTTGCCCACCCCGGGAACGCCTGTAATGCCGATGCGTACCGAATCTCCCGCATGGGGAACACAAAGGCGGATGATGTCCTGTGCCAGTTGCTTCTGATCCGGACGGGTGCTTTCAATCAGAGTGATGGCTTGTCCAAGCAGGTTGCGGTCGCCCTTCTGAATACCTTCGGCGTATGTTTTGGCACTTAATTCACGGCGTTTGCGCTTGAATTTAAGGTGCGGATTGACCTGCGGCGGCTGATCTACGCCATCGTTTACATTTAGTGCAGAGTCTTTGCGTTTGCTCTCTTCCACTTCACCTTTGTAATGTCCTTTTCCTTTGCGTTTTGCCATCAGTACAGAGATTTTGTGTTCAGATAATGCTGTACATAGTCTTTTATTCCCGCTTCCAGACTGGTAAATGCTTTATTGTAACCGGCTTTTCGCAGCTTCTCCATATTGGCTTCAGTGAAATACTGGTATTTGTCACGCAATTTTTCGGGTGTGTCAATAAAGCGGATGTCCTCTTTTTTGCCCATGGCTTTGAAAGTGGCTTTGGCCAGATCAAGAAAGGTTCTGGCATTGCCCGTTCCCAGATTGAAAATGCCGCTTTCGGGACGTTCTTCCATAAAATGCAGCATCACATCGCACACATCTTTCACATAAATAAAATCGCGTGTCTGATGTCCGTCCTTGTAGTCGGGATGGTGAGAACGGAAGAGGTTCATATAGCCGTTTTCTGCAATTTGCCTGTGAGCATGCATCACCACCGAAGCCATGCGGCCTTTGTGGTATTCGTTGGGGCCAAAGACATTGAAAAACTTGAATCCTGCCCAGAAAAAGGGAGATTTTTCCTGTTCAAGTGCCCAGATGTCAAACTGGTTTTTGGATTCACCGTATGGATTCAGCGGCTTCAGCTCCGGAATGATGTCGTGATTGTCATCGTAACCAAGACTTCCGTCTCCGTAGGTGGCAGCCGAGGATGCATATATCAATGGCAGACCATATTCAACGCAGGTGTTCCAGATGTCTTTGGAATAGTTGAGGTTGAGTGTGTCAAACACTTTTTTGTCAAATTCCATTGTGTCGGTTCTGGCGCCCAGGTGGATGACAAACTGCACGTCACGGTGGTTTTCCTTTAGCCAGGAAATAAAGCGGGAACGATCCACTTTGGCAGTGAAGATTTTGTTTTTGTAATTCGGAATTTTTTCGTCTTTGCGGAAATCATCCACCAGCACGATATCGCGGTAGCCTTCCTCGTTGAGGCGGGCACACATGCATGAACCAATAAATCCGGCAGCGCCTGTAATGACAATCATGGGCATTTGTTTTAGTCAAACAAAGATACAAAATGCCATGAGATTGCGGGAAGATGTGAATGTTTTATTTCCCTACTTTTCCTTTTTACTCCCGCTGTACAGGTCATAGCGATGCAGGCGGCATTCCAGCGCGCCGTTGAAGAATTTCTGCTTTTCAGAGGGTTTTAGTCCCAGCATTTTGATGGCGTGCAGATTGCCACTAAAAACCCGGGCTTCCCAGCCGGCGTAGTGCTGCTTCAGGTGATCCCCGATTTGCTTATAAAACTCCGGCATGTGTTTGTCTTTTTCAAGCCGTTCTCCGTATGGCGGATTCATGATTATCAAGCCGTTTTCTTTTTTCGGATACGACTGAAAGAAATCCATGTTTTTGATGTCCATGTATTTGTCCATTTTGGCACGAGTAGCATTGCGCAGGGTGACTTCCACAGCACGCATGTCAAGATCTGAAGCTATGATTTTAATTTTAGGTTTATGCTGCTGCCTGCGGGCTTCGCCTTTGATTTGTTTCCAAAGATCAGCGTCAAAATCTTTCCAGTGCTCAAAACTGAAATGCCGGTTAAAGCCGGGTGCAACATCAGCAGCCATCATAGCAGCCTCAATGGCGATGGTGCCGGAACCACACATGGGATCGTGAATTTCATCCTTTTCCATCGCATTGGATGTCATCAGCAAACCGGCAGCCAGCACTTCGTTCATCGGGGCCTCGGTGTGTTCTGTCCGGTAGCCGCGCTTATCCAGTGTCTGACCGGAGCTGTCCAGCGAGATGCGGCATTGCTTGTCGGTGATGTGCAGGTTGATACGCACATCCGGGTTTTGCTTGTCAACAGATGGCCTGCGCTTGTATTTTGCCATGAAATAATCGGCAATGCTGTCTTTTAGTCTCAGGGCTGCAAACTGCGAGTGGGGGAAAAATTTCCCAAAGCTCACGGCGTCAATCAATATGGTTTTGTCCACGTCAAAATACTGATCCCACTCCACATGCTTGGCCCGGCGGTATAAGCGGTCGGGGTCGAAAGCAAAAAACTGCTCAATGGGTTTTAAAATACTCAGGGCTGTGTATAGTTTTAGATTGGCCTCGTACATCAGCCTTTTATCACCTGTAAAGCTGACAGCACGGTTGTGTTTTACAATATCGCCGGCACCCAGTTGTTCCAGCTCCCGGAAAAGCTGATCTTCCAGGTTGTAAAGGGTTTTGGCAAGCATCGGAAATTCAGACATAGGCATTGCTTTGCGGCAAAGATAGTGAAAATCCGGCAGGCTTTTGCTTCTGCCGTGAATTTGCATCCGCCCGGATACAATATCAAAATCCAAAACCTTAACCGACTGTTTTTTGTTAACCAGCAGGCTGATTTTGATATAAAAACATTTATCAACAGGCAGCCTTTGAGAAAATCCTGCATCTATTTAATGAAACAGGAATAAAAAAACAGAAAAATCGTTTACTTTGTAAATCAGATGATTTGAAAATATGGGAAGGCAATGGCTTTCCGGTAGAATATGAAGAAGAAACTTATTTTGACAGCAGCAATGCTTTGCATGGCCTTTGGATTGAAGGCCCAATTGGATATTCCCGATCCTCCGGTATTTGAGTCGGCCAGTGTGGTGCCCGGTAGTTCCCCTACGCAGGTGGTGTTAAGCTGGCAACCCAGCGATTCAGTGGATGTGGAAGGTTATGTGATTTACCTTGTGGAAGATGGTATTACCAGTAGTTATGACACTGTATGGGGTCGGCTTACAACAAGTTATACAAACACTGCCAGCATAGCAGGTGGTGAGCCAGAGAAATACAGGCTCGCAGCCATTGATACCCTGGAGAATCTTAGTCGCCTTACCGATCCGCACACCACCATGTATGCCTTTCCTTATTATGAGATTTGCGATCTGGAAGTGCGCCTCGACTGGACAGAATACCAGGGTTGGGATAATGTGGATCATTACGATGTGTACCGCAAACTGGCAGGTGAAGGCTATAGCCTCTTATCAACTGTTGATGGCAATGATTCGGAATTTCTTGATGATGAGCTCCAGCCTTTCTCTCAGTATTGTTATTATGTTGAGGCATTCAGGGATGACGGGATATCCGCTACATCAAATGAAACCTGTGTGTTTACCAGTTCTCATGAACCCCCGGCATACATCAATGCAGATTATGCCAGCGTGGAAAATGGAAATATTGATGTAAAATTTACTGTTGATACCGCCGGCGAAACTGAACGATATAAGATATTGCGTTCCGTGGACAGTCTCAACGATTTTACTGTAATCCACACCATCAGTGAAACTGAGCAGCCTGTGCTCACATATACCGATGTTAATGTGATTCCGGATGCACACAAATATTATTATAAGTTACAGGCAATTGACCCCTGTGATAAGGTATCTGCAGAGTCTAACCACGCCAGCAATATTCTGCTGGAAATCAGAAAGGATGATATGCTGAATCACCATCTTAGCTGGGATGAATATGAGACCTGGCAGGGAGGAGTACAGGAATACCGGGTGTACCGCCGTTTTGGACATGATGCTCCTGTGCAAATTGTGATAACAGATGAAGATGAACGCAGCCACACAAACAATATTTCCGACTATGTGAAAGCAAAACACGAAGATGATGAAATTGTCCCTGCGGATTATTGTTATTATGTTGCCGGTGTGGAGGATGCATCAGGAAATCCCCTGGGAATGCAATCGGTATCCAAATCCAATGAGGTTTGTGTTTCCCATCAACCAAGATTATATGTCCCGAATGCCTTTTATCCCAATTCCTATGAGTTGGAGAACAGGGAGTTTAAACCCCTGATTTCCTTTGCCAGGGAGAATGCTTACCGCTTTGCAGTATACGATCGCTGGGGTATGGAGATTTTCAGCACGACAGATCCGACAGAAGCATGGGACGGAACAAGCGGGGATCGTAAGGCCCCACCCGGACGGTATGTTTACCATGTGAGTTATACCGATTTCGATGGTAAGGAATATATGAAATCCGGAATCTTTTTGCTCTATAATGAATAATACATAGGATATATTTGTATCTTTTGGTGGTGAAAGTTTTATGAATAAACTTAGTAAAGAAGAAAAGCTAAATATAGAAAGTCAGTTTGACAAGATACTGAACCTTTGTGTGCGTTGCCGTAGTGCTGAAGAAAAGGAGAAGGTACGCAAAGCCTTTGATCTTGCGGTGAAAGCCCATGCCAGCATGCGTCGCAAATCCGGTGAACCTTACATCATGCATCCCATAGCCGTGGCAAAAATTGTTGCCGGCGAAATGGAGCTGGGTGTGAAATCGGTTATTTGTGCTCTGTTGCATGATGTGGTAGAGGATACGGATTATACCCTGTCTGATATTGATGATATGTTTGGGCGTACCATTGCCAACATCATTGACGGCCTGACGAAAATTTCCCATGTGCTTGATAAAGATGCTTCCCTGCAGGCTGAGAATTTTCGTAAAATGTTGCTTACACTCTCCGAAGATGTCAGGGTGATTTTTATTAAGCTTGCTGACCGGCTGCATAACATGCGTACACTAGATGCCATGCCGGAGTTTAAGCAAATCAAAATTGCCGGGGAGACACTCTATCTGTATGCACCTTTGGCTCATCGCCTGGGCTTATACAACATCAAAACCGAGCTTGAAGACCTTGCTCTGAAATATGAGCATCCTCTTATATACAATTCTATCCTCGAAAAAGTCAGAGAAAGTGAAGGAGAGCGCAATGAATACATCGAAACCTTTATTTCTCCCTTAGAGAGAAAACTGAAAGATCATCAGTTCGAGTGTTCCATATCGGGCCGCCCCAAAAGTATTTACAGCATCTACAATAAAATGCAAAAAAAAGATGTGCCTTTTGAGGAAATCTATGACATATTTGCTATCCGCATCGTGTTTAAACCCAAGGAGCACATGCCGGAAAAAGCCCAGTGCTGGAATATATATTCCCTTATCACAGACATCTATCAGCCGAATCCCGACCGCCTGCGCGACTGGGTGAGTACGCCAAAAGCCAATGGCTATGAAGCTTTGCATACAACTGTTATGGGACCAGGCGGACGCTGGGTTGAGGTGCAGATTCGTTCGCAGCGGATGAATGACATTGCCGAAAGGGGATATGCTGCCCACTGGAAATACAAAGATGAAAAGGATGATGAGACACAACTGGACAAATGGCTTCAAAGAATCAGGCAACATCTGGAAGCACCATCTTCGGATGCACTTGACTTTCTGGATGAATTCAAATTGAATCTTTTTTCATCGGAAATTTATGTTTTTACACCAAAAGGAGAACTGAAACGTGTGCCAAAAGGTTCCACGGCACTGGATTTTGCCTATGATATTCATACTGAGGTAGGAGATAAAGCCATTGGTGCCAAAGTAAACCACAAACTTGTACCCCTGAGCCAAAGACTCCGCTCGGGTGATCAGGTGGAAATACTTACATCCGACAAGCAAAGTCCGAAAAGCGAATGGCTCGATTTTGCCATCACAGGAAAAGCCAAAACAAAAATCCGGTCTTCACTGAAAGAAGAGCGCAGGGAATCCATCAACAAAGGACAAAAGAAATTTCTTGAAGTCATTCGTGGCCTCAGTTATCCACTGGATTATACTTCATTCAAAAGGTTGCGTGAGCGTCTGGATGTACACAATAAAGAAGAGTTTTACCGCCGCATTGGCTCAGGGATAATCAGTGCTGAAGATATTGAAAAACGGCTACCCGGTAAGCGACGCAGCACCTGGGGCAGATACTGGCGACTGCAGTTTGGTAAGTCTTCCGAAAAATCCAAAGAAAAATCAACTCCAAAGGATGACAGAAGCGGAAAGAAACTCGTTATCAAGGAAAATGAATCGGAACAAAACTACAAACTTGCCAATTGCTGCAATCCTATCCCGGGAGATGACGTGGTAGGTTTTCTCAATTCCGGTGATGTGGTGATGGTACACAAAAAAAACTGTCCCAATGCCATTGACCTGATGGCAACATTTGGCGATAGAATTATTGAAGTGGATTGGAAAGTGCAGAAGATTCTCAGCTTTCCGGTACGTATTAATCTTGAAGGCATAGATGATATCGGGATGGTGTATCGCATTACCCAGGTGATATCAACTGAGGCCGATGTGAACATGAAATCTGTTAGTTTCAATACAGATGATGGTATATTTTCAGGGCAGATTGATTTGTTTGTGCACAATGCCAATGACCTGGAAGATCTGCTCAGGCGATTGCGTAAAATTAAGGGTATTAATAAAGTTTACAGAACACAGGATAAAGCACAGTCATGAAAGATAGTGAAGTAAAAGCACTGATCAATCTCCTGGATGACCCGGATGAAAGCATTTTCGAAAATGTCAATGCCAAGTTGCTGGGTGCCGGAGAAGATATTTTGCCACTGCTGGAGGCACGCTATGGCCTGGATGACAATCCTGTCATGAATGAACGTCTGGAAAAACTCATGGAGGACCTCAAAAATCAGAATTTCTTTACGGATTTTCGCTCCTGGTGGTATAATGAGAATGAAGGACAACTCCTGCACGGCTTATACTATGTCAACAGCCTCTATTATCCTGATACCGGATTTTATGAATTTAAGGAGAAAATGGAAAAACTCCGGCGTAAAATATGGCTGGAGATGAAAGAAAATCAGACTGGATTTGAAGCCATTAAAATTATGAACCGCTACATCTATATTGTTTCTGGTTTTGGAGTACAATCCAGTAAGCAAAAGGACACCGCCGGTCTTTTCCCTGAATATATTTTTACCAACAGAAAAGTATCGCCTTTTCCCTTTGTCGGCCTGTACTGTTTGATTGCAGATAGCCTGGATCTCCCGGTTTACCCTGTGTATCTGCCCGGCCTGCTGGTGATGGCATACAAAAACAAAGAAGTGGCACGGGCCGCCTATGGAGAGGAATCTTCCGGAGTATTGTTTTATATCAATCCATATGATGCCGGGAGTTTCCTTGGACGAAAAGCCCTGGATTATGTGGTGGAACAACGGGAGATCCCTGCCGAACCGGAACATTTTACACCAATATCATACCGTAACTTTATCCATAAATACCTCCGATACCTCTGGGATTTGAACGTGTTTTCACCAGATAACAGGGCATACGACCGTCTTGAAGAAATGCTCATGATCGTGAGAGGGGAGGACTAAGACTTCTTATCCCCGTTAATAACTCACGATAATCTGTTACAAACTTTTCTCACTTTTTGTTCTTTTATATGCAAAACTGTCATTCCTTTGTAAAAAAGTGGTAAAGTATGGATGAACGTCTGACGGAATTTAAACGCCTGCTGGACATCATGGATGAACTGCGGGAAAAGTGTCCCTGGGACAGCAAGCAAACACTGGAGTCACTGCGAACTCTGACAATAGAGGAAACCTATGAGCTTGCCGATGCCATCATTGATGAGGATTTGGGTGAGATAAAAAAGGAGCTTGGGGATTTGCTGCTGCATATCGTTTTTTATGCAAAAATCGGTTCTGAAAAAGGAGCTTTTGATATTGCAGATGTGATGAAAGGCATCAGCGAAAAACTGATTTTCCGCCATCCGCATATTTTCAGTGATACCAAAGTGAAAAATGCCACTGAGGTGGAGGAAAACTGGGAGCAGATTAAGCTGAAAGAAAAAGGAGGCAACAAACGTGTTCTGGGTGGTGTACCACGCTCGCTGCCGGCTATGGTGAAAGCCTATCGCATGCAGGATAAAGCCCGTGCTGTAGGTTTCGACTGGGAAGAGAACAATCAGGTGTGGGATAAAATACGGGAAGAAATGCAGGAGCTGCAGGAAGCTGTGGATGCTCAGGATCTGCAGGAAGTGGAAAATGAATTTGGTGATTTTATTTTTTCTGTGATCAATGCAGCCCGCCTGTATGGCGTGAATCCTGAAAACGCACTGGAACGTACAAACAAAAAATTCCGCTTTCGTTTCAATCATCTCGAAGATATTTCCAGACAAAGCGATAAGCCCCTGAAAAAAATGAGCCTGGATGAAATGGATGCAATCTGGAATGAAGCAAAAAAAATGAAACAGGATGAATGACATGCTTTTTTGGGCGTTTGCCGGCCTGGCAGCCTTTGTTGTGATCGTTCGCCTGTTTTTCTGGCTGCTGATACTGCCGGCATGGTGGAAAAAAGGCAGAAAAGATGCTGACAACAGCAATCTGCCACCTCTCTCGGTAGTTATTGCAGCCCGTAACGAAGCTGATAATCTGGAGAAATTTCTTCCCTCCGTTCTACAGCAGGATTATCCCGATTTTCAGGTGGTGGTAGTGGACGACTGTTCGGAAGATGAAAGCCGGGATGTGCTCTCCGTACTTGAAAGTCGGTATCCCAACCTATACGTTACCTGGGTGCCGCAGGGAGGACATTTCCGCCGGGGGAAAAAGCTTGCTCTCAGTATTGGCATTAAAGCTGCTCAGCACGAACACCTGGTTTTTACCGATGCAGATTGTTATCCGGCCTCAGACCAGTGGCTCAGGCACATGGCATCAGGATTTTCTGAAAAGAAAGATATTGTGCTGGGCATGGGAACATACAAACGCAAAAAATCATTTCTCAATGCACTGATTCATTACGATACCACGCTGATTGCCATGATGTACGCTGGCATGGCCATTCGCCTGAAACCTTATATGGGCGTTGGGCGCAACCTGGCCTATAAAAAATCCTTCTGGCTCGAAAAAGGTGGTTTCCGTGGCTTTTCTGATGCCATCTCCGGCGATGATGACCTGTTTATTAACGCATATGCAAAACGGAAAAACACAAGTGTTGTGTTTCATCCGCAGGCCAAAACCATATCACTACCTGCAGAATCATTTCGCCAGTGGCGCCGGCAGAAAATCAGACATCTGAGCAGCAGTAAACGATATGCCGGCTGGCAATCCGGCCTCCTGCTGGCTGAACCAATATCCAGAGCCATGACACCATTTGTCCTGCTTACAGTCTGTTTGCTAATGCCGGTAAAAGAAATCCTGATAAGCATGGCTGGTTTGTATCTGCTGCTGAAGCTTATACAGTTTTTTGTTTTGTGTAAAAGCCTGAAAATGACAAATGAAAGCAGATCATGCTGTTTTTACCCGCTGATTGACATTTTTTTACAGTTGATTTATATTATATTTGCCATTGGCAGAATGCGGTCCGATAAAAAGAATGTATGGAAGTAAATCAGAATTTATCCGATAAGGCAAAATACGATTATGAACTGGTCAAAAAGGCCATTTCAGGTGATGATGCTGCCTATGCTGAATTGCTTGAACGCTACCGGGATACCATATATTTTATGCTCCTTAAAAAAGTCAACAGTGACATCGATGCAGAAGACCTGACCATCGAGGCTTTTGGGAAAGCCTTTAAACATCTGGACAAATATAACCCTACTTTTGCCTTCAGTACCTGGCTGTTCAAAATTGCCAACAACAATTGCGTGGATTTCCTGCGTAAGCAAAAGCATAAACATTACTCACTGGATTCAAAGTTGCATGAAGACGATGAGAGTGATGCATCCTATGATATTGCCAGTCGATTGCTTGATCCGGAAGAGCGCCTGATTAAGAATCAAAAAGCCGATTTGCTTAAAGATGTTGTCAGACAGTTGAAACCCAGATACAGCAATCTGATCCGACTAAGATACTACAAGGAAATGAGTTATCAGGAAATCTCCGAAGAAATGGATATTCCCCTGGGTACAGTCAAAGCTCAGTTGTATCGTTCACGTGAATTGCTGCGGTCAATGCTTAAAACAGATGCCAAAAACCTATAGCTTCATGGAGCAAATTCTTGCTAATTTTCCCGGATTATCCGACAGGCAGATAGATATATTTTCAAGAATGAAACCGGTTTTTTTGGACTGGAATGCCAGAATAAATCTCATTTCCAGAAAGGATGAGGATGCCTTTTATACCCATCATGTTCTGCATTCATTGGCCATTGCAAAGATGATACAATTTCCGGATGATGCTGAAATTATCGATATCGGTGCAGGTGGTGGTTTTCCTGCCATGCCGTTGGCCGTGATGTTTCCAAATGCCCGCTTTACCCTGCTGGATTCCATCCGTAAAAAAATGACCGCCGCAGAATCCATAGCTACAGAGCTGGGTATTAACAATCTGGCTTTTGTTAATGAACGAGCGGAAAAACACAAAGGAGATTATCACTATATCATAGCCAGAGCCGTGGCTGCTTTTCCCAGATTTTTTGCACAAACCAGACACCTGCTTAAAACGCATCCCGAAATGTCAGGGCAGGGCATTTATTACCTTAAAGGAGGTGAGCTTAGCAAGGAGCTTAAAGGCTTTCAGAATATCAGACAGGCAGAAATTCAACACTGGTTTGACCACCCGTTTTTCGAAACAAAAAAAATTGTCTATATGCCTTATGCAAAATAATTTGATTTAGATTTGTTACTTGAAACAAATCATGTTATTTTTGCACCCTTATTAAAAACGAAGTAAAACGATTAAAAGCATAACATAATGAAACGTACATTTCAGCCCTCAGTAAGAAAGAGAAATAATAAACATGGTTTCAAAAAACGCATGTCAAGTAAAAACGGTCGTAAAGTATTGGCAAGAAGAAGGGCGAAAGGACGCAAAAAAGTGTCTGTTTCAAGCGAATTTCGTCCAAGAAGAAGCAAGCAATAAGATAATCTTCTTGTATGAGAAGTTGTAATATATTGTAAGGGAGCTCATTGCTCCCTTTTTCGTTTTGGTATAAAAATTGTATGGTTCAGGTATATTTAATAAAAAGTTGTACATTTGTGTAAACATTAAAACCAAACATTATGAGAAAAATTGCTTTAATTATGATTGCTTTGCTGGGCTTTGCATTGAGTATGCAGGCTCAGGAAAAAGAAGACTTCATGTCTAAACGTGGTGTTTATATCCTGCCCGAAAGCGGAGATATCGGACTTGGCTTCGATGCCGTACCCTTCTTTAATTACCTTGGAAATATGGCCAATGCGAATGTAAGTAACAGCGTAGATGTCGATTATATCAGAAGCCAGGCCATAGTAGGTAAGTATTACCTGGAAGATGATGCTGCTATACGTGGTGAACTTCGTTTGGGTTTTAACAATTTTAAAGACAAAGAATTTGTCATGAAGGATTCAGAAATTCCTAATCCTGACGAATTGGTGGAAGACATTATGAAAAATGTACAGACCAACATTCACCTTGGTGCCGGTTATGAAATGCGTCGTGGTTCCGGTCGCGTGCAGGGATATTTTGGTGGTATGGTGATATTTAATTACTCCCAGTCCAACATCAGCTATGACTATGGTAATCCCATCACCTCAGACTTTAACAGTCCACGGACAACAAACTTTGGTGGCAACCTTACCCCCGATGGTCGTGTTCTGGAAGAGAAAAATCTGGTCAACATGGGTATTGGCCTTCGTGGATTTATTGGTGTAGAATATTTCTTTGCCCCCAAGATTTCCATTGGTGGTGAATTTGGCTGGGGCTTTGGTTACAATCAGCTAACCGGAGGAGAAACTGTCACAGAAGTATGGACAGGTGAAGAAGTTGAAGTAAATACAACAGATGTTGCTGTTGACAGCAATTTTGGTGTAGATACTGACAGAGCTATGGGCAATATCTTTCTGACTTTCCATTTTTAGTCAAAAACTCACAGTAATAATTAATAATAGTAGTCTATAACCTTAAAAAATCAAATCGATATGAAAAAATCACTTTCAATTATTCTCATGATCCTAGTAGGAGGTTTCTTTGCTTTCACCAGTTGTGATGACGAAGAAACTACTGATCCGGGTACAAACCCAAAAGCTACACTGAAAGGAACTGTGTATGCAGAACTTGACCTTGACAACACCAGCGCAGAAACTGTACCTGCCGGGAAAAAGATCATTTTCCGCATAAATGCTGAAGACCTCGTGCTTGATCCCGTATCTGGTTATACTTATCAGACACTGCAGTATGAAACTGAAACAGATTCTGATGGTAATTACAGCATAGATTTGCCCACAGCTACACACCAGGCAGTTCCTGTTGAGGTGCAGGCTGTGTCTTTTGAGGCTCAACAAGCACAGACCGATGATTCATACAAGGATAAAGTATATGAACACGATGGAGGTTCAATGACAAGTTTGCGTGATTCTGAAGTTAGATATCTGGATATTGTTTATAGCGATATGTAAGAATCCAGTGAGAATGTATATACTACAAAAAAGCCGCATCCTGATTTCAGAATGCGGCTTTTTTTTTCATTCCATTTAATAAAAGATTTTTAACCCAAATAAGCTTTCAGTAATTTGCTTCTTGAAGTGTGTCTCAGCCTGCGGATGGCTTTCTCTTTGATCTGACGCACACGCTCACGTGTCAAGCCAAATTTTTCACCAATCTCTTCCAGGGTCATCTCCTGACAATTGATGCCGAAAAAGTAACGAATGATATCCCGCTCCCGCTCGGTAAGGGTTGCAAGTGCCCTTTCAATTTCCCGGCTTAAGGATTCATCAATCAGCCCGTTGTCAGCAGAAGGAGAGTCGGAATTTTCCAACACATCCAGCAGCGAGTTTTCCTCGCCGGTAACAAATGGGGCATCCACCGAAACATGACGCCCTGAAACACGCAAGGTGTCAGAGACTTTTTCTGAAGGTAGATCAAGAGCCTTGCCCAGTTCTTCAGATGTCGGTTTGCGTTCATTCTCCTGCTCAAATTTGGAGAAGGCCTTGTTAATTTTGTTCAGTGAACCAACCTGATTCAGTGGTAAACGAACAATTCTTGACTGTTCAGCCAGCGCCTGCAGGATGGATTGGCGTATCCACCATACAGCATAAGAAATAAACTTGAATCCACGGGTTTCGTCAAACTTTTCTGCAGCTTTAATCAGGCCCAGGTTGCCCTCATTAATAAGGTCAGGCAGGCTGAGGCCCTGATTCTGATATTGTTTGGCTACCGAAACCACAAATCTGAGATTAGCGCGGGTAAGCTTTTCCAGAGCAATCTGATCGCCCTTCTTAATACGCTGAGCCAGTTCTACTTCTTCTTCTACTGTGATGAGTTCCTCTTTACCAATTTCCTGCAAATACTTGTCAAGCGATGCGCTTTCACGATTGGTAATCGATTTCGTAATTTTTAACTGTCTCATAAATACTTATCAACAAATGTAATACTCCTAATATTTCTCTTTTGAAAATGAATGTCCAGCATGTATACGCAATCATTTTAAAAAGGTTGTAAAGTTATCTCAAAAAAAGGTGCAAATTTAATAAAAAAGACAAATAAAATTGTGATACATACCAATTTGTTTTATCAGTAGCCGGATTACAATCTGAGTGTGTAATAAGCGATGCTCCCGTTGGGATACATCCCTTCAATCAAAATGCTTTCATTCTCCAGCTTGTCCAGGGCATGCGAGATATCTTCAACAGTCTTAACAGGTGAATCGTTAATGCTGGTAATGATAAATCCTTCACGCACGCCCCTGTTCATCAGTGCACCGGGGTACAGCTTTTTTACTTTTACCCCGTATTTTAATCTGAGATAACGTTTTTCTTCCAGCGACAGGGCTTCGAATTCTGCATTCAGCTCATCAAGCCTTTCACTTTGAACTGATTCCGTGTCGCCGTATTTGTTACGTAGAACAACGGATTTTTTGATTTCTTTATTGCCTCTTCTGAAAGTAAGACTAACTTCATCGCCGGGGCGGTATTTACTGATTTGTTCCAGCAGTTGGCTCACGGTATTGACAGATTTGTTATTGATGCTCAGGATAACATCTCCGGTTTTGACACGTGCCTCATCTGCAGCACTGCCTTCTGTCACCCCTGCCACCAATATACCATCGGTTTTCTCAAGATTAAATCGTTCTGCAATCTCTGAATCTACATCGGCCAGACTAATCCCCAGATATGCACGTTGTACTTCTCCGTATTCCAGTAAATCCGCTACTACCTTGCGCACAATGCCAACCGGTACAGCAAAAGAATATCCTACAAATGAACCGGTTCTGCTTGCAATGGCCGTATTGATGCCAACAAGTTCTCCATCGGTATTTACCAATGCTCCACCACTGTTGCCGGGATTTACCGCTGCATCTGTCTGAATGAATGACTCAATGCTTTGGTTATCAGCAAAAATGTTGATACTCCTGGCTTTTGCCGAAACAATGCCTGCAGTTACCGTTGATGTGAGATTGAAGGGGTTGCCAACAGCAAGAACCCATTCACCAACTTTTAGCTTATCACTTTCACCGTAGTTGATGCTGGTGAGTTCATCGGCATCAATCTTTAATAAAGCAATGTCTGTCGTGGCATCCGCTCCGATCAACTCAGCTTCATAACTACGCCTGTCATGTAACACAACTTTGATCTTTTCAGAATTGTTGATCACATGCCTGTTGGTAACAATATAGCCGTCATTGCTGATGATTACTCCGCTGCCTGAAGCTTCTGCCTGCTGGCCACCTTCAGGTCTTGTGCCGAATATGAAGTCATACAGGGTGTAATTCTGTTGATTATAAAATGAAGTAATATGCACTACTGCAGGCAGACTGGCTTCTGCTGCCTTGCTGAAATCCGCATCAGGTAATCCTAAGGCAGCAAAAGACCGGCCTGCAGTGGGCCTTATGTTGTTATGCTGCTGTTCCTTATAGGATTCAATAAGTGCATGCTGTATTTCTTCACTGGAAGATTCATTTTTCTCATTGATCGCAGCAAAAGCAAAAAAGGCGGCTGCACCACCAATCAGCCCTGCCAATAAAGATAAAATCCATTGTTTTCCCTTCATATACATTAGTTTTTTTGTGTTATTTTTGTAGTTAACGATAAACAAGACAAGAGTGTTTTGTTTTTAACAAAATTTTATGACGATACCATTCCATAAATATCAGGGTGCGGGAAATGATTTTATTATACTTGACGGCATGCAAAAGGCGAATGAACCTGATTCTGCCATTATCAAAAAACTTTGCGACAGGCGCTTTGGTGTCGGAGCTGACGGTTTGATGATTATATTGCCCTCGGATAAGGCCGATTTCCATATGAAATACTGGAATGCTGACGGAAAGGAAGGTAGCCTGTGTGGCAACGGCGGCAGATGCATTGTACGCTTTGCTCATGATAGAAACTATACTGGAAAAACTTGTTTGTTTACAGCATCTGACGGTGAACACCGGGGAGAAATTGATGGAGAAATCGTATATCTGCAAATGCAAACTGTGAAAATGCCTGATGATCCTGAAAAATTAATCATTGACACCGGAAGCCCGCACATTGTTGTTCCTGTTGAGGGAATTGACGGTTATGATGTAGTGGGAGAAGGACGACGGCTGCGTTTTTCCGACTTATATAAACCGGGGGGGACCAATGTGAATTTTTTGCAGGAAATATCAACGCATGAAATCAGGCAGAGAACCTATGAGAGAGGTGTTGAGGATGAAACCCTGGCTTGTGGAACCGGTGCTGTGGCCGGCGCGTTGTACCAGGCATGGCGCCATAATATTGATGAGGGAGAAATTATTGTACATATGCCGGGAGGGAAACTGAAAGTCAGTTTTGCACGGAATGAAAAGAAATTTGTCAATCTGAAATTGTCCGGACCCGCAAAATTTGTCTTTTCGGGACAGGCTGAATTGTGATCTTTTGCTTTAAATAAAGCGCTTGTTATCAAAAATCTGGGCAACGGCCAATCCTGCTGTTTCTGTTCGCAGACGGTGGTTGCCAAGTCCCACAGGATGGAAACCGGCATGCAGTGCCTGCTCATATTCTGATTTAGAAAAGTCTCCTTCCGGACCAACAAGCACCAGGGATTCCTTATACGGATCAGCAAATCGAATGAGGTGGTCAGGTGGTAACTTTTCGCTGTAGGCAATGAATTTGTCTTCATGATTTAATTGCAAAATACTCTCAAAATCTGTCAATCCATGCAATTCCGGTTTGTATAGATGCTTTGACTGCTTCATGGCTGAAATGATAATTTTTTCCCATCGTTCAGGTTTGATTTTGTCCCTTTCAGAATGTGATGTGAGCAGCGGAATGATGCCGGCTACTCCGGTTTCTGTTGCCTTTTCCAGAAACCATTCAAAACGACTGATGTTTTTGGTTGGCGCTATGCCTATGTATAATTTGCTTTCCGGCTGTTTGAGCGATGCCAGCAATTCCGATACCTGTACTTCTGTCTGTTTTTTGCTTATTGTTATAATCCGGCCAATATATAAATTGCCCATGCCATCACATAATTCAATATCATCTCCTTCAGTTTTGCGCAATACACGCGTAAGATGATGTGCTTCATCAGATTGTATAATGGCAAGACTGCCTGATTTGATGCCGGGAGAATATATTAGAGCCATAATGATTCTTTTTTTGCAAGATAGAAAAAAATGCGAATTCACATCTCTCAGTAATTTTAAAAAAAAATCAGGTGGCAATAAACAATTTTTCGAAACCCCTGTTGTAATTTATAATGAATCTAAATAGCAACCTTTAAAACCAAACCTATGAATATAATAAGATTAATAATATTTGCCGTGGTATTGATTCCATTTGCCTCCTTTGCTAATGACCGGGACAGAGATGTTTACCGTGACTCACTTGAGAATGTTTTCGGAGATTTTGTTGATCATAAATTTGTTGTGACAATCAATGCGGAGGCGAAAAGCATGAACCTGCAATTTTATCTGAATCGTTCCGCCAATCTTGATTTTATGATATACGATGATCGTGGTAATTTGCTCAGGCAGATGCCGCTTGGAAACAAACCTGCAGGACCCAGACAGCTTGTGCTGCCTGTTGATGAACTATCTCCCGGTGATTATAAAGTCCAGCTTTTTGCGGAAGGCATCAATTTGACAGATTGGATCAGTCTGAAACCGGAAAAATAATTGACTTACACGATATCCCTAAACTCCTCCTCAATCCACACAATTAGCCTGTCTGATTGTTATTCAATTGCCAAAAGAGACTCTCCCCGGGTCTCTTTTTTTGTTAATTCAGAAAATATGCTATATTTGTAGAGTAACCATTACAACGACTCATGAAAAAAACACTTCTTTTTCTTCTGGCATCTGTTGTTTTCACGATGATGTCTTATTCACAGCCCTCTCTGCCCGGCTATGAAGGGCATTTGTCTGCAGATAATGTGGATAAACTTAGCATGAAAGCTCCTGACAAGGAGAAATGCATGCAAAAATCTGAATATTTTGATAATAATGCCGGACCGTATATGGTTTCTGAAATCATCCCGACAGAAATAAATATGGAAAATTCCGGTACGTGGGATTTGTTGCCTGACGGTACATCAGTGTGGAGACTGAAACTTCATCTGGATCAGGCCGAAGCACTTAACCTGCTATACGATGATTTTTATCTGCCTGAGGGTGCCTACCTTTGTTTCTACAATAAGAACAAACGTCAACTTACGGATCCTTACACAAGCAGTCATAACTGTAAGGCTGGTCATAAAACATCAACTGAAATCATTGAAGGTGAAACACTTTATCTTGAGTACGTTCAGCCATCTGATGTGGAGGGAGAGCCTCATTTGAATATTTCCGGCATTTCCTGGTTTTACCGTGGAGTGGATGCTTTAGTTGGTGCTTTCAGGGATGAACGATTTACTAACTTCAATGGTAGTGGAGATTGTGAAGTCAATGTGAATTGTTCGGAAGGAGAATTCTGGCAGAATCAAAAGCGTGGTGTGGCGCTGATTTATGTTGTGTCTGGCTATGGGGGAGGCTTCTGTACAGGCTCACTGATAAACAACACTGCCAACAACGGTGCTCCTTATTTTCTTACTGCAGATCATTGTGGAGGAGACCAGGATACACAGGATATGTGGGAGTTTTATTTTAACTTTGAGTCTCCCACTTGCGACGACCCCGTGAGTGAACCCGTTTATGATGTGGTTATAGGCGCAACGAAATTAGCAAGGGGGAATATCAATGAGGGGAGTGATTTTCTTCTTTTGGAGCTTTTAGCTACTTCTGATATTTTGTTGGATGCCGGTGCATACTATAATGGCTGGACCATTGATGAAACTGCATTGTCTTCCGGGGTCAGTATCCATCACCCGGCTGGCGATATTAAGAAAATCAGCACATATACTGAACCATGTCAGACAGCTACTTATCCTGGTTGCATGGCAAACGCACACCATCAGGTGACATGGTCTGCCACAGAAAACGGGCATGGTGTTACAGAAGGTGGTTCAAGCGGTGGCCCCTTGTTTAATGCAAACGGGTTGCTGGTGGGCACCTTAACCGGAGGCGCGACAAGTTGTACCAATACGACTGATCCTGATTTCTCTGGCCGAATGCAGATTCACTGGAATATGAACGGCACAACTGCAGACAATCAGCTTGCACCCTGGCTGGATCCCTTAGATTCAGGTGCAACCAGTTGTCAACCATACGGTGATACCATTGAGACAAACCTCAGTGCAGGTTTTACCCTGTCTGATACGATTGTCTCAGCCGGAGGCAGCATAACAGTTACGGATACAAGTGAAGGAGATATTTATAACCGGCATTTTATTTTCCCGGGAGGAGATCCTTTTACCTCTTCAAGCTCAGTACAGGAGGTGTATTATGATCAGCCTGGTTTTTATGATGTAGTGCTTGAAGTCGAAAACTTTCAGGATTCCTCCATTTATTGTGCTGAAGATGTTGTTGAAGTATGCTGTGGTGAGCCTGAGTTGAATGTGGATTTTACTGCATCATCACAAGCCGTACTGGAAGGTTCATCGCTGAATTTTTATAACCTGTCCACAGGTAACATTGACAGTGTACATTGGTATTTTACCGGTACATCGCAGACAGAATCACTTGATGAGAATCCAACGGGAATCAGCTATCCACAATTTGGGGATTACTCGGTCAGCCTGTGTGTGTTTACTCCGGATACATCATATTGCCTGACAAAAACAGATTTTGTTCATGTTGCAGAGGATCTGTATGCGGATAGCCTTACATTTTTTGCCAGTGAAACAGCTACCATTGCCGGTGATTATATTTCCTGTCATTCAGTTATCAACATACCTGAACAACCAGACTCAATTCACTGGTATTTCCCGGGTGCCATAACCGAAAACAAATGGGGTCAGACCGCCCCCGTGAAATACGCTTCTGCAGATAATTATGATGTTCATGCAACATATTATTTTGATGGTGATAGTGTGACGGTTTCAAAAGTCGATTATCTTACTATTTGCAATGGTTTTTGCATTATTGAAATAGATACATGCATTAACGGATTGCAACCAGCGGACAGCATTGTGGCCAATATGAATGATTCCATTGCAGACATGGTGGATGTAGTGTATTATGGGCTGCAAGGGGAATATGAATTTGTGGATACCATCCCCACACCAATTGTTGGTTATGATTATTTAATTGTGCTTTATGTTTATTGCCCTGATGCTAAAAGTACTACACAAGTGTTTGAAGCTCGGTGCGTAATGCACGTTGATGATTATGTGAAAGATGAACAAAATAAGAATCATCAGGTTCAGATTTATCCAAATCCGGGAAGTGGGGTGTTTTACATACTGTCAGATAAGAAAGCTGATGAAATCAAAGTGTTTGATATGCATGGTAAACAGGTGCTTCATAAAGATTTGCCAGGGTATAAATTTGATTTAAGTGAACTGCCGGGAGCAATGTATATGGTTGAATTCCGGTTTGGCAATCGCGTGTACCAGCAAAAACTCATGCTTGAATAATTCTTCTTTTTTCCGATATTTATACCATGAAACGAATCGGACTATTATCGGATACGCACGGTTTTTTGGATGAGGAATATTTTGATTTTCTGAAGGATGTTGATGAGATCTGGCATGCCGGCGATGTGGGAGACCATAAAGTCAGTGACCGACTGGAAGCCTTTAAACCACTGCGGGCGGTGTATGGTAATATTGACGGATACGATATCCGCGTCCGTTTTCCGGAGCATCAGCGTTTCGACATTGAAGGACTGAGCGTCTGGATGACCCACAT
>JBKGYK010000019.1:0-42083 GCA_046546095.1 Bacteroidales bacterium
AGACCGGCAGATGACCCTGAATGCTGCACCGACCCGGTTGCGGATGCCGGACCTGATGATGAAGTTTGTTCTGATACGTATACCCTGCATACCACACTGGATACCTCAATCAACACGGTGGAATGGAGCATGATCTCAGGGCCTGGTACTGCAGATTTCGGCGGTCAGGAAACTTCCACTGATCCAACCGTTACCGTTGATACATGGGGAACATATACCTTCCAGCTTGTAGAACAAAACCTTTCTCCCTCATGTTGTGATACGGCAACTGTGGATATTGCTTTTTACAATACACCCAATGCACAGTTTACAACCACAGCCATTCCATGCTATGGTGATACAACCATTATTGAGTACGTTGGTGATGCAACTGCAGCAGCAAGCTATACATGGGATTTCGACGGCGGCATTCAAAATGGCACCGGAGCCGGACCAATTGAGGTGTACTGGGATACTCCCGGCACCCATGAAATTACACTGTCGGTAGAGGAAAACGGCTGCGAGAGCGGTGATACCGTTCAAACACTTGTGAATCCGGAAGAATTAACACATACCCTTACCACAGAGGATGACCGCTGTTACCAGGCCTGTGAAGGTTGGGCTGAAGTTGATGTGCATGGTGGCACAATGCCGTATACTTATTCCTGGGGAGACAATAGTTTGTATGAAAACCTTTGTGCCGGAGATTATGGCATCACAGTAACTGATGCCAACGGTTGCGAAACATCAGAAAACTTTACCATTGACGAACCGGCAGAAATTGAGGTAACTTCCACATCTACCGAGGATCTGGACTGCTTTAATTCGAATGACGGTGAAATACACATCAATGCCTCCGGTGGTACAGGTATGCTTCAATACGACTGGTCAGACGGAGGAAGCGGAGCTGATCGCCTTGACCTGGCTGCAGGAAATTACGAAGTCACAATTTCCGATGATAACGGATGTTCTGTGACAGAGGACTTTACTCTTACCCAGCCGGATGAACTGCTTATCAGTATATCTCCCGATCAGGCACTTTGTGAAGGCCAGACAACAAATATCAATGCAACAGCAATCGGCGGTACTGAACCCTACACATATTACTGGGACGACGGAAGCGGATATTTTTCAGAGGCCAGCATTCTGACAGTCACTCCCGATGAAACAACAACCTACGCTGTTTATGTTGAAGATGACCATGGATGTCAGTCGCCAACAGTTAGCATGACAATTACCGTGAGTCCGGAAATGAGTATGGAACTGGTCACAGAAGATAACAGATGCTACAATTCATGCGATGGAGAAGCCAGGCTTACAGTTGAGGGAGGAATTCAACCCTTCAATTATTCATGGGCTGCTGATGGTGCAATATACCAGAATATTTGTGCCGGTATGTATGATGTTACCGTGACGGATATGCTGGGTTGTCAGATAGATACTGTATTCTATATTGACGAACCACCTCAGATGATGGGCAATGTCTATACTGAGCCGACCTCCTGTTATGGTTATGATGACGGATTGGCCTTTGTAGAAGTCAGTGGTGGCACACCGGGGTATTCTTACTTATGGCCTGACGGTACACAGAATGACAGCATTGAGATAGGTGCCGGTACACATACTGTAACTGTCTCTGACAGCCACGACTGCCGCCTTACACTGGATGCAGTAGTGGAAGAACCCAGTGAATTGAGACTGGTGCTCAACAGCGGTGACAGATGGATTTGCCAGTCCAACAGTACAAATCTCAATGCACAGGCTATTGGAGGAACACCTTTTAGTGGCGGTGGATATGATTTCTACTGGAGCGGTGATGACGGATCTTCTTTTGTAGTGCATAATCCCACTGTATCACCGGATACCACAACAGAATATACCGTTTATGTAGAAGATGGAAACGGATGTACCAGCTCAACACATGATCTTACTGTCAATGTATATCCTGATCTTGAAATTGAAAGTGTTACCACCAGTTACGATAGCATATGTCCCGGTGATCCTGCCATTATTGAGCTTGATGCCTCCGGCGGAAATGGCGGACCATATTACATGACTTTGCAGGATGGAACAGTTGTACCATCACCATTTACTGTGTATCCGGAGGAAACTACCAATTACATCATTACATTGAATGATGAATGTGGCACACCATCGGTAAAAGACAGCATTGAAATCATTGTCATGCCTGAGCCAAAAAACAATTTCGTCTCAGATAAGGTGGAAGGCTGTCCACCCCTTGAAGTTTCTTTCAACGAACTCAATGAAGACCAGGGAAACACTTATGAGTGGAGCTTTGGTGACAATGGATTTGCCAATGTGAAAAACCCGACACACGTATATGAGAATTCCGGTGTCTACAATGTCAGCCTTACGGTAACTTCACCTTTTGGATGTGAAAAATCACGGATAAAGGAAGATATGATTCTTGTATATCCTAAACCGGAGGCCGATTTTTATGCAGAGCCGCAGAATGTAAGCATTCTTGATCCTGAAGTTGAATTTGTCAGCATATCCGAAAACGCAGACTCAACATTCTGGTTTTTTGGTGATGGCGATTCATCAACATTCAAATCTCCTACGCATATCTTCCCTGATATTGGAGAATATGAAGTGCAGCTTATTGTGGAAACTGAAAAAGCTTGTCGTGATACAGCAACGCGTGTAATCAGAGTGAAAGATGAGTTTACATTCTATGCACCCACAGCGTTTACACCCAATGGAGATGGTGATAACGATTTCTTTATGGTGTATGGCAATGGCATTGATCCAAATGAATTCACACTGATGGTGTACGACAGATGGGGTGAACTTGTTTTTGAAACAGATCAGTATGACAAAGACAATCCCACGAAAAATGCCTGGGACGGAACCCTGCTTGGTAACCGTTCCAAAGGTGACAGACTATTGTCAAGTGGTGTGTATTACTGGTATTGTAAGTTTAAGGATTATACCGGTATATGGCATGAAAAAGAAGGTACGGTTAAGCTGATACGCTAAGATATCCGGACTGATATGATAAGAAAAAAGAGCCGCCCGCTGGACCAGCGGGCGGCTCTTTTTTCATTATGTGATGTCTCTGATTGTGTTTTTTATACAGAAAATCAATTAAGAGAAAAACCGGGCTACTTCTTTTTTCAATCGCTCAATGGCTTGATGTGTGGGGGCTTTTTCCTGCTCCACAAGCTTGTCAAAAATCTCCCGGCTGAGCTCCAAAGCACTGGCTGTTGGTTTGACATTATCTGCAGCTTCGTTGATGATCTTTATCGTAAGCTCTTTTGCCTGTTTAACACTTTCCCAGCCTTCAGGGGAAACATATAGCTGCTGAGACAAGTTGTGTTCATACTCCGCCCTGATAAGCTGAAGCATTTCCTGATGCATTTGCTGAGCCGTCATCTCCGGAGTCTGTAATCTGAAAATTATGCTGTTGGGGGTAATCCTTTCCAAAAAAATAATGATCCGCTCATAGGCTTGCAAACGGAGCGGTGTAATCGTTTTATTGTTGGTCACTGCCAATTCCGTAAGCTTGAGTTGATGATCCCGCTTAGACTGGCGATTCATCATGTAAATGGCTGTAATCATGACGATTAAAGCGGGTAGTGTGATTTGTAAAATTTCTCCGATCATAAATTATTATTTAAAGATGCTGTACAATATGTTTGTATCTGTATTAAATCGTTAAATTTACATAAAAAATTGCATTTTGATATGATAGTAAAAGAAATTTCAAAACGATTGGAAAAACTTTCAGTAAGTGCCACCCTGGCAATGACTCAGAAAAGCAGGGAACTGAAAGAAGAAGGAAACGATGTGGTTAATCTCAGCATCGGAGAACCAGATTTTGATACACCACAGTACGTAAAAGATGCCGCCATCAAAGCAATTCAGGAAAACTGGACACATTATCCCCCGGTGCCCGGATATCCGGAACTGCGCAAAGCAATATCCGATAAATTTCAGCGTGAAAACAAGCTGGATTATAAACCTGAACAAATTATGGTATCAGCAGGGGCAAAACATTCCCTGATTAATGTCCTGCTGAGTGTTGTCAATCCCGGTGACGAAGTTATTGTGCCGGCACCATACTGGGTGAGTTATGTAGAGATGGTAAAACTGGCCGAAGGAAAATCTGTGGTACTGAAATGTGGAATTGAATCCGATTTTAAAATGACTCCGGAGCAGCTGGAGGGTGCCATCACAGAGAAAACCAGGGTCATTATGTTTTCCTCTCCTTCAAATCCGACAGGAAGCCTGTACACCAGGGATGAACTGAAAGCACTTGCCGATGTGATTGCCAGATACCCGCGCATCATTATTCTCAGCGATGAAATTTATGAACACATCAACTTTCAGGGAAAGCATGAAAGCATAGCTCAGTTTGATAATGTATATGACCAAACTGTTATTGTCAACGGCGTTTCCAAAGGTTATGCAATGACAGGCTGGCGAATTGGATACATTGCTGCACCCGAATGGATCGCAAAAGCATGCCAGAAACTTCAGGGACAATTTACTTCCGGTGCGTGTTCCATCGCGCAGAAAGCTGCCGAAGCTGCCATAAATGGAGGAACCGAAGCTTCTGAAAAAATGCTGAAAGTCTTTCAATCACGACGTGACCTTGTCCTGGATTTGCTGAAAGATATTCCCGGAATGAAAACCAATTGCCCCGGTGGTGCATTTTACGTCTTCCCGGACATCAGCTACTATTTGGGGAAATCCTTTGGTGGCATTATCATTAAGGATTCCAGCGATCTTGCAATGTACCTGCTCGAAAAGGCACATGTAGCAACAGTTGGTGGAGATGCTTTCGGATCACCTGAATGCCTCAGGTTATCTTATGCTACTTCTGAAGATAATCTGAAAAAAGCCTTTGGCAGAATTAAGAAAGCTCTGGCTGATTTACGTTGACCAAACTTTGAATATCCTGATAATGAACGGTGAAAAATGAAATTTCACCGTTTTTTTTTGCCTGTACTCAGGAATTTTTTGTATTTTTGGGTAAAATCAAACCAATAATTATGAAAAAACTCAGCCTGTTTTGCCTGCTGCTGTTTGCCGGATTGTATATCCATGCTCAAGCTGATTATTCTTTTTCTTATCATGAAATCCTGCCTGCCGATGCAGCTAAATCGGTTGTGGAAGTGGAAAGCCTTGGAGAAATCTGGGTGGGAACAAGTACAGGGATTGCCCGGTATGATGGCAACACATGGACACAGGAACTCAATATGGGGGGTGCCGCAGAACTGAATGCCTACGAAATCATTGAAGCTTCTGATGGTAAAGTCTGGGTTGCCCTGGTAGAAGGAGGCGTGTCTGTTTATGATGGGTCGCTATGGAATAACTTTACAACCGATGACGGCCTTGCATCAAATTCCAATTGGGCCATTGGTGAAGATTCCACAGGCAATATCTGGGTAGGATCAACTGACGCCGGAGTTTCCGTTTTTGACGGTTCCACCTGGACAGTGTACGATACCGGAGACGGACTTGCAGGCAATGCTGTGGTTGAAATCATGACAACATACAGGGGTGATGTCTGGCTCGGAACCGCCAATGGGGTCAGCATCTGGAACGGAACAGAGTTTATTAATCTCACAAGCAATGAAGGCCTGCCGTCTAACCTCATCAGAGGACTTTATCAGGATTTTAACGGAAATATTGTGGTGGCTACCAGCAGTGGACTGGGATTCTACAACAAAGCAGAATGGACTTATCTTAACTCAGGAGATGGTCTGCCCACCAACAATATACTTGACGTGACCCAAATGATCAACGGTGACTTTCTGTTGTCAACAGATCAGGGACTTATCCACTATGACGGTAGTGATTTTAACCTGATCGATTTTCAAAACGGCCTCAGTCAGAATATCATCAAATCTGCATATGTGGACAGCGACAATAAAATCTGGCTTGTTACTCCTTACCGTGGAGTAAGTGTCTGTGATAATGAAAATGCATATCTCAACCTGAGAACCAACCGGGATCTGGTAAGTGATGAAATTATTACTATGCACGATTTTGATGATGTCCTCTGGATTGGTACGGACAATGGAGCCAATGAATATACCGGAGAATACTGGAGAACCTACAAATCTGCAGATGGACTGATTGGTGATACAGTGAACGACATTACCAAAGAGGGAGATACTCTTTGCTTCGCCACCAGGAAGGGCTTATCAGTATATTTCGATGAAAATTATGAAAATTACAGTACCGCAGAGGGTTTGATTAGCGATACCATCACTTCGGTTGAAATTATGGCCGATGGTACCCTATATGCCGGCACCTGGCAAGGTGTGATGCGAATCATTACTGACAACAGTGTAGATACCATAACCACAACCGACGGCCTCGTCAATGATTCCGTGAATGAACTTTTGGAAGACAATACCGGTATGCTTTGGATATCCACACAAAACGGTATATCCATGTATGATGGCAGTACCTTTGTTAATGCCGGATCTGCTGAACTCGGCGGGACAGTTATACATGCACTGTTTCAGGATGATTCAGATAATATCTGGATAGGTACTGACTCCACACTGGTGAGGTATGATGGATCTTTTACTAATGTGGCACATTCTGAACCGGGACATGTCATTTCTGATATTGATGATATGAACCAGGGAAATGAACTGATTGTTCTGTATGACGAATCCGGCAATGTTGAGCATTTTGCCAAAATCACAAATACATTTTCAAGTACCGGATGGTCGCATAAAACAGCAATCAACAATCAGGCCGGTTCATACATGTGGATTGGTGGTCATGATGGCCTGCTTGGGATGAAAATCGCTACAGAACCTACCAATACTTTTAATCTGACCCATCCTGCCTGTCAAAACACAAACGATGGAAGCATTACGATCAATGATAATATCGCCAATCCACCCTATGAATTCTCATTGGATAATGGGCAGACATGGCAGGGAACAAATGATTTTACCAACTTGCCTTATGGCCAGTATCACCTAAAAGCCAAAAATGCCTTACAACAATTCACCCTGGATACCACAGTTTTTCTGAATCCTCAAAATGAAATAAGAGCCAGGATAGGCATTGACCAGATCAATTGTAATGGTGATGCCAATGGCGTGGTGGAGTTGTTTATGGATGACCCGGCCTATACCTATACCTGGAGTGATGCCGGTACAGGCCTGCTCAGACAAAATCTTAGTCCGGCAGTTTATCAGGTAAGTGTTGATGATGGAATATGTAATCTCAGCAGACAAAATGAAATCATAGAACCCGAAGCCCTTTTGTTAAGCACAGCAGTAGTGGATGTGGCTTGCTACGCTGATACTACCGGGGAAATTGACCTGTCAGTATCCGGCGGCACCATGCCGTATGAATTTGTCTGGAGCAATTCTGCAAACACCGAAGATATTGTGGAGTTGACAGCCGGAGATTATTCGGTGACAGTAAGTGATGCCAACGGCTGCACTGCCGAATACACTGAAACGGTATCTCAACCTTCAGCTCCTCTCGCTGTCAGTGAAACAATAGAAAATGTGTCCTGTAATGGCCTGTCAGATGGAGAAATATTACTCAATATCACAGGAGGAACACCAGCCTACAATGTTTTGTGGAATAATGGTGACACCTCCGAAGATTTACTGGCTGTCCCTGCAGGGGATTATGCAGTAAGCATTACTGATGCCAACGGCTGCGAAACTCAAGCTGAATATACAATCACTGAGCCCGAAGGGATGTCCTTTGACCAGGTGAATTCTGACAATGTTCTTTGCCATGGTGACAGCACAGGAAGTATTTCTGTGTCTGTGAGTGGTGGGGCAGGCAGTCTCTCTTATGAATGGGTGATGGCCGGTGAACCCGGCGTTTATAGCACAGATGAAGATTTAACAAACCTTGCTCCGGGTGATTATACGTTGACTGTTTTGGACGAAAACGGATGCAGCGTGGATTCAACGGTTAGTATCACAGAACCGGAACCACTCAGCCTTGATTTTGATGTGACACCAATCACATGTCAGGGCTATGACGATGGTGCTATTACTGCACTGCCAGAGGGAGGAACAGAACCATATATCTCTTATCTCTGGACTTACGGGGATAATCCCAACATCATCGGTGTAAATCAGGAAATTACAGATTGTCAGCCAGGCTGGTATCATGTGGAAGTGTCGGATGCCCATTATTGTGAAATTGAGGATTCTGTGGAGATCGTAGATCCCGAGGCACATACAGTAGAGATTTTTGAGACGGATATGCCCTGTCATGGTGCCGAAGAAGGCGAAATTGAAGTGGTAGTGGATGACGGAACGGCTACCGGTCTCTCATATCAGTGGTCCAACGGTGCAGGTGATACATCAGTAGCTGATGGACTTGCTGCAGGAGAATTTTATGTTACCATCACCGATCAGTATGGATGTGAGTTGCTTGACACCGGCGTAGTGGAAGAACCACCCCTGGCCGATCTTGGCGCCTTTGATGATATTGCCTGGTTGTGCTCCGGAGAAACCCTTAATCTTGATGCCGGCAGCGGATATGCAGAATACCTCTGGAACACAGGACAACAAACCCAGAGCATTGATGTACTTACCGAAGATGTCTATTCTGTCTTTGTTACAGATACTGATGATTGTGAATATGGTGATACAGTGCAGGTACAATTGTCCTATCCATATCAGGATGAAAGCCTTTGCCTGCTTAGCGTTAATGAAGACAACAATATGGAAATCATCTGGAATAAAACCCCGGGTGTGGGTACTGCAGAATACAATATTTATCGCGAAAATCCGGCAACATCAGAGTTTGAATTGCTGACAACTGTACCCTTCAGTAATCCCGGTATATATGTGGATACAGATACCGATGCTGAAGCTGATGACGAAAATTACAAACTATCGGTGGTCGATACATGCGGCAATGAATCCCCACTCAGTGAGATGCATTCCAGTATCCGCCTGGATGTAAACTCTGACCTGAACGGTGCCTGTCACCTGAACTGGGATTCTTATGAAGGCTATTTTGTCGTGTATTATTTCATCATGCGTGGCACCACACAGGATAATATGCAGGTGGTGGATTCAGTTCTGTACAGCGATTTTGATTATACCGAAATGAATCCCGATGCTGACGGTGTGTTTTATCAAATCATGGTGAAACAGCCTGATCCATGTAATCCCGGAGACGGTGAAACTTACAACCGCGCGTATTCAAACATCATGTATTGTGATAATTTGGTTGGCATTCCGTCAACAGCCTATGGTAACCTGAATGTGTATCCGAATCCCTTTGTCCAGACATTCAGTATTGATGCCTATCTGAAAATTGAGTCAGACATTACAATCCGGCTATACAACAGCCTGGGCCAGAAAGTGTACGAAAATGATTTTGGTTCGTACCCGGCCGGTGAGCATCACCTGGAAATAAATGACAGCGCATTGATACCCGGCCTCTATCATTTGCAGGTGCACTTTGGCGATGACATTTACCAGCAGCAGATTGTGAAGGAATAATCATGATCTAAAAGTTGAAGATAAGTAAAGAAATACAGTGATTAAATGACCAATTTTGTGCTTTTACTGTATGCTTTTATTAAAATCACCCTGTGAAAGCATTTTTCCCTGGTAAGTGAACAATTCTTTCAGTGGATAGCTTTGCCGGTGTACGCCAGCAGAGTAATACAACCTGAAATGAAGCTCCTCATTTTCAAAGCTCTCAATGCTGTCAGAGCTTACCCGGATGCTGAAATCCAGCATTTTATGAATCTCGGTGCTGAATACCGGTGACTTTCCTGCAAAAGAAAAGACCACGTATTTGCCTTCGTGATGCGAAAAGTGATTCCGCAACATGGTATTTTCTTCATACAGCCTTGCCGGCAGGGAAATTTCCATTTTATAGTCCCTCTCCATAGCCTCACCTGTATTGCGGATCAGAACCTTTGGGTAAAACCGCACGATGGTAAATTTACCGTCCTTCAGTTCGGGCACTCCCTGCGTGTTGTATATGCTGTATATTTCCAGATGCTTCTGTGCCGGCTTATTGTAAAGCGCACTTACATCGTCTGCATCCAGCTTTACGGCTTTGTGACTCCGGAAGGCATAATACCTGTAGTCTGAAAACATAAACGGTCCATGCCCCGACGGAATCCGTATGACAAGACAATAGCCCAGGTCTTCAATCATAACATTTTCCACCAGCATCCCGTCAGGAAATGGTGAAAGATTGGCAATCAGATGGTGATGAATAAGACCTGTATCTGCAGGCTCTGGAAGAAGGGAAAAGGCTTTTGCTTTATGTCGTGATGGCTTGATTCCCACAATGATAATACCGCCTCCACTGTTTGCCATGGCTGCTGCCAGCTTAGCCACACGATTCAAATAGGCGTCTGAATCTGCAAACTTCGCTCCGTCAAGGTAATGCAGGTGCTGATGAGCCGGTATCCGGTTTTCAACCAGTCGGACTAAATTCTGTGCGGAAATTTCTCCACCTTGGGTGTGATAAAACCATTCCATGCATGCGAAATTGCAAAAAATAATCCGTTTAATCAATTTAATTGTGATTCGGGCGGCTTTTCGTTGTACGGCTTATATCTCTGCTGATGCATGCTGGGTTTCGCCTGCCTGGAAATGATCTTTCTCCGTCAGCTATACCAGCCAGGCTCAGCCAACAGCATGCTTCAGCAGAGGATGTCAGCCTCCCAACGGCCGCAAGATACAGCCACTAAAACCGCTTTCCAGGCTGATCAGACCGTAATGCAAAACTATTAACCCCGCTTTGTGGACAAATTCTTGTAATAGAGTATATTTCCTGAGCAGAAATTCCCTATTTTTCCCGCCATGGTACTGAATTACATTTGGGTGGCATTTTTCCTGATTGCCTTTGTGGTTGCACTGGCAAAACTTATCTTCCTGGGAGATACGGCCGTGTTTACCGATATGGTAAATGCTACTTTTGATAATGCAGAGCTTGGATTTACCTTGTCACTGGGACTAACCGGTGTAATGACACTTTGGCTCGGCCTGATGAAAGTTGGGGAGGAAGGAGGTGTGATCAATCACATGTCCAAAGGAATCAGTCCTTTGTTTTCAAAATTATTTCCTGATATCCCAAAAAATCACCCTGTCAACGGAAGCATCGTTATGAATCTTGCTGCAAATATGCTGGGACTTGATAATGCTGCCACTCCACTTGGACTTAAGGCAATGACACAGTTGCAGGAGCTTAATCCTGATAAAAAGCGGGCATCCAATGCCATGATCATGTTCCTGGTACTCAATACCAGCGGACTTACAATCATCCCGATTTCTGTGATGGTGTACAGGGCGCAGATGGGAGCAGCAAATCCTACCGATATATTTTTACCCATTCTGTTGGTTACGTTTTTTTCAACCCTTGCCGGTATCATTGCCGTATCATTGTTTCAACGTATAAGCCTGCTGAACAGAGTAATCGTTATGTTTCTGGGTGGCTTGTCCTTGCTGATTGCCGGCGTAATATACGGTTTTTCCAGGCTTGACGCTGATACAGCAAATGTAGTGTCAACGGTTACAGGCAATCTGATACTATTTTCTATCATTATCATTTTCATTGTTCTTGCAGTTCGAAAGCGTGTCAATGTGTACGAAACCTTTATCGAAGGGGCTAAAGAAGGTTTTAAGGTAGCAGTGAAGATCATTCCCTTTCTGGTTGCCATACTCGTTGCCATTGGTGTGTTCAGGGCAGCCGGGGCCATGGAATTCATCATTGCAGGGCTGGAATACGGATTTGCTGCCCTTGGTATAAATACGGACTTTGTTCCTGCCCTGCCAACAGCATTTATGAAACCCCTGAGTGGGAGTGGAGCCCGTGGGCTGATGGTTGAGGCCATGGATATTCATGGTGTGGATAGCTTTGTCGGGCGACTTTCCTGTATGTTTCAGGGCGCTACTGATACGACTTTCTATGTGATTGCAGTATATTTTGGCTCGGTTGGCGTACGCTATACAAGACATGCTGTTACTGCAGGCTTAATTGCTGATCTGGCCGGTATAATCGCTGCCATTTTTCTTGGATATCTGTTCTTCTATTAGAGAATAGAAGCCATCAACAGTAGTTGGCCTTGTGGTCGCTTCCCTGATACGTGAAATCACTACTTCAATGCTTTTTTTTAACTGCTTCAGATCATCACATTACTGATGAATTCCTGTTTATGTTAGATGTAATCAAAACCCGGTTAAAACAATGCCAAATACCCATGAAAAAAGAAGGATCAGCCAGATTGTTGTAAGGTATGCCAAAAACTGACAGAAGTATAATAACAAAAGATCGTATTAAAAACCTACGTATTTTAGCTGAGGTAAAGTCGTAATTTCTTAAATATGAGGGGGATAATTTTGTTGACCATGATCATTGGGCTGATTGTGGTATCTGAGAAGAATCTGTCTGCCCAGGGTGTGGCAATAAACAATGATGGTTCGGATGCTCATGCATCTGCCATGCTTGATATCCAGGCAGGAGACAAGGGCCTGTTGGTACCCCGGATTGATATAACGGATTTGTCAACCGCCGCTCCGGTTGCTGCACCTGCAGCCGGACTGCTTGTGTATAATACCAGTGCAGTTAGCGGGCAGGGATATTATTACTGGAATGGTTCAGAATGGGTACAACTAACCACGGCTGCTGAAGAAAGACCACCCAAATGGAGTGGGGTTTCTTCCACAAGTTCGGATGTTGGCAGAAGCGGTAAGGTTGGTATCGGAACCACAAGCCCTGATGCATCCTTTCATGTTGCCGGTGATTCGTATTTCGGTACCACATCAGGTGCAAATCCTTTTCGCATTGGACGCCATGCTTCCAGAGATGCATTGAATGAAGAAGAAGTCAGGTTTACAGTGGATGATGCCTGGTACACCCAGCACTATATACAGGATGAATCAAATGCAAACTTTTCCCTCCAGCTGGAATCAACAGGCAGTGAATCCGGATCGGTTTCTTTCGCCGAGTTGCAAGCCCGTTCTACCGGCATGTTTAATTGGGATGATAAACTGTATGTTGCAACAAATGGCAACGTCGGTATCGGCACAACAAGCCCTGCCAGCTTGCTGCATGTGCATGGTAGCGTTCGCTTTTCAAACCTGGGTACCGGTTCAGAAACCACCGGCCTTATGATTGATGGCAGCGGTAATGTTTCTGCGCGTACATTAAATATTGCAAATTGGAATAATGCCTATTCGTGGGGAGATCACGCTACAGAAGGATACCTTACCGATTTTACTGAATTAGATCCTACATGGGATGGAGATGCCAATACCAGCAGTGATATAGGCAGAACCGGAAAAGTTGGTATCGGCACAACAAGCCCGGCCAACAAGCTTGAGTTGGTTGATGGAGTATTTCATATTGAAAAATCCGATTTTGGTTTTATTACCATGAAACGACTTGGCTTTGGTTCAGAAACAGAATGGTTGATAAGCCCATCAAGCAACTTTTTTAGCATATTTGGTGATGATGCGTTAAGGATGAGGGCTGATGGAACAGATACTTATGCCTTTGGAGCCACCGGTGATTTTGGTACCATTGGTTCCGGTTATTTTCAAAATAATTTGTATGTGGATAATAATGTCGGGATCGGTACAACTTCCCCTTCTGCCAAACTCCATGTCTCAGGAAATTCATATATCACAACCTACATGGGCGTTGGTGCTGCACCAAACACTGAAAACCGGATATATGCTTCTAATGGTTCCGGTGATCCTGTTATATCTGGGTATAACTCTTATGGATATACCTCCGGAATGGCTGGAGTATCAGGGGCTTGTTCGAATACAGGCACCGGGTATTTGGGTTATTATGATGGTACATTCCGTTCTGCTGTATATGGAGATGCTACAGGAAACACTGCAGAAGGCGTTTTTGGAATAACTGATTATAAACATGGAGCTGGTGCTTATGGTGAAGCTCCCGGATATTGTGAGGTTGATTGGTCGGTATGGGGTGATGATTTTTATGCTACCAATGGAAGTGCCGGTGTATTTGGAAAGGGTACAGAAACTGAAGGAGGCGGAGGTGACCATGACAATAAAGGAGGTCTTGGAGTTATGGGTGATGGCACAGCTATAGGTGGTTGGTTTGATGGTGGATGGGAGGATTACATGAAATCCTCTCAATTTATATCCTTAATGACGGAAAAAAAATTTGGGATCGGTTTATTGACTAAGGGAAATACATCTTTATTAGCTCGGGGAAACAATTTTGGAATTATTAGTAAGGCCGAAGGCATTGCGCTAGTTACTCGGTCGCAAAATAAGCTTTCTGCGTACCATATAGGAAATGTGATAACAGAATCGGGTTATGCCCAGGTACTTAAGCCGGAGTCAGATGATCCAGGTTTAGCATATTCCGTAGTTGCCCAGGAAAAGCAAATTATTATTTCCGGCAGCGATAGTTTTAATAATGGTAGTTCGATAGTCCATTTTGATCAGGATTTGGTTGATCTTATTGATGATGCCAATGCAATCTTTGTAAATATTACACCTACTGGTTTTACATCAGGTGATTTTGCTGTCATTAGCAAATCTCAGACAGGTTTCGAGGTGGCTTTGCGTGGCGGTGAAGATATCACTTTTGATTATATGGTGATTGTTAAGATGATAGATCAAAATGAGATTGATAATGATATTCTTGATTCAGACGTGCGTATGAGAATTCATCAGAAGGCAAACTTTAATGTGATAAAATCAGATGATATTACACCAACGGATGATGGCTTGGATGAAAATATAAACATCAACGATGAAATATCCGAATAAATTTTATTGGTATTAATGATATTTTTTTATCTTTGAGGCAAGGATTTGGGAAAATTTAGTTACATGAAACATTTCATTTTTAGTATTGCCCTATTGATGGTGCCGGCCGTTTTTTTCGCGCAGGGAATAAAAATACATGGCAGCACCCAGGTGATTGCCAGTTCCGATGTCAAAATCGTTCTTAATGATATTGCACACTGGGAAAATTGCGGATTTTTTGAACCGGCACAAAGCAGCCTGGTTTTTTCAGGGAATGTCAATCAGCAAATCCTGGGTTGTAATCCCACAGAATTCTATAACCTGATACTGGATAAATCTGCATCGGATGTGCAATTGCATACAGATATAAACGTAACAAATCAACTTACGCTAACCAGCGGCCAACTCGACCTGCAAAACAGCAGTATTGACCTGGGTACTACAGGTTCAATACAGAATGAAAGCGAAGCAAATCGCATCAAAGTCAGTGATATTGGTAATCATACAGGTACCATACAGGCCACACGAACGCTTAACAATGTCACAGATTATAATCCCGCAAACCTGGGTGTTCTCATTTCAACCAATGTTAATATGGGAACCATCACAATTGTCCGGGGCCATCAGGTGCAAAACGGATCAGGCAGTTTTGCCGGAAACGGTAGTATTGCCAGGTATGTGGAAGTTCCAAACATCGGGCAACTGGATGCCAATGATAAAGTGAAAATGCAGTACTGGGATGCTGAGCTCAACGGACATGCAGAATCCGAACTGATACAGTATCAATGGGTGACAGAAAGTTCACAAGCCTGGTGGACACCACTTGCCGGAGCAGCTAACGCAGCAGCCAATACTTTCACACCCGCTGATAACGCATATTCAGAGTATTTCAACGATCCCAACTGGTACAGCTTTAACTATACAGAAAAATTTACCCTGGGCAGTGAAAGTAGCCCATTGCCTGTTGAGTGGCTGAGTTTTGAGGGATGGTGTCATGATAGCTTTGTCAGCCTTGAATGGGAAACTGCATCTGAAGATGATAACGAAGTATTTATTATTCAGCGTTCAACAGACGGAAGGAATTTTTCAGATATCGGATCAGTACCCGGTGCAGGTAACAGCAATCAGATACTGGCATATTCCTTTTTCGATACAAATCCGCAAAAAGAAGCATACTACAGAATCAAACAAGTCGATTATGACGGGGCTTATCAGCATTCTGATGTGATTTATCTTGCCTGCTCAAATATGCCGGAACCATTTTTCAGGGTCTATCCCAATCCATTCAAAGATCAGCTGAATGTGATGGCCGATAACCTGCCTGCATCCGAATCTGTACTTGAAATATTTTCGATGGACGGCAAACGCATCAGACATTATCACTTGAACGAAGAAGAAGTGGAATGGCATAAGATTATCAATACTGCCGGGCTTGTACCTGCCATGTATATGATCAGAATAATATCGGATGATTATGTCAGAACACTGAAAATCGAAAAACAATAATGATTTCAGGCATTTTCAGGCATTGCCCTTTGGGAAAAATGCCCAAGCTCACGGATGAAATTCTGCAAAGTATCGTGTCTGATTTTTGACCGGCTCGTTTTGGCCCCTGTCAGTTTTTTTACTTCTGCCTTTTCTTCCCGACTCAGCTTGTCGAACAGAAATTCACCACCAAGGCAGGCTGTGGCAAAAGCATGCCGCCGGAGATCCTCCGGATAATTGTTCTCAATATGTGTTTTTGCTTTGTCCAGCTCCATGCAGCAAAGATACAGGGCAAGATTCCTTTGCATAAGCTCAGACTTATGCTTCCTCATATAGCGACGCAGCCGCAGGGGTATTTTTCCCGAATGAACAGAACTTCCGATAATAACAATGTCGTATTCACTTAAATCGGGATTTCTGCGATGCCTTAAATTATACAGACTTACCTGATGACGTGATGAATGCTGTATTGTCCTGGCTATTTTCTGCGATGTGCCGTGCCGTGTTGTGTATAGAATTATAATTCGCATAATTCATCTGTCTGCATTGAAAACAAAATAAATTGGCGTATTGTTCTGAAAAATGTGGGAAAAACATCAGAGCATGCAAATGCTGACTGGAAAACCCTGCATGAAAGGAGCAAGAATATTACAAAAATACATCGAAAATTTAGCCGACTTCTTTAGAGATTTCTTTAAAATCCGAGCGCTTTAAATTGAATTGATTTGACTTTTTGGTCTGGTAAATGATCTGGCCGGAAATATTGTCAATGATGCCAATATACATTGTGCTGCCGGTTTGCGCACTTAACAAAAGAAACCTTCCCTCACCGGTGGTCCGGTTTACATCCCAGGAATATGGATATTTTTTCATGAGCTTTTCTTCATTCAGTTCCTCTTCCTTTACGGTAATATGCCTGGACTTGATCAGACAGTATGAAGGTATGTGCAATGTACCATCTTTCAGATTACGCAACAGATGGCCTTTGCTGATGTCTTCATCCAGCCAAATGGTTTTTCCCAGACTAAGCTGGTTGTTGATGGCCATTAAGTTGAGCTCCAGCAGTCCGGCTGTGATGTTGTGAAAATCCGGATTTGCATAGACTATTGAACGCAAATCACTTCCCTCAGCTTGACTTCTGAGTTTATTGTTGAGGGATGCGCTCATCTGTAAGGGAAACCTTGCAATACGTTCGCTTTCTCCAAGATGGTTTTTACGGGTGATGTCACAAAAACTTACAAAATTTAGCCCGTTTTGGCCTTGCTCAATGCTGATGCTGCAGACAAGCTGGTTATTATTTCCGGTATTATCCGTGGTATCATCAGTGGAAAAGGTAAAATCACTGATCTCCCACACTGCTTGCAGTGCACTGTTGAAAGCATCCCTGCTTGCTTCAGGGACATCTACCAGCAGTTTACTGTTTTTTATCTGAATTACATCTGAAGAGGAAAAATTGTTTTTATTACCGTTTTCGCTTGTGATGCCAACTTCCACCTGAGCGGTTAAATTTATACTTGTCAGCAGAAACAGCAGGGCAACTAAGGAATATCGTATCATCGATAAAAATTCATTTGCAGGCATGATCGGTAAGCAGATGTGCCCGGTGGTTCAGTAAAAACTTATGAGATTCTGATTGTTTGTTTCCTGTCAGGTCCGACAGAAACAATGCTTACAGGTATACCGGTTTCCTTCTCAATATAGGCAATGTATGCCTGTAATTTCTCAGGCATGTCTTTCTTATTTGTAATGCCCTCCAGTGATTGCCTCCAGCCCTTGATTGTGGTGTAAACAGGTTTTGCATCCTCATTCAGATCGAATGGGAATTCTGTGGTTTCACCTTCCTGTGTGCGATATGCTGTAGCAATTTTTATCTCATCAAAATCATCCAGAACATCCGCTTTGGTCATGATAAGTTGGGTAACTCCATTGAGCATGATGCTGTATTTAAGTGCCACCATATCAAGCCAGCCACAACGACGCGGTCTGCCTGTAGTGGAACCATATTCATGGCCTTCATCCCTGAGTTTTTGTCCGTCATCATCAAAAAGCTCCGTAGGGAAGGGGCCACTGCCTACGCGTGTGCAATAAGCCTTGAAGATGCCATACACCTCACCGACTTTGTGAGGAGCTATTCCCAGACCGGTAGAGACACCGGCACAAACCGTATTTGAAGATGTGACAAAGGGAAATGAACCGTAATCTATATCAAGCAAAGTGCCTTGTGCACCTTCAGCAAGTACAGCTTCACCGGCGTTGAGGGCATTGTTGACAAAATATTCAGTGTTGATGATTTGTAATTCCCTGAGATAATTGATCGCTGCATCAAATTCTGCTTCAGCCTCCGCAGTAATTTCCTCACCGTGGTAAGCATCCAGCAGTGTTTTGTGATGCTTGATAATGCTATCGTAGCGGGTCTGGTATGCTTTGGTCAGGATGTCACCTACGCGTAAACCACAGCGGGACGTCTTATCAGTATAGGCCGGGCCGATGCCTTTGAGGGTGCTGCCGATTTTGGATTTTCCTTTGTGTGCCTCATAAGCTGCATCCAGCAGACGATGCGAGGGTAAAACCAAACTTGCTTTATCGGAAATCAGTAAGTGCGATTTGACATCCACACCCAGAGATTCCGCTTCGGCAATCTCCTGTTTCAGCAAAATCGGATCAATCACAACACCATTGCCGATAATATTCATCTTGTCAGGATGAAATATACCACTTGGAATGGTGTGTAAAACATGCTTTATGTTGTTGAACTCCAGGCTGTGGCCGGCATTTGGACCGCCCTGAAACCTGGCAATATGATTGTATTCCGGAGTGAGAACATCCACAATTTTCCCTTTGCCTTCGTCACCCCACTGAAGGCCTAACAATACATCTGCTTTCATCTTTACTATTTTAATTACCGGTGATGCCGGCTAATTTTCTTTATCAGCTTCTTTCCTGCAATCTGAGCAGAGACCATAAAAATACAGAGAATGATACGAAACTGCAAAATCATTTTTGCGGCTAATCTCATCCTGAATTTCATTGACCCGCGTATCACAAAACTCTATCACCTTGCCGCATTTTGTGCAGATCAGGTGATCATGCTCTTTACAGTCGTAAGCCTTTTCGTAGGACGAAATGTTTTGTCCGAATTGATGCTTTATTACAAGCCTGGCTTCCAGAAGTAAATCTATTGTATTGTACAGAGTGGCGCGGCTCACCCGGTAATTCTTGTTCTTCATTTTGATATAAAGTGTCTCTATCTCAAAATGACCCTCGCTTGCATATATCTCATCCAAAATGGCAAAACGCTCCGGTGTCTTGCGATGGCCGGTTTTTTCAAGGTATTCTGAAAATACCTTCTTTACATGTTCTGATTGACTCATTGCCATATGTTCTAATTTTGAATAAAATTAAATAAAAATAATAAACTGGCAATGTGTTTGATGATTTTTTTTCCTTTTCATATCATGCTCCCGGATGATTTTTGTGATGATGAGTTGTAGTGTCCAAATAGTCAGTAGCTTGCCTGAAGGGTGGCATGAATATGATTTGTAGCATAAAAGCCTGATGTGTAAATCAATGAACTTTGCTAATTTTGTGCCTCATACAACATGCCCTTTATCTTTGTTGTTGTAATAAGATATGAATGAAACAAAATTAATAATAATCAGCATAAAATAAATAATTCAAATGAAGATACACGAAATTACACCTGATGCTTTATCGCTTACTGTTATTCAGGAAATCCTGAACGATAAAGCTGAAATCAGAATCAGTCAGAAATCCATTGATGCCATGGCAAAATGCCGGCAGTATCTGGATGAAAAAATGGAAAAGCAGGATAAACCTGTATATGGAATAAATACCGGATTTGGTTCTTTATGCAATGTTTCGGTTTCAAGGGAGGATTTGTCAAAGCTACAGGAAAACCTTGTGAAATCTCACGCCTGTGGTACGGGAGATGAGGTGGAACCTGAGATAGTGCGTTTGATGATGTTGCTGAAAATGCATGCACTCAGCATTGGTAATTCCGGAGTATTTCCGGAAACCGTTGAGATGCTGGCAAAACTTTACAATAGAGATATCATTCCTGTGATTTATGAGCTTGGTTCACTTGGTGCTTCCGGTGATCTTGCACCCCTGGCGCATATGGTGTTGCCAATGCTGGGGCTTGGGCAGGTAAATCACAAAGGAGAAAGAAAAGATGCCCTTGCTGCTCTCAGGGAAGAAGGACTCAAACCTATCACCCTTGCTGCCAAAGAAGGACTGGCATTTCTTAACGGGACACAGTTTATGGCTGCACATGGTGTCCAGACTCTGTTGAAAGCACAAAAGCTGTCCGAACTGGCAAACATTATTTCGGCCATTTCCCTGGAGGCTTTTGATGGAAGCCTGGCACCCTTTTATGCCGGATTGCACAGCCTGCGACCTCACAGCGGACAAATTGAAACAGCAAAATACATTCGGGAACTTCTTAACGATTCTGAAATGATCGGCGATTCAAAGTCTCATGTTCAGGATCCGTATTCTTTCAGATGTATTCCTCAGGTTCACGGTGCCAGCATGGATGCCCTCAGGCATGTCAAATCTGTTTTGCTGACAGAAATCAATGCTGTTACTGATAATCCCACAATCTTTCCCGATGATGATGCCATCATATCCGGAGGCAATTTTCACGGCCAGCCACTCGCCCTGGCTTTTGATTATTTTTCCATGGCTTTGGCTGAATTGGGAAATATATCGGAAAGACGTGCATATCAATTGCTTTCCGGAAAAAGAGGCCTGCCGCCTTTCCTGGTAGCTAATCCCGGGCTCAATTCTGGTTTTATGATTCCACAATATACTGCCGCATCAATCGTAAATCAAAATAAACAGTTATCCATGCCTTGTTCTGTTGATTCCATTGAATCATCACAGGGACAGGAGGATCATGTGAGTATGGGGGCAAATTCGGCAACCAAGATGTATAAAATTGTAAACAACCTGGAGCGTGTGCTGGCCATTGAATTGTTCATTGCTGCCCAGGCTTTTGATTTCAGGAAACCCAAAAAATCTTCACCTTTTATTGAAAGTTTTGTGTCAAATTACAGAAAAAAGGTTAATTTTATTGAAAATGATAAAGTTATGTATGATGATATTGATGCTTCTGTCAAGTTTTTGCAGAAGATCGATCTGAATGCAATGAGAAATCAAACCAATAATTCATCTCTTAAAATGTAATTTATGGACACACTAGTTATCAAAGGCAGCGGACTCACAATACAGGATGTGGTCAATGTTGCCCGTCACGGCCAAAAGGTTGAGTTGCATCCCGATGCAGCCAAACGCATTAATGTTTGTCGTGCCATGCTTGAAAAAAAGGTAGAGGCCAAAGAAATCATGTATGGTGTCAATACCGGAATCGGTGAATTTTCTGAGGTTGTACTGGAAGATGATCAAATTCAGGATTTCCAGAAATACCTGATCTATAATCATGCTGCCGGTATCGGCGACCCTGCTCCTCTGGAATATGTCAGAGGGGCCATGCTGGGCAGAATCAATGTTCATGCCCACGGTAATTCCGGTAACAGGCTGGCGATAACCCAAACCCTGATTGAAATGCTCAACAGGGGAGTAACTCCTTTTGTGTGTCAGAAAGGTTCTGTCGGGGCAAGTGGTGATCTTGCTCCCATGTCGCAGATTGCACTCCTGATGATTGGTGAAGGAAAAGCATATTACAAAGGTGAGCTGATGTCTGGTAAGGAGGCCATGGATAAAGCCGGCATTCCCGTACCCGGACTTGAAGCACGGGACGGCCTGGCAACCATCAACGGATCAAATGTGCTGACAGCAATGAGTGCCATCTGGCTGGTGGATGCAAACAACTGGTTAAAACAGGCCGAAATTGCTGCCGCCATGTCCCTGGAAGCACTGAAAGCCAATATGAAACCATATACCAGGCTTCTCCACGAAGTCAGAGGCTTTAAAGGTGCGGTAAGAAGTGCTGAAGCCATCAATAAATGTGTGGCCGGAGGTGATCTGAAAGAAGGCAGGGTGAAATGCAAAGTGCAGGATGCCTATTCAATGCGATCAACCCCACAGGTGGTGGGAAGTGCCCATGATGCACTTGAGTATGCCCGTTCACAGGTCGAAATCGAACTCAATGGAGTGGGTGATAATCCAATTTTCTTCCCCGATAAAGAACTTCAGATTTCCGGTGCCAACTTCCAGGGCACTCCGGTTGCTGTGCCAATGGATATGGCTGGTGCTGCAATTACCATGGTGAGTGTGATGTCCGAACGCAGAATGAACAGACTCAATAATCCTGCCCTCAGTGTCGGACTACCGGCTTTTCTTACCAAAGGAGCAGGAATGTTCTCCGGCCTCATGCTGAGCCAATATACCGCAGATATGCAAATTGTGGAACAGCGCATCCTTTCTGCACCGGCATCCATTCAGTCTATTCCTGCCGCGGCTGATCAGGAGGATTTTGTCTCCATGGGAATGAATACCGCCATAAAAAATTTCCAGATTCTCGACAACGCCTATGGCGTGCTCGGCATTGAATTTATGGCTGCAGCGCAGGCGCTTGACTTCAGAAAAGAAGAATACAGCTTTGGTAAAGGTGTACAAAAAGCATGGGAAGTGGTGCGAAGACATGTTAAATTCCTCGATATTGATCGCCCCTTGTATCCCGACCACACAAACATGCAGAAACTGGTGAAAAGCTGCGAAATTTTGCATGAGGTGGAAAATACCGTAGGTTCACTTGAATAAAATCCAACAGATATCGATTTAACTTTACAGCCGGAATGTACATTTGTGTGCTTCCGGCTTTGTTTTGCTCCGGTTTATTATGCCATCGCCGTTAAGTATGACAGAATCGCTATTGCCGTCTGCTTTATGCGATCATCTGACAGACCTGGGTTTTGTATGACTGATATTGCGTGGGATTATGCTGATAACAGATTTTTATTTTGATAAAAAGAGTAAAAATCGTTTCTTTGTGTGTATCTAACATATTCCATTGCATAGTGGTAAGAAAGTACGGCAAACAATGTGCAGATTTTCTGAAAAGGCATCTTCAGAAAAAATTTAATATTAAAATGGGTAGCCTTGCAGGTATAATCACCGGGTCTATCGTTTTTTATATCAATTATGATTTTGGAATGGCTCATGCCCTGTTTGCTTTTTTCAAACAGTTTCTCTTTAACTTTTTCATGGCTTCATACAATACAAAACTGATAGAACGAATTGTATATGGCATAAAATCAAGTTGGGGGGCTGTTATTGTCGGTGGGATTATCCCTACAATCATTGCCACAAGTGTGGTTTTTTCTGTTCACTGGGCAGGGCATACACCTGAGGCTTGGAAATCATCCTACTGGCAGGCTTTTTTTAATCTGCCCATCTTTACGCTGACAGCCCTGATGTATCAAAAAGGGATAGAACGAAAATTCAAATTCCTCAAAATATTTTTTACTACAAAAACCAGTTTCTCAGAATCTGAAAAGTGAATTTTTTAGCCGGAATTTGACTGCATTAATGTGTGAATTGTATATAAATTTTGATAGTGTCCTGAATTTTGTTATCTTGTGTATGACTACATCCTAAATCCAAAACCATGAAAAAATTTTGTTTCTCTGTCATTTTGATTCTGTTCTTTCTGGGAGCCGAAAGCCAAACTCATTATCAACTGGATAGCCTTGTAATATCAGGACTGTCCAAAACAGTATATTCTTACGATGAGCAAAACCGTTTGCAGCAAAGCCTGAATTACAACGTGAATTTTTCAACATCCGAAATGGAACCCGGCACCCGAACTACATATACATACAACATTTCCGGACAGCTTGAAGAGGAAATTGAAGAGAACTGGGATGCTGACTCTGCAGTGTGGAAATACAATCAGAAGACTACCCATTTCTGGAACAATGGGCAGGAAATGGCCCGTATTGAATTTGATCATGATGGTGAGTGGCAACGCACTGACAGCATGTGCTTTGTATATAATGCATCTGATCATATGGTGAGCGATACATCTTACTTCTACGATGGAATTAACTGGATTTACAGCAATTATACCGAATACATTCGTTTCCCTTCCGGACATCCGCAGTTTGACAGTATATTTCATTACTATCCGGGCTCCGGTTTGTGGGCAAAGCAAAGAGTGGTACATTACTTTTACAGTGATGAATTGCTTACCTCACAGCTTGATTTAAGCTGGGATTCTGACCTTATGGAATGGAACAGAACTGACAGTGTTTCATTTCAGTATGATGAGTATGATTATCTCACCCAAACTGTAACACATGATTATGTTGATTCACTTACTTCCTGGGAAAACTTTATGAAAACACAGGTATATTATGATTATTCCGTATCTCCATCCCAGATGAATTATCCGCAAAATGGAGACATGGGTATGTTCCTTAACAGCCCAAAAGTGGACAGTGCCGGGATTTTTTCATGGGAGGATGATGCATGGGGAACTTCACCCTTGCCGGTATATTTTTATTACTCCACATATCAAAGTATAGAAAACTTGGAAAATGTGGATATTCAACTGTATCCAAATCCGGTTGCCGGAAACTTAATCCTGGATACAGAGTATGCTTTTTCCAGCTATGTGATCTTTAACTCCGCCGGCACCTGTGTGCAATCCGGAAAACTTGTTGATGGCCGGAATCAGATTGATTGTTCCCGCCTGCCAAAAGGAAACTATATTATCCGCTTAAGCGATAAAATGAACAAGATGCTTAGCCGGCCTGTCATTAAAATGTAAGACTTTATAGCATTTCTGATGGCAGCCTTGATTGATTGTTTGATTGATTGATTGATTGACTTGCGTCTGTATTTGTATATCCTGACAACAGACTTTCCCCCATCTTAATCAGGAATGACCTGAAATCCTTGTTTGTATCCATTAACTTAAATCCCATGGTTCTACTGCAAATTTTCATGCCTAAGGCAGACAGGTGTGGGTAATGATTGAATGATTAATTTTGAGTGAAAATAACGAATTAGAATGTCAGGGCTAAAGCCCATTCCATTTTTCATGTGCTTATCACCCTGACCCGAAGGCCAGGGGGTTTCCTATCTTTCCACAGGTTAACACTAAACTACAAAATTAGTGTTTTTCTGTGCCCTTCTTATTCATTTGCAAACATACGAGGTCAGGGTTAATTACTCGAAGGCATATTCATCTAAAAAAACCCCGTCCTTTAGGGCGGGGGTTTTTAAGGCGAAAAACACAATGGGCTTTAGCCCTGACATTATATTTGATAAAATATTCCACGAATTTGCAGTAGAACCAATCCCATATCGCAGAAAGTGAAAAAAAATCTTTAGTGAATGAATTGAGTGTCAGACAAATTATGTATATTTGGGCGAAAACCAAACCAAATTCTTATGAACAACAAATTCACGCAATTCATTGCACCGGTATTAAAAACCGTTGATGACGGAAGATTTTTCCGTAAACCAATGTCATGGCTCTATTATTTAATGGCTGTGATTAACCTGCTAATTCCACTTTTTATCCTGTATCAGGCAATAGACAACAAACTCTTTAGTGGAGGGTTTAAATTTGTCATTGCTTTTATCCTTATTTTCCTCTTCGTCACCGCTGCTGCCTGGATTGGCTTTCAGATATGGTGGGACAGGAAGGATAAAGTGACCCAAACTTCCGGAGAAAGGGACGAGTTTGTAAGTACACCTGTATTTACACACTTCCTGAAAACCTTTGGAGAGTGGCTGGGTAGTTTTTATGCTATCGCCGGTTTTGGTATTGCCCTCATTGGATCTCTCTTTTTGGGTGGAGGATCAATTCCCGGTCTGGATATGATTGGTGGAGGATGGCCTGCTGTAATCATCAATCCACTGACAGGTTATCTCATCATCGTACTGTTTCGCTTTGTTGCCGAACAGGCACGGGCACTTGTACAGATAGCCAACAATACAAAAAAATAGTAGCCCGAAAATAACGTATTTTAGCCCGGTGTCCTCAAGTGATACCGGGCTTGTTTTTTCTTTTTAATTTCTGCACAGACAAGCCTGAAATATTGATCCCTTTGGCTGATCCCTAACTTAGATTTGAAATGCGTGCGTATTCGTATAATTTATTAACACATATATTTAATGTATGTCACTATAACGGAACATTCAATTGTGTTTTGATTAACTAAAATAGTATCTTTACTTGTAGAAAACTAAATCATGACATTACGAAATCAAATATCCCGGAATTCTGCACTGAAGATTGCGATTGTTTTTTTTTCCTTTTCTGCCTTATGGATTTTCTTGTCTGACAAACTTTTGATCTGGTTGTTTACCGATCCCTCAGAGATTACAGGTTATCAGACAGCTAAGGGTATTTTATTTGTGCTTATTACAACATTTTTGATTTATAGCTTGGTTTACAGAGAAATACGCAGGAAGAATCAGGTTATTCGGTTTTTGAATGAATCTGAAAGATGGTACAACCTGATGTTTTCAAATATCCCGAAAATTGATGTGCTTATGTTTGATCCGGATGAACACATCATTTTAGCCCAGGGAAAAGAAATGGCAAAACACGGCGTGGATTTGTCTGCTATTCAGGGCAGGCAGGTGAATGAGATCAGACTGGCAGAAAGTATATATGATTATTTTTATCCCATGTTAAAAAAAGTATTGGCCGGCCATACGCTCGAATCCACTTATCGATATCGGAAGGATATGTATAGAGTCAGGGGAGTTCCGTTGAAGGATGAAAATAAAAAGGTGTTTGCCGGGATAATTGTCCTAATCAATGTGAGTTCTGAATATAAGTTGATTGAAGATATAACAGAACAAAAACAAAGATATGAAAGCCTGTATAATGAATTTTACGATCAGAATGAACAATTGAAGGCCACCAATAAAAAGCTGGATGAGGTAAATAGTCAGTTGGAAATTGCCAAGGAAAAAGCAGAAGAAAGTGACAGACTTAAATCCAGCTTCCTGTCCAATATGAGTCATGAAATTCGTACTCCGCTCAACGGTATCATGGGTTTTTCCCAGATTATTGCAGATAACCAGTTAAGCATAGGTGAGGTGAGAGCTTATGCCGAAATACTGGAACGAAATGCCAGTCAATTGCTCACAATAATTGAAGACCTTCTGTTGATTTCCAGTCTTGAAACCGGACAGTTTCAATACAATGAAATGGAATGTTCTCCTAAAGATTGTTTTAATCAGATATTATCAGATGCCAGTAAGTTAATTTTGCAATCAGAGAAGAATATTCAGCTTATCAATCCATATGATGATCGCTTGAATGAGACATTGCTGATATGTGATGAACAGGCTTTGCTGAAAGCGGTAAAACGTATCGTTGACAATGCAGTGAAATACTCACCTGAAAATAGTTTGATTAGCATAAGTATGTTTATGGATAAGGTCGGAAAACTGTGCGTGGAGGTGAAAGACGAAGGTCCGGGCATACCAAAAGACATGCAGGAAAAAGTATTTGAAAGGTTTGTTCAGCTCAACCGTAGTCTGAATGAGCCGGTGTCAGGCAATGGACTGGGATTGACCATTGCTAAGGGCATTATTGAAGGTATGGAAGGTAGCATAAGACTGGATTCTTCCATCGGAAAAGGCAGCCGGTTTACATTGTGTATCCCCGGAGTAATTGATTTGGATAATGCGAAAACCATTGAAGATATGGATTCAGAATATATGCAGAATAGTGGCAATAAAGTGCTGATTGTTGAGGATGTGAAAGACAATTTTATCTTGCTTAAGGCCTATTTGAAAGATTACGACATAGAATTGTTGCATGCAAGCTCAGGTAAGGAAGCCAAAGAGATTGTTGATGCACATCCTGATATTGATCTGATTCTAATGGATATCCGGCTGCCCGATGCAAATGGACTACAACTTACGCGTGATATCCGAAAAGAATCTTTCGAAGGACCGATCATTGCTCAAACTGCCTATGCAGACTCACAGGATCATTATGATTGCCGGCAGGCAGGTTGTGATGATTTTATTGCAAAGCCCATCATGAAAAATGATTTTATTGATAAGCTTTCCAAATATATGAATATTAAAAAGAAGACTTAGCCGCATTATGCAAGTATTGCTGACTCAGGGGACCCTCATTGAAAAGTAAATCAAGTAAACTCAGGTTTGAAACGAACGGATGTCGATCACTGAAAACCTGTGTATATGGCTGTGGTTTGAAATGCAAATCCTCTTTATTCTTACGCTGCTTGGGATGTATGCATTCTCTGAAGTCAGGCATGTCTGCATCTGCCTGAAATGATTTCGTCAGCACTGGTTGTTTTTTCATTTCCAAAACATCAATTAGCGTACACAGAATATCCAGATTGTAGTCAAATAAAAATGTGTATTTTTTTTTAAAGAACCTGCGGATGTCATCCCAGTAAAAATCAAAAAATGGTGCTGACGCATAGGCTGTTTCTATGCTTCGGCGATGATCGCCCTGCCAGTTTTCGGAAAAGTCAATTCTTACATCACGGATTTTCTGACGCAGACTGCGACCGCGTATTACCGGAATGCTCAGTGTTTGTACACCGTTTGGTCCGATGATACGGCACCTGTTCCGGTACGATTGTTTTTCATAATGTTCAGATGCCTCAATGAATACCTGGTCGAAAGCAGCAATTTTACTCATATACTGAATGGGAGGGAAGTATGCTGTACTCAGCAACGCCTTAGTTTTCATCGCTGCCTGGTTTTATACCGATGATATGGTTTTCCGGAATGAAACCGGTATGCCTGGAATCGTATCCGCCGTCGCGCAGATCATCCAATACAAAATAGTAATTCTGTGACGGGACAAAACTGTCTGCCTCCTCTCCATCAATGTATATTTTACGGCTTTTCAGATATAATTCATGTCCCTCGTAAACAGATATTAGCCGCTTATACAATTGAATGTTTTTGTAATGAAGATGTATTCTTTGACCCGCTTTTGGAATGGCTACAGGTCCATAATAATCATTGTTCCATGAAATGAACTGGGAATGCGGAAAAATGTTTTCGCCGCCTTTTCCAGGAAGGTTTTGTAATTGACGGATGTTAACAACACCATTGAGCCTTCCCAGTTGTGATGCAATTTCTGGTGAACAATGAAATTCCCAGGCCTTGTCTTCAACTATTTCAACAGGCTTGTACAAAGGATAATCTTCAATTGTGGATATCTCAAAATTATCATTAATACTGAGCCTGTATTTGAAATACAGACTTGCTGGGCTGTTCTTTTGCTTGCCGTTGATATACACGGACTTGTCCTGTATCAGAAGTGTATCCCCGGGCAGGGCTGCTACCCGTGAAATCAATGATGCTTTTTGGCGAATGTCTCCATCTGAAGTTTCCGGCGTATGATAGGCAATCAAATGATGATGCCCGATTTTTTTCGGGTTAACCTTTTTGACAAATACATATTGGCCTTGTTCCAGGGTGGGATACATGCTGTTGTCAGATACTTTAACTATCGAAAACAACATAAAAAACATCATCACCAGTATTCCTGCGATAAGTGGTAGCCCTATTCTGTACTTCATGTTTTATTTTACTTTGTTAAATAAGCGATTCCATCTGATGTTGCCAGGGAAAGATTTTTCTTTATCAAGAGACAACCAGATAAAGGCAGCCTCGCCAACAATATGATTCTCAGGTACAAACCCCCAGAAACGGCTGTCGGCAGAGTTGTGCCGGTTATCTCCCATCAGCCAGTAGTAATTCATGGTAAATGTATAGCTGTCTGCCACTTTGCCGTTGATGAATATTTTATCATCCCTGATTTCCAGGTCATTTTTTTCATAATGACCGATAATGCGCTCATAAAGAGGAATGTTTGTCATGTCCAGGCGGATGGTTTCTCCGGCTTTGGGAATATACATCGGACCAAACCAATCTTCATTCCATTGGTAATTCTTGTCGTGAGGAAAAATCCTGTAATTGTGTATACCCTCGGCTTTTGAGAGTTTTGTGATGCTGGTTACAAAGTTGATTCTCCGGATTTTTTCAAGATTTTTTTCTGTAAGCGGCATTGCGTATTTTCTTCCCTGGTGTTCTACATCTCGTCTGGCAATGTCAAGGCGCTCCAGAGTTTTGTCCGTCAGGAGGCTGCCGTCGGTGATAACTTCATAATTGAATTGTATGCCTTCGAAATGTTCCTGCGGCTCGTTGTTGATATACACCCAGCCATCTTTGATTTCCAGACTGTCACCGGGCAGACCTACACAGCGTTTGATGTAGTTTTCCCGTTTATCTACCGGACGTTCAACAATTGTGTAATGATTTCTTACCCATTTTCTGGCCCGATTGTAATAAGCATCAGGTGGTAAAGATTCCCGTCCTGACTTAATGTCCATTATCTCAAACTCCCGCGCTTTCACTCTGATTATGTCGTAGTAGCTCTGTGCCTGATTTTCCAGACAAACGGTGTCTCCCGTTGGATAGTTAAATACAACTACATCATTGCGTTGTATCTTGCCAAAACCAGCCATGCGCTCATATGGATTCTGTATCCAGGTAACAAAGGATTTCTTTTTCTGACTAAGGGGCAGTGTATGATGCACAAAGGGAAATGCAATTGGTGTCATAGGCTTTCTGGGGCCATAAGCCACCTTGCTCACAAATAGATAATCACCCACCATCATGGATTTTTCCATAGAAGAAGTGGGAATGGTAAATGCTTCAAAGAAGAAAGCCCTGATGATGGATGCTGCGATCACAGCAAAAATAATGGCATCCACCCATTCCAGGGTTTTTCGCTTAAAGGCTGGCATATCTTTGTCCTTGCGGGGCTTCCAGAATGCCCAACGCACATATTTGGTCAGGTAAATGTCAATGATGAGCAGTTCGCCCAATAACCACCAGTAATTGCCCAGCCAGATGACAAAGAGCAGGTATGCTGTGCTGGTAATGCCAAATTTTACGTACTTGTTTTTAAAAATATTTTTCACAGTCTTGTTCATTTAAGCTAAATTGATAACATGTCTTTCATTGAAAAAATCCCTTTTTTATTCTGGATGAATTCGGCAGCCATGATGGCGCCAAGGGCAAATCCTTTTCTGTTTTTTGCTTTATGCTTGAGTTCTATGATGTCCACATCGCTTTCGTATTGTACCGCATGTTCTCCAAAGACTTCTCCTTCACGAAGAGATTTCACCGGCAATGAATTTTCGTCCGGCTTGTCTTCTGATCTTTTCCAGCTGTGCAACTTGCTGTTCTCCAGTACAAGATCTTTTGCAAGGCTGATGGCCGTACCACTGGGTGCGTCCAGCTTATGAATGTGATGGGTTTCTTCAATCATGGCTTTGTACTGAGGGAAACGATCCATCAGTGATGCCAGCTTTCTGTTCATCTCAAACAATATGTTTACACCTATACTGAAATTGGATGCATAAAAAAATGCTCCATTTTGTTTTTTGCATTCCTGAACCACGGTTTCGTACATGTCCAGCCAGCCGGTTGTCCCGGAAACAACAGGAACATTTTGCCGGAAGCAGGCAAGAAAATTGTCAAGAGCAGATTCCGGTTCAGTAAATTCAATGGCAGCATCAGCTTGTGCAAACTTTTCGGAATTGACATCTGAAGCATTTTGTTTGTCAAGAATGGCAACAATATCATGTCCTCTTTCAATGGCAAGAGATTCAATGATTTTCCCCATTTTGCCGTAACCGATGATTGCTAATTTCATTTGCTTTATTTCTTAAAATGTAAAAATAAGAATTTGTGATGATTTTTTATTCTGTTTACCAGATAACTTTAATGATAACGCAGAATATAAGGTTTTATTGAAAAAGAACTGCCTCTGTTTTTAAAAAGCAGAGGCAGTTCTTTTCTTATGTGTTGGGCGTATTTATTATTTTACCATCTTGACAATGGCCTCGAAAGCTTTGGGATCGTTCATTGCCAGATCAGCCAATGCTTTTCTGTTGAGTTGTACATTTTTTTCGTGTACTTTTCCCATGAACTGAGAATAAGACATTCCGTGTGTGCGTGCAGCTGCATTGATGCGCTGTATCCACAGGCGACGGAACATGCGTTTTTTGGTTTTGCGATCACGATAGGCGTATGATAAGCCTTTTTCATAAGCATTTTTGGCTACGGTCCAGACATTTTTTCTGGCACCAAAATAACCTTTGGTTTGCTTCAGAACCTTTTTTCTTTTAGCCCTGGAGGCTACTGCGTTTACACTTCTTGGCATAATGTTAATTTTTACTGTTTAGCGTTCGTCTACCGACGAATCTTTCAGCTAAACAAGATTAATAATTACTTTTTGAATAATGATCTAAAAGAACAATTCTTTTACTTCATTGCCAACTGACGTTTGATGTTTTTCTCGTCAACTTTTTCGACAGTTGTGAAATGTCCGAGTTTGCGTTTGCGCTTTTTTGACTTTTTGGTCAAAATGTGGCTCTTGTACGCATGTTTTCTTTTGATCTTTCCGCTGCCGGTAATCTGAAATCTTTTCTTTGCACCGGATTTTGTCTTCATCTTAGGCATATACCACTATGTTTTAGTTAATTATTCTTCTTTTTCGTCTTTTTAGGGGACATCAGCATAATCATGCGTTTGCCTTCCAGTTTCGGAAGCTGGTCGATTTTTGCAACTTCCTCCAAATCCTGGGCAAGCTTGAGTAAAAGAATTTCACCTTTCTCTTTGAAGAGAATTGTACGACCTTTAAAGAATACAAAGGCTTTTACTTTGGCTCCTTCTTTAAGGAATTTTTCAGCATGTTTCAGCTTAAAATCATAATCATGATCATCTGTATTTGGTGTAAAGCGGATTTCTTTCTGCACCATCTTAACAGCATTTGATTTCATCTGTTTTTGTTTCTTTTTCTGATGGTACAGAAATTTTTGGTATTCTGTTGCTTTACATACCGGTGGATCGGCATTGGGTGATATCTCTACCAGATCCAGGCCCATATCGTTGGCAATTTTCATTGCTTCACGTGTATCATATACGCCTGGTTTGTTGATGTTATCACCAACCAATCGAACAGCTCTGACTCTGATTTCTTCGTTTATCCTGTAGGATAAGCTGTCTTTCCTTTTCGGTGGTCTCTTCTTCCTTCTTATGACTTGGTCCTCCTGTATTTTAGTTAATTAATCGTATTTAATTTCATTTTCAACTTCCTGATTGATCATATCTGCAAAGGCCTCAATTGTCATACTGCCCTGATCTCCTTCTCCTTGCTTGCGTACGGATACCTTTTGAGTATCAGCTTCTTTTTCACCAACAATAAGCAGAAAAGGTATGCGTTTTAATTCATTGTCGCGTATCTTTCTGCCAATCTTTTCATTGCGGTCATCAATCAGGCTGCGAATATCGTAATTTTTTAGCAATTCTGAAACTTTTTCTGCGTATTCATTAAATTTATCACTGATGGGCAGGATAACAGCTTGTTCCGGTGTGAGCCAAAGGGGAAATTTCCCGGCTGTATGTTCAATCATCACGGCGACAAATCGTTCCATGGACCCAAAAATGGCACGATGAATCATGATGGGCTGGTGGCTTTCATTATCACTGCCTTTGTATTCCAACTCAAAGCGTTCGGGCAGATTGTAATCGATTTGTACTGTACCCAATTGCCATGATCTTCCAAGAGCATCCTTCACGATAAAATCGAGTTTTGGACCATAAAAGGCAGCTTCCCCGGTTTCAACAACTGTTTTTAATCCTTTCTCCTCGGCTGCTTCAATGATGGCCTGCTCTGCTTTTTCCCAATTCTTGTCCGTACCAATGTATTTCTCATGATTGTCAGGATCTCTCAGGGAAATCTGAGAGGTATAGTCCTTGAAATCAAACAATTTGAAAATATAAAGTACCAGATCAATAATCGCTTTGAATTCATCTTTCAATTGATCCGGACGACAGAAGACATGAGCATCATCCTGGGTGAAACTTCTGACCCTGGTTAATCCGTGAAGCTCCCCGTGTTGCTCATAACGGTAAACTGTTCCGAATTCTGCCATTCGAACAGGCAGGTCCTTGTAGGAGTATTGCTTAAAATTGTACATCTCTACGTGGTGAGGACAATTCATGGGTTTCAACATAAACTCTTCACCCTCCTGTGGTGTAGTGATCGGGCGAAATGAGTCTTCTGCATATTTGTAATAGTGCCCCGATGTCTTGTAAAGCTCAACATTTCCTATATGTGGGGACATGACCATATCGTAACCACGACGTTTCAGCTCCTTCTTTAAAAAGTCTTCCAGCCGCTGACGCAATGCAGCTCCTTTGGGCAACCATAAGGGCAATCCCATGCCAACTTTTTGAGAAAAGGTGAAAAGCTCAAGCTCACGACCCAGTTTGCGGTGATCACGCTTTTTGGCCAGCTCCAGCATTTCAAGATATTCAGTAAGCATTTTCTGCCTGGGAAAACTGATGCCGTATATCCTGGTCAGTTGTTTGTTGTTTTCATCACCACGCCAGTAGGCTCCGGCAACATTTAGCAATTTTACTGCTTTGATCAATCCTGTGTGGGGAAGGTGAGGACCACGGCATAAATCTGTAAAATTTCCCTGTGTGTAAAAGGTAATTGTACCATCTTCCAGCTCACTGATCATCTCTACCTTGTATTCATCACCTTTTTCTTTGTAATGGGCCAGTGCTTCGGCCTTTGGGATTTCTTTTCTGATGTAAGGATTTTTTTCACGGGCCAGTTCAATCATCACCTTCTCGATTTTTGGAAAATCGTTCTCAGAAATGACCTTCCCTTCCGGCAAGTCAACATCATAATAAAAACCATTTTCAATACTCGGACCAATCGCCAGCTTGATGCCGGGGTATAATTTTTCCAGGGCTTCTGCCATTAAATGGGCTGAGGAATGCCAGAAGGCAAGTTTTCCTTCCTTGTCATCAAATTTGTGGAGAACAATTTCAGCATCCTGTTCAATGGGGCGGGTTAAATCCCAAACCTCACCATTAACGGAAATTGAGACAACTTCTTTGGCAAGCCTTGGACTGATGCTGTTGGCAATATCCATCCCGGTGATACCGGATTCATATTCCCTGACAGTCTTATCTGGTAGTGTAATGTTTATCATTTCGTTTTCAATTTATTGAACAAAAATATGAATGTTTGTGCTAAACTGCAAACTCACAGACATTGTTCAGGCTGTTGAGGTAAAAAAAAAGCCCGGAAAATTTCCGGGCTTTTCTCTATATGGCTGATGCTTACTTATTCAATGATAAGTTTTTCCATTCTTGTTTCTGATCCGGATACAATTTTCAGTGTATAGATGCCAGGAGCGATTGTGCCTATATCAACACGTTCGTTGATAAGACCGTTTCCTTTAACAGAGGCATTACTGATAACTTTACCGTCGGCAGAAATGATTTCATAAGTGAAACCATCTTCTGAATTGACGTTCAGATCAAATACACCATTGTTTGGATTGGGATATACTGAGAATTTAAATCCATCGGCCATGCCAATTTCAGTGTCAGTAGAAACAGAAATCTCCCAATCTTTGGTGGTTTCATCATCCTCAGCAATAACTGTGTAGATGAGAGGGTTGGAATCACTTCCCTGGAAATTGTTGGTTGTAACACCACTTTCCTGCTCGGTGACACCGAAATATGCTGTTGCTCCATCTGAGAGTATAAATTCCGGTGTTAAAGCTGTCAGGTCATATCCATATGGCATAACAACATCAACACTTGCATCATCAGATGAAATCTGAGAACTAAGTTGATCAGGTATCATGAATACGAGAATCTCAGCTTCCGAGTTTGGAATATACTCATAAATATGAACATCATCAACACTCCATGAGTTGGCATTGACCTCTGCGTCATTGTAATTCCACCTGACCTTGACATTATTATGGCCGGCGGCTTGACTTGTGATGTCATAGGATTCAGAAACAGGATCAGTGGATGTGCCAACATCATTGCTGAACACCTCAATTTGTTCCCATGTGAGTCCACCATCATTACTAAGCATGACAGTTGCAGAGTCACTTGTGAAATTGTTGTAATAGTGTTCAAATTCAAGGAAAATGGTTCCCTCGGTATTTGAACTCATGTCAATTCCATTGGTGATAAGATCAGCATTGGTGATGGCTGAGAATCCTGCCGCACCGTCGTCGATTTTCATGTAACCATCATCGCCGGTAGTACTACCCAATTCACCGTCGTCCATAAATGTCCATTCTGCATCATCCGTGCCATTGTATTCAGTTGTCCATAAAGCAGGAATGCCTGTTTCAAATGATTCTTCAACTGGAAGTACATCAGGTACCGGTGTAACATTCAGTATTGATGTGCCTTCACCAAGCAGTGTGCTTGTGGTTTCATCATCAAATTCTGTGTCGTAGGCTGTGATGGAGCTGATGGTCATTGGATAGACACCAATGTCAACAAGTCCGTTAACTTTCAGCGTAACAACCTCATCAACTTTTGTGTTGAGTTCAGGACGTGCTAAACCGGAAACATCACTGAGCCAGTAAGAGGTAGTTGTACCATCGGAAACAATTTGTCCGATGTTGGTACCATCGATTTCCACATCAACAGTAACACCTGACGGTAACGGATTCTCCATGTCAAGCATATAATCTGACAGCAAGTCGGTATCAAGGCTGTCATGGAAAGGTGTGGGATAGTTAACAGTATAATCCACAACCCGTTCCTGATCATCACCTTCTACCCAAGAGATGCTTTCGGGATCGGGGGTGACAGTGGTGCTGTCTATGGCCTCATTCAGAGCAATTTCATCAGGAGTGATCATATTCAACTCGAAATTGTCAACAAAGAGATCATTGTCTGCATTGGATTCGGTACTTTCACCGTACAGAGCAATTTTCACCAGGCCGGTGTAACCGGTAAGCGTTATCTCAACATGTTCACCATCCATGGGGATGTCGTTGTAAACATATTCAGAACCCTGGTTGTCCCACATGCGCAGGATACCGGCTTCTTCCCAGGTAACACCTGTATCCTCAGAAATCAAAACGGCAAATTTGTCGTCATCGCCATCCAAATCAGGTGAGGCATTGTTATTCCAATCAGTCAATGCCAGATCAAATTCAAGTTTAACCGGGCTTGTGCCATCACCAAGATCAATGGGTGAAGTGATCAGCCATTCATCCTTGGTTGTGCCATAAATATTAAGCTTTGCTGATAATGTATTATCGGTGTCATTTGCAAAATCGTCATCTGTCCACAGACTGGAGGTTCCTTCAAGTGTGATTGGATCTTCGAGCAGAGCCTCAGCTTCACTCCAGAATGGTGGTGGTACTTCACCATCATCAAATGTGACAAGGGTATCGGGATGCATGGTTGCATCCACACCTTCTCCTGAAAGTGGCACAAGGTATGTGTTTGCTGCAGAATCAGTAAACTGAATGTTTGCCTCATGAAGTCCTTCAAATGAAGGTGAGAAGGTTACATCAACAGTCATATTATCATCAACAGCGTTGGAGATTGAATCAGGCAATGCGTCATTGATGGTCAGCGCAAAGTCGGCAGCGTTGGTACCAATGATTTCTGCAGTATCAATAACGAGGTTGCCAACACCAAAATTTCTAACGCTTATGGTCTGAGCTGCTGAGGTTTCAGCTATGGCAAGCGTGCCAAAGTCCACCTCATTAGGATTGGCAGAGAATAAAGGTGTTGTTGGCATTTCCTCCCATACGACATTATCAATATTGATGTAGTCATAGGTATTACCCCATTGTGCTTTAAATCCAATAAAATAAGTGCCGGTTGGGGTAAGTGAGGATAGGTCTACCGTATACTCAAAATAGGAACCGGTCATGGCCAGTGTGTCAACGGGCTGGAAGGTGGAAGGATCCGAGGTGCTGGTAAGTATACCAACAACAAGGTCGTTGCCACTGTCGCCATCCGCGTAGAAACGTAAACGTGTGTCCGTGGGATCTAATGAGGTTGGTGGAGTAATCAGATAGAAGTCACCATCTGTGTCATTACTGTTATACATTTCAACAGAATTGGGCTCTGACATGGTAACTGCCGCTTCAGTTACAATCCTGGCATATGTATTAGAAGCATTCAAGATAGAAGACCAGCCAAGGGTCAGCTCAGGTACTGTGGTTGTAGCCGGATCATCAAAGTATTCATCCCAGGGGATGGATGTGATGTTAGGAATATAACCAACACCGGAAATCAGGACGGAATCAAGCCCTTCACTGTGATCAAAATAGATGTAGGCTGTATGATTGCCTTCTGTTGTAGGATTATGCATGCAGATGAAATCATGTGCATTGGTATAGCCGGCAGAAAAATCCGCAGGAAAGGCAGGTAAACTGTCCAGCGTAAATTGTGCTGCATTGTCTCCATCAATATAGATGTCATTGATGGTTAGGGTATTGAGTCCTGAATTCCAGACCGAAAATTCTGTTGTATCGGCATCTGCTAGGATATTTGTACCGTAATCGGAAGACTCTGGTGTAACAGAGAATACTGGTGTGGTTGGTATATCCTCAAACTGTAGCCGCACGTTAGGACGGTATGCGATAATACCATCTTCTGACGTTGGGCTTGCCGGATCAGGATTGGTATAACCGTCGTAATATATGCTCATATCTTCTTGAACGGCATGTGTGTAAAAATCATCGCTATAAGCGTCAGAGCCTGATTTGTTTTCATCAAAGGCAATCACCAGGTTGTCCACATTGTTGTATTCAAATGGCTCTGTGAGGATAATCTCACACCAACCCGCTGTATCACCGGCAGGTAGCAGTTCCTCGTAGGTTACATGCTGCAATTCTGCCAGGGGAATCCAGTCTGTTAAAGAAGATTGACTGGTGTGGCCCATGTAAATATCTATTTCACCGGCATCTTCCCAAACATCTGAATTGTTTTTCCGGTAGTATAAGCGTGAAATACGCATACCAGAGGTATTAATTTCGTTTTTCAGGAAGATGGATTGGGAATAAGTATAACTGGAATATGCATTCATTGGCAAAGGTTCGCTTGTTATATCACCAGTACCAATTTCCACCATATCCTCCGGCAGTTCATAATCAGAATAGCCGCTGAGGACAATTGTGTCGTTGCCGGCATTTGTTTCAATGATTACGGTATCCTCATCGGTGCCTATTGCAGATGGGGTATAGGTGAAACTGAACGAGTAAGACTGACCACCATCCAGACTGACATCGCCGGCAACAAAACTTGTTGAAAAATCTGTGCCGGTAAGATCGGTTATGTTGGATACGGTTAGTGTGCCGCCACCAATGTTGCTGATGGTGAAAATATCCTCAGAACTTATGGTATTGTTGACCGGTGACTGACCAGCATTCCAGCTATTTAGATTCAGGTTTAATTCAGCATTTGCAGGTTGCTCTCCAAAGGTTAAGCGAACATTCGGACGCACTGATTTCAGCGTTGCCGTACCGGGTGATGCCGGATCAATGTCCGCAATGCTGGAGACATCAATACGGCTCATATTTTCCTGTACATCGCTGGCGTAGAATCCTTCATTCAAGCTATACATATTATCTGAGTTATCATCAAAAGCGATGATCAGATTGTCTGCGTTGTTGTAAACAAAAGGATTGTCAAGAGTGATCTTAACCCAGCCCTGAGCATCGGGAGTTGAGAACGTACCGGAATATACTTCCACCATTTCACTCAGGGGATACCAGTCTGCATCCAGGTTTGTCTGCGTAAGATGCCCCATATAAATGGTAATATCTTCAGGCATTGGGGTGGAATTCAACTGCCGGTACATGATTTCATGTATGGCTGAATCCGGTGTGTTTATTTCACTCTGCAGGTAAATGCTTTGTGAATAAGACCAGTTTGTACTGGCTTCCATTGGCAATCTGGGTGTTGAGGTTGTATCATCATTTGCCCAGCCAATTTCCACAACATCTGCCGGTAAGGTATAATCGCATGAACCGCTTAAGGTAATTGTGTCATTGTCACCATTGGTTTCAATGATGAATTGTTCCTCATAAGTACCGGGTGCTGTTGGTGTGAATTCAAATGAAAATTCATAAGCACCGTCAAGCGGAAGATCTACATCACCAGCCACGAAAGTTGTGCTGAAAGGTGTGCCTGAAAGATCTGTCACACTGCTTACAGTCAGGTTTGTCTGACCGATATTTTCAAGTGTATATGTATCACTTGTTGCTGTATATCCAACAGGTCTCTGACCGGCATCCCACATGTCTGAGGATAATGCCGGTGTAGCCGTTACAGGTACAGGATCAAGTGCAACATCATCAATATTGATGTAGTTGTATGTATTGGAGAATACTCCTTTAAATGCAATGAAATAAGGGGTAGATACACCGGCAGAAGAAACATAAGCTTCAAATTCTTCGTAATCATCTATCATAGCAAAATCTGCTACAGGGATGAAGGTTGACAAATCAGTGTTATCAGTCATTACACCAACAATTACAGAATCTTCAACTTCACCATCTGCATAAAAACGCAGTTTCACAGAGTTGGGATCAACAGTAATTGGAGGAGTAACGAGATAAAAGTCACCATCTGTGTCACTACTGTTGTAAAATTCAACAGAGTTTGGCGCACTATTCTCATCATTATCTTCTGTTTCAACTCTGGCCCAAGAACTGCTGGAATTCAGGATATTGCTCCAGCCCAGTGTGAGTTCAGGTACAGTTGTGGTACCAGGGTCGTCAAAACCTTCTTCCCAGGGAACGGATGTTATGGTTGCATCGAAACTGTATCCGCTGAGCATCACGGAATCCAGACCTTCACTTGTGTCAAAGTATACTTTGGCAGATGCAGCACCTTCAACGGTAGGAGCAAACGTAGCTGTAATGTCAATTGCATCTGCAACATCATTGGTCATATCCACCGGGAAGCTTGGTAAACCGGAAATTGTAAATTCACCTGGATTTGTTCCGTCAAGATATATGTCGTTTACGGTTATCGTACCAACACCGGTGTTTTGGACGTGAATGTTTTGATCGGTTGTACTATAAACGATGATCGTATCATAATTATGACTTTCCGGATTCACACTTAATTGTGGTGTTGTTGGAAGGTCCTCAAAATACAGGCGGATGTTTGGACGATATTGTTCCAGTGTTCCTGATGGAGGTGAAGCCGGGTCCGGATTGGTACCATCATTATAATAACGTATACTCATATCAGCATCAACAGTGTGGTTGTAGAATTCATCTCCGGAGCCGTCATAACTTGGTTCGTTTTCATCAAAAGCAATAACAATATTATCGGTGTTATTGTATATGAAAGGCGTTGTCAAAATAAATTCAACCCAGCCATCATCATCACCTGCCGGAAGCGCTTCTTCGTAATGAACTTCCTGCAATTCAGTAATCGGAATCCAGTCTGATACAGTTGTCTGAGTTGTGTGACCCATGTAAATGTTAATCTGACCGGCATCTTCCCAAACGTCTGAATTGTTTTTCTGATAGTAAATTTTTGAGATACGCTGATCTGCAATGTTGATTTCACTTTGCAGGTAAATCGTTTGCGAATAAGAGTACCCAAAAAATGGCTCCATTGGTAGATGGGCGTCAGTTTCAGTGCCGTAGCCGATTTGAATGAGGCCTTCGGGGCATTCACCTGTCAAAGGAATGGAGGTTAGTCCTTCAGAATGGGTGATGTCAAGTGATGCTGTTTTCAGGCCGGTTGCAGTTGTCTGCGGGCCGAACCTCACATCTACAGTCATTTCATTGGCTGAATTTGCTGTAAGGTCAAATGGCAGTGTTTCACTCATTTCTTCGATAAAGTAATCTACAGCATCGGCACCTGTGATGCTTACATCAGTAACATTGATGGTGTTAATGCCGTAGTTGGAGAGGGAAACGGTTTCAACGGAACTTGTGTCACCGTCAAATACCATACCGAAGTCTATGGATTCCGGATCGTATTCCAATATCGGTCCTGTCGGGGTTTCTTCCCACAGAAAATCGTCAACCTGAACCGTTTTGTTGG
>JBKGYK010000020.1:0-41717 GCA_046546095.1 Bacteroidales bacterium
TGACCAACTCTACTGTGATTTTCCTCAGATTCTGTTACATTTGCAGAAAATAAATTCACATGGCCATACTTGTACTTACCGGAATTGCTGCTTACCTGCTTGGCTCATTCAACGCGGCATACTGGCTTGGACGCTGGTTTAAGGGCATTGATGTGCGTGAACACGGAAGCAAAAACGCTGGTGCTACCAACCTTTTACGTGTAGCCGGGTGGAAAATGGGCCTGCCTGCTTTTATTCTCGACGTGGGAAAGGCATATGCCGCAGCATCTCTGGCGTTGCTTCAAAATGTATGGTTGCCGGATACGGAGGCGTTCCTGTTATGGCAGATCGGCCTGGGTATGTTGGCTGTGTTGGGTCATTTGTTTCCCGTTTATATCGGTTTTCGTGGAGGTAAAGGGGTGGCCGGTATGTTGGGTGTTGTTCTGGCGATCCATGCACCGGCAGCTTTATGTGCGTTCGCTGTGTTTGTTTTGGTGTTGTTTGTTACCAGAATTGTAAGTATTTCATCGGTTTCCGCCGGATTATCATTCCCCCTTTTTATCATATTTCTCTTCGGTGAATCGCAGATTGCGTTGATAATCTTTTCTGTGATTGCCGCTATCCTGCTCTTAATAACGCACAAAAGAAACCTTAAAAGATTGTTAAGCGGCCAGGAAAAGCGCATACGGTTCAAATAATTTGATTTAATTTACGGGAAATTGTGCTGCTGTTTTGCAGCAAGGTGCTGTTGGACTAATTTTTTACAAAATATTTTATTATGAAACATTCTACAATTTTATCGGTTATCATAGCGGTAATATCAGGCTTTGGCCTGTTGATATCATGTGATTCAAAAGAAAACAATGCAATGGAAGAGAAAGCAATTGTTCAGGAAGATCTGGATACCAGTGTATCACCAGCTGAGGATTTTTACCAGTATGCAACAGGTGGATGGCAGAAAAATAATCCTCTTCCGGAAGAAGAAAGCCGGTTTGGTTCATTTGATCAATTGGCCAAGCGGACAAGTAATAAAGTAAAAACACTGATTGAGGAGCTGGCTGAAACAAATAGCGAAAAGGGAAGTATGGAATGGAAAATCGGTACTTATTATGCTGTGGGTATGGATACGGCAGCCATTGATGCAATGGGTATTGCCCCGATTGGAGAAGAGCTCAGCCGGGTGGAAAGCATTGAAAGCAAGGAAGATGTTATCAGGCAGGCAGCCTATAATAACAGGATTGGCCTGTCCGGCCTTTTCTATCTGTTTGGTGGTGCCGATGCAGACAATGCCGATATGAAAATTGCACAGGTGCATCAGGGTGGACTTGGATTGCCTGACCGTGATTACTATACCAGCCAGGATGCCCGTAGTCAGGACATACGCAATGAGTATATTCGCTACATGACCAATATGATGGTCTTACTTGGTGATGATGAAGCTGAGGCAGAAAAAAAAGCAAAAATGATCATGGAACTGGAAACCCGTTTGGCGGACAAGTCCATGACCCGTCTGGAACAGCGTAACCCACATGCCACCAACAATAAAATGGAGTTGGCGGAACTTGATGAGCTTGCCGGAGGATTTGATTTTCCTTTGTATTTTGCGGAAGTCGGACTTTCGGAACCTGGTGTGATCAATGTCCGTCAGCCCGAATTTTTCAAAGAACTGGGTAAGGTGATGGAGGATGTTTTGGTTGAAGACTGGAAAACGTATTTCCGCTGGAAACTGATTAACAGTACCGCGGGCATGTTGAGCTCGGATTTTGATAACCTGAGGTTTGAATTTTACGGAAAATACCTCCGTGGCCAGGAAAAACAAAAACCCCGCTGGCGCCGGATGGTTTCTTCTACCAATAGTGCATTGGGAGAAGCTGTCGGTCAGAAGTTTGTTGAAAAACACTTTCCGCCCGAAGCCAAAGAGCGCATGGTGGAGCTGGTTGCCAACCTGCAGGAGGCCTTCAAACAACGCATGAAAAATTCTACATGGATGAGTGAAGGGACGCAGGAAAAAGCCATTGATAAACTTGAAAGTATGCGTGTGAAAATCGGATATCCTGACAAATGGCGCGATTATTCCGGACTTGAAGTTACCGAAGATTCCTACGTGCAGAATGTGATCAATTCAAACAAATTTGACTTCGAGTATATGCTGAGCAAAATTGGCAAACCTGTGGATAAAGATGAGTGGCATATGAATCCACAGACAGTGAATGCGTACTATTCTCCCACTACAAATGAAATATGCTTTCCTGCAGGAATCCTCCAGCCACCATTCTTCTATATGAATGCTGATGATGCAGTGAATTACGGTGCCATCGGTATGGTGATTGCCCATGAAATGACACATGGTTTTGATGACAAAGGCCGTTTGTTCAACAAAGAAGGAAACCTGGAAGAATGGTGGACAGAAGAGGATGCCACACGCTTTGATGAGGAAGCTCAGATTCTGGTTGACCGATACAATGAAATACTTGTGCTGGACACTGTGCCTGCAGACGGCGAGCTGTCACTGGGTGAAAATATTGCCGACTTTGGCGGATTAAGTATTGCTTATAGTGCTTTCCGAAACAGCCTGGAAGGTGAAGAAGAACCTGAAAAAATAGATGGTTTTACTGGAGATCAGCGTTTTTTTCTGGCCTATGCCAAAGTATGGGCACAAAACATCACCGATCAGGAAATTCTTCGTCGTACTAAAGAAGATGTGCATTCACTTGGAAAATGGCGTGTTAACGGCCAGTTGGTTGGTATGCCTGCTTTCCACGAGGCCTTTGATGTAAAAGAAGGAGACGCCATGTATCTGCCCGAAGAGGAATGGACTCACGTCTGGTAATAAAACAACAGGCATTTTAGCAAGAAGAAAAGAAAAAGGCACTCCGCAGAGTGCCTTTTTCTTTAACATTACAGTGTTTTTCATGGATATGTTTTGTGTGGCTGAATCTTATTCTCGATTAACTGTAACGGTTTTGTCAAACCCGATTTTTTCCGGATCATCAATCCTGGGAATTAGAATCCATTTTTTTACGTGATTCAGGCGTTTACACAAGCCAATCTGTGTGATTTCGGTTTTTACCTGATATGTTCCGTCAGGCAGGCTGTAAACATTAATTTCAACATCAGGATTTTCGCAGCCTGCAACACCATAATGAATGCCAATCAGGCTGTGCTTGTCAAAATCAATTTCAGGAAGATCGTAAGTGTCACAATCCGGGTGGAGTGAGCGCTTTTCCAGCAGCTTTTGATAGTCAGTATCTGAAAGTATGAGCTGTTCTTCAAGGGTACTCTGTATGCATTTTATAGTAATTTCCTGATATTCAATTTTCTCTTTATCCTGACTTTTGACCGGATAGAGCAATGGAATCATAGCGATAAGCAAGATGATTTTCATGATGTTTAAATTTTGATTTACAAACAAAGATATAACAAATGCGGTGCCAAATGAAGGGGTAATGAGAAATTTAAACTTGTGGAAATAGGGAAGCCAGACTTTTGCCTGCACTTTTCTGCGATTAGAAGGTGAAAATAAGCAGCGGTATAAAAAAAAGGAGAACCCTATGTGATTCTCCTTTTGTTCTGTGGTGCCCCGGGCCGGACTCGAACCGGCACGGTCATGAATGACCACGGGATTTTAAGTCCAGCGCGTCTACCAATTCCGCCACCAGGGCTACCTTAAAAAATGTCAAAAAAAAAGAGCGGGAGACGGGATTCGAACCCGCGACCCCGACCTTGGCAAGGTCGTGCTCTACCACTGAGCTACTCCCGCGTTTCCGCTCTTTTATCATTGCGGATTGCAAAGATAGAGCATTTTTTAAAAATGCAAAAGTTTTCATTAAAAAAAATGCATTATTTTTGCTTGTAAAGCTGATGTAGCTTGCTATCTTTGTGTTTATCAGTTTATTGATATTTATCACTATGACAAAAGAAAAGAGTGAGAAATTGTATTATTCTATTGGCGAAGTTGCCGATATGTTTGCTGTGAATACTTCTCTGATCCGCTTCTGGGAAAAGGAGTTCAGTGTGATTAAGCCGCACAAGAACAAACGTGGTCAACGCATGTTTACAAGTAAGGATATAGAAAATTTTCATAAAATATATCATCTTGTCAAAGAGCGGGGTATGACACTGAACGGGGCAAAAAGTCTGATGAAAAATCAGCCGGAGACAACTGAAAATAAATTCCAGGTGGTGAAAACACTGAAAGACATTCGTCAGAGACTTGTACATCTTAAAGAAAATATTGAATAATATGGCATTGAAAATTAAGGATATTACAAATGCTTTGGAGACTTTTGCTCCATTGCAGTACCAGGAATCGTATGACAATGCCGGCTTGATTGTTGGCAACAAAAATGCAGAGATTGAATCGGTTTTACTCAGCCTTGATGTCACCGAGGAAGTGGTTGAAGAGTCAGTTCAGCTTGGTGCAGGCCTCATTGTAGCTCATCATCCCATCATTTTTAAGGGTCTGAAAAAACTTACCGGCAGAAATTATGTGGAGCGAACTGTAATTAAGGCAATCAAATCGGATGTTGCCATTTATGCTGCCCATACCAATATGGATGCTGTCTCGAATGGTGTAAATGGTATCCTGGCAGAAAAACTCGGACTGGAAAATGTATCGGTAATGAGCCCCCGTGCAGGCCTGCTCAAAAAAATCCATGTGTTTGTCCCTGAAGATCATGCAAGTGCCGTACGTGAGGCCGCATTCACTGCAGGAGCAGGACAAATTGGCGAGTATGATAATTGCTCATACAATACTGAAGGCAAAGGCAGCTTCAGAGCCGGAGAAGACAGCAATCCTTTTGTGGGCAAGAAAGGGGAGACCCACTTTGAAAAAGAAATCAGGATTGAAATGGTTTTTCCCGGCTATATGCAGGCGGCCGTTGTGAATGCTGTCCTCAATGCTCACCCATATGAAGAGGTGGCCTATGATATATATCCTCTGGATAATGCCTGGAATCAAGTCGGGATTGGCCTTGTGGGGGAACTGAAGAATTCTCAGGATCCCATGGATTTTATGACATCCCTGACAAAAATATTGAGGCAGGCGCATCTGCGATACACCAGGCCGGTGAGTAGGGAAATCCGGCGGGTTGCTGTTTGCGGCGGCTCCGGATCCTTTGCAATCCAACAGGCAAAAGCAGCAGGTGCTGACCTGATTCTTACCGCTGATGTGAAATATCATGAATTTTTTGATGCAGATAATCAAATCATGATTGTGGATGCGGGGCATTATGAAACTGAACAGTTTACAAAAGAATTGTTTTCTGATGTTATTCAGAAAAATTTCCCTAACTTTGCAGTCCGTTTTTCAAATGTAAATACCAACCCTGTTAACTATTTTTAAATTATGACAACAAAGGGAAAAAACAACGATCCGGCTGAGATGAGCATTGAAGAAAAGCTCGAAGCGCTTTATAAATTACAGAGAACAGATTCTGCCATAGATAATTTGAGGATTTTACGTGGTGAATTGCCCCTGGAAGTTCAGGACCTCGAAGATGCACTGGCCGGCCTGCAGACCCGTATTGATAAGTTGGAATCAGATGTTGCTGAAATGAATGCCAGCATTACTGCTGAAAAGGAGAAAATTGCCAACGCTAAAGACCTTATCAAAAAGTATGAGGATCAACAAAACAAGGTAAGAAATAATCGCGAGTATGAATCCCTGATGAAAGAGGTGGAGTACCAGAATCTGGAAATTGAGCTCAGTGAGAAGAAAATAAAAGAGCTGGAAGAAGGCATCAAAGCAAAAGAAGAGTTGATTGAGGCTTCCAAAGCAAAAGCCGAGGAAACAAAGGCTGATCTGGAGCATAAAAAAGGAGAACTGGAAGAAATCACCAAAGAAAACGAAAAGGAAGAGGAAGATCTTGAGAAAAAATCTGAGGATATAGCTTCCAATATCGAGCCCCGTTTGATTTCTGCTTACAGGCGAATTCGGACAAATGCCCGTAACGGCCTTGCTGTTGTGCCTGTAGAGCGTGATGCCTGCGGAGGATGTTTTAACAAAATACCACCGCAAAGACAAATGGATATTCGTAGCCGCAAAAAAATCATTGTATGCGAATTCTGCGGACGGATTCTGGTGGATCCTAACCTGGATGAAGAAAGAGCAGCCGAAAATGCTGAAAAGAAAAAGGAGGAAGAAAAAAAATCTGCCAAAAAGAAAAAGACCACCAGAAAACGGTCTGCCAAAAAGTAAAACTTTTGCTAAAGAAAAAATACAAAAAAGAGCTGATCATAAAAATGGTCAGCTCTTTTAATTTTATGATAGCCTGATCGGGTTTTATTGTTTTTCTTTATGTCGTCGGAGGCTGTCGCTAATAACTTCATCAAATATTTGGGATTCTGTCATTCTCATACATCGTATCTGTTTGGGAACAATGCTGTTTTTGCTGAGACCCGGAATGGTGTTTGCTTCCAAAAACCATGGGACTCCGTGCCTGATGATGAAATCAATGCGTACCAGTCCATGAAAATTCAGTTTGTCATATATCATGGAAGCAAATTTCTGTACTGCTGCGGTTTCCTCATCAGAAATTCTCGCCGGTGTGATTTCGTCGGTGAGCTCTGGTGTGTATTTTGCATCATAATCGAAAAAATCACGCTTTGTATCTATTTCTGTCACAGGAAAAATATGCTCATTTACCGCAGTTTTTAATACCCCGCAACTGACTTCTGTCCCTTCGATAAAACTTTCAATAATTACCTGCCGGTCTTCTTTGAAAGCATGCATGATAGCAGGTTCAATATCTTTTTCATGATACACTTTTGTTACACCAAAACTGGAGCCTGCTGTGTTGGGTTTAATGAATACCGGTAAACCAAGTTGTGTTGCAATGGCTGAAGGGGTGGGAATATCATGCTTTGTTACAACAATTTCCCTTGCCATAGGTACGTCATAGTTTTTAAGATAGGCTTTGCAGCGAATCTTGTCATAACTCAATGCCGAACCCAGAACGCCTGTAGTGGAGTAGGGGATGTTCATGTTTTCAAAGTAGCCTTGCAACAGGCCGTCTTCTCCCTGTTTGCCATGTATAGCAATGACGGCGATATCGAAATTTATTTTTTGCCCTGCCTTATGGATGCTGAAATCATTTTTATCAACACCGGTCTCATCCTGCCCTCCCTTGTTGTAAATCCACACGGGTCCATTGACATCTATCATAAAACTCGTGTATTTTTCCTTGTCCAGTGAATTGGCTATGTTTTCTGCAGTTTGCAGGCTTATTACCCGCTCAGATGATGGCCCGCCGGCCATAATGGCAACATTGATCTTCATGCTCAGTTTTTTTTGCGGATTTTTAATTTTTGCCCAGCTCTCAGACTAGATTCGTTGATATTGTTTAGGTGTAAAATATCAGAAGCGGATATTCCCGGGTATTTTTTGGCAATATCCCAGGGATTATCACCATGTTGAACCGTATAGTATTCATAGTCCGGATCAATGATTTCATTATTTTGCTGACTGATGCCTGCGCTTGCGCCCGGGGTATTTTGTTTTTCTGAAAGGCTCATCCCATTTAATTTACTGTAATAATCGTATTTGGCTTCAGGAACATATACAACCAATTGCTTGCCTGCCCTGATCCGGTTTGTATAAAGGCCGTTCCATGCTTTCAGCTGGCTCAGTCTTACATCGTACCAGCTTGCAATCAATCCCAGTGCATCACCTGATTTGATGGTGTAGGTGATTTTTTTTGTGCCTGCAGGCTGACTTGCTGCCGGATAATGTGAAGTGCTGCGTGCAGCCGGTTGGTAAGCAATCTTTTGTGGGTTGAGATATATGGAATCCTTATACAGGTGAATACTATCTTCCATAGCAATATAATCAGGAATGATTTCAACAGGCAGAATGAGATGTCTCATTTTGTTTTTTGCAGGCACCAAATCACGTTTATACTGCGGGTTGAGGAACCTTAGTTCCTTGATATCCACATTCAGACATTCTGCAATCTGCCCCAGGTGGATATCCTCTCTGAGCATAATGGTGTCTGTAGCGCGGGGAAGTTTGATGGTGTCGGCTTTGAAGCCATGCTCCTCATGGTATTCAAACAAGTAATTTACTGCAATAAATGCCGGTACATAATTGCGTGTTTCCCGTGGCAGATAATTGTAGATATCCCAGAAATTTCCTGTTCCACCGGCCCTTCGGATTGCCCTGTTTACATTTCCCGGTCCGCAGTTGTAGGCTGCCAGCGCCAGCACCCAATCGTTGTACAGAGTGTCAAGGGCGTTCAGGTATTCGCAGGCAGCGTGGGTGGAACGTATTGGATCGCGGCGCTCATCCACGTAGGAGTTGATTTCCAGTCCGACAAATTTTCCGGTCCGGTACATAAACTGCCATAGTCCGGTTGCACCTACCCGGGATACCGCCTCCGGATTCAATGCAGATTCAATGACAGCAAGATATTTCAATTCATAGGGGATGTTATGCTGATCCATGATTTCCTCAAACATGGGAAAATAGTATTTTGAAAGGGAAAGCATCCTGGGCACCAGCTTGTGGGAGTTGCCAATGTATAACTCAATATTTCTTTTTACTTCCGGGTTGTAGGATAGGTCCACCGGGGAGTAGAGCTTTTCAATGCGGGCTTTGTATACGGAGTCGGGCAATTGTGTAATCAGGCTGTCCTTTTCAATACTGCCGGTAATTATGTTGTCATATCGAAAACAATAATGTTGGTTTGCCAGGCTGTCAAGTCTGTTTACCCAGGCCATTACATCTTTGGTTTTTAAACTGTCTGCCAGCTTTAGTTTGATGCTGTCAGTGTCTGCCAGTGCAGTAGTTGACAGAAGCATCATAACAGAAAACAGTGTGGTTATGCTTCTCATAATCAAAAATTCAGGGTTAAACTCATTGCCATATCATGCCTGTATGGGCTTCTGATTGTATTCAGCCTGATGCTTAAATCGTCACTTACATCAAAATCACTGAGTGAGGCATCCACATTGGCATCAATTATCTGTAGCACATAAAAGACAGTGGCTCCGATAATATTCAGATCGCGGTAACGCCGGTATCTGTCCATTTCATTCAGTAAAGCTTCATCGGATAATATCCCCGCAAATTCATCTGTGTTGTTATTCTCACGTTCCATCAATGCAGTCTTAAAGCGCATAAATGTCTGTTGATGGTCAATGGCCAGATAGGTAAAAGCGCCCATTCCGGCATATACTATGGGAGCTTTCCAGTATTTGCGGTTGTATATTTGTCCGCTTCCCGGAAGGATGGCTGAATATAAGGTGGCTTTAAGCGGCGAGCGTTTCAGGGATCGTTCATTTTCTGTGGTGTCGGCGGGCCCGGTGGTCTGGGTAAAAGCAGGCCTGCTTATGGCTGTTACCATAAGCAAAGCCGTCAGGTATGTTATTAATTTGTTCAAATCTTTATTTGTCTGTATTGTCCAGTGCAGCTACAATTTTTTCGAGCTGTTCATCATTATCAAACTGAATAACAATTTTGCCCTTGCCTTTGTTATTCCGGTTAAACTGAACTTTTGTATCAAAATAGTCTGTCAAATGCTTTTCCAGACTGCTCCAGGCATCCGGATTTTTTTGTGTGGATTTCCGGGCCTTGTCCTTCTTGTCTTTATCTTCTTTTTTATCGGTACTGTTCAGCTCTTTGACAAACTCCTCTACTTTGCGTACAGAGAAACCGTATTTGAGTATTTGGTTGAATACCATCAACTGGGTTTCTTCATCTTTAAGATTAATCAGTGCCCGGGCGTGGCCCATGCTGATTTTATGTTCTCTGATACCCAGTTGCACTTCCGGCGGTAGTTTTAGCAAACGGATGTAATTGGAGATTGTAGAGCGTTTTTTGCCAATTCTGTCACTGAGTTTCTCCTGTGTCAGCTTGCATTCCTCCATCAGCCGTTCATAGGAAATTGCGATTTCCATGGCATCCAGATTTTCACGCTGGATGTTTTCTACCAGGGCCATTTCCAGCAGACCCTGATCGTCGGCTGTGCGAACATATGCAGGTACTGATTTCAAGCCTGCCATTTGTGCAGCCCTCAGTCGCCGCTCACCTGATATTAGCTGGAATTTATCCTCTTTCAGGCTGACTGTAATGGGCTGAATGATTCCCAGCTCTTTGATGGATGTGGATAATTCCTGTAAAGCCTCTTCATCAAATTGCTTCCTGGGTTGAAACGGATTGGCTTCAATTTTTTCCAGCGGAATCTCGTTGACAGCATCACGTTTGATTCTGCCGTTGTTGGTATCAGTTTCAATCAGAGCACCCAGCCCTTTTCCTAATGCGTTTCTTTTTGCCATGATAATTAATCAAGTGTTTTGTCTTTGTCTGCTATCTCAGTGAGGTTGTTGCGTTGTAACAGCTCTCTGGCCAGTGCAAGATAGTTTTGTGCTCCTTTGGAATTTGCATCATAGCTGAGTATAGACTGGCCAAATGATGGTGCTTCTCCCAGCTTGATGTTTCTTGCGATGATTGTTTCAAATACCATCTTTTCGAAATGTTTTTTGACCTCGTCTACAATTTGATGTGAGAGATTGTTACGGCCATCGAACATGGTGAGCAGGAATCCTTCAATGTCAAGATCCTCATTGAGGTTTGACTGAACGATCCGTATGGTGTTGAGCAGTTTGCCCAGGCCTTCCAGTGCAAAATATTCACACTGGACCGGGATGATTACAGATTCGGCTGCAGTGAGTGCATTGACAGTGATTAATCCCAGAGAGGGTGAACAGTCGATAAGCACAAAATCATACTTTTCTTTGATGTCCTCCATCATGAGCCGCAGAATTTTTTCCCGGTTGGGCAAATCCAGCATTTCAATTTCGGCACCTACCAGGTCAATATGACTGGGCAACAAATCCAGATTCTCAAGTTCTGTTTTGAGTATGATATTCTCGGGGTCTTCCTGCTTAATCAGCATTTCATAAAGACCTGTCTGAATATTTTTGACGTCAAAGCCAGTGCCACTGGTTGAGTTTGCCTGAGGGTCTGCATCAACAAGCAATACGGAATATTCCAGAGCTGCGAGACTTGCAGCCAGATTAATGGCTGTTGTTGTTTTTCCTACGCCACCTTTTTGGTTGGCAATTGCGATAACTTTTCCCATGCTATACTTTCTTTCAGATTCTCAAAAATAACATTATTCCACAAAACAAACAGCGATTTTTGCAATTATATATCCCAAACTTATCCACATCAGAGATACCTTGTTTGCAGGTAGATTTTTCCCGGTTAAGACATTTGCAGCTTAAAATTCTTGTTTGCCAAAGTCCGCCTCGTTGTCCCCGCTGATCTGATAAGTTCTGTTGCCAGGATTGCAGTTTGCATTAAAATGTTCAGTCAGAGCCCTTATTAAAGGTCTTGTTAATGTCTGTCCATACATAGCATCCCTGAGGTCATTTTTTTCGCCGAGATAATCCATAAGTTCCTCTGTGTTTTTAATTTCCTCACTTATAAAACTATGCTCCAGGATAAATAAGGGTTGATCCCTGAATTTTATCACCCAGTTGTTTTTGTATGTGCCTGAGGTTTTACATGAACAGTTTTTGAAAGGATAATATACATCGTATATACTGACACAACCCTCTGTGATAATCTTTCCGAAACACCAGAGGTTATATCCGGCTACTTCTTTGTCAAACCAGATTGCCTGGTAAGCATTGTCTTCTGTGATTACTTTTTCAATATATTCCGGACGTAAAATTTTTTTGTTTTTATTGTCATCTCGGTATTTGATGAAAGTGGAGAATTTGCGTTTGCCGATTTTTACTTCTCCTTTGAAACTGTCACCTTCTTTGGGAATGACCGTGCCACTTTGCCATTTGGCAGCTGTTGCTGTCTCAGGCAAAGCAAAACAGCACAGGAGCAGCAGTATTATGTATATCCGTAGTCTCAAATACGTTGTTTGATTTCTTTTTTAAGCTGAATCATTTGCAATGCGGCAGCCGCAGCTTCGTCGCCTTTGTTGCCGTGTTTGCCGCCGGCGCGGTCAAGTGCCTGTTCCTGATTGTTGGTTGTCAATACACCAAAAATGAAAGGAATGTTGTATTTCAGGTTCAGCTCCCTGAGTCCGTCGGTAACACCGGCAGCCACAAAGTCAAAGTGCTTTGTTTCGCCCTGAATTATGCATCCCAGACAAATTACTACGTTGACATCGGTGTAATCTGCCATAGTTTTGGCTGCACTGACCAGTTCAAAACTACCAGGAACAGCTTTGCTGATAATATTATCCCTGCTCATCCCTGCTTGTGTCAGGGTATTGATGGCAGCATCACGCATGGCATGTGTGACATCGGGATTCCAATCAGCTGTTAAAATGCCGGCTTTCCAATGTTCGCTGCCTTCATAATGTGGCAGCTTATTTTCTGAGAGATTTCGTTTTTCAGTAGACATAATATTTGCAGATATTAAAAAAGCATCGTCTCCGATGCTTTATAAACGTATGTACAGAAACAAAATTATTCGTTGAGTTGTAATTTGGCACGCTCCTGGTATTTTTCTATCTCACGTTGTTCACGTGTGCCATACCAGTCTTCTTCTATTGTATTATAAACAGTGAGTGCCTTGTCATATTCTCCCTGAATTTCCAGGCTGCGTCCTTTTTTCATCAGATATATCGGGGAAAGAAACTTGTTGTTTGCGAGTTTGGCAGCTTTGTCATAGGCTTTAACAGCATTTTTTGAATCGCCGGTTTCAAGGTAGGCGTCTCCAAGGAGTCCCTGAGCATTGGCACCAACCATCATGTCCTTTGATTTGAAATCTTTCAGATACTCAATGGCTGCATCAAATTCACCCAGATTGAGGTAACAGATGCCTGCATAATATTTTGAAAGATTGGCGTAAGGTGTACCACCGTAATTGTCAATGATATCAAGAAAACCGTAATTAACTCCGTCACCTTCAAGTGCCAGGCGGAATGAGTCTCTGGCAAAATGCCGTTCTGCTACAAAAGCTTCTGCAACGGCCTGCTCGGCTTTGGGTTGAAGGATATAACGTTTATAGCCGAAATAGCCAACCACCAAAAGTACAATGATGAGGATTGTATAGGTGATCGTTTTCTGGTGCTTCTCTATGAAAAGTTCAGTCCGGCTTAAAGCAGTTTCAACATTCTCAATATTCTGATTACTCTCTGATTTTTTCTTCGCCATCATTTACAAGGTTTATCTTTTTCAGACGGCAAATGTAATGAATTTCTTAGAAAAAAGGAAAAGCCCTGATAAAATCTTTAGATAATAGGTTTATGCAAATATCCAACAGTTATTATATTGGTTTTTTGAAAAGGATGCTCAAACAGATTCAGGCCTTGGTTTTGTTGTCCTGATTCTGTGGTGTGGATGAAAGAATAAGCAGCATCCGGTTGGTTGCCGGGATTATTGTGGCAAAACAATTATAAGCACTCCGGTGTTTTTCGAAAAGCTTATAATGAAAATATTGCTGACAGGAGGCAGTGGGTATATCGGTTGTCATTTGTTGCACGTCCTGCTTGAAGATGGACATGATGTGTATTGTGCTGGAAGAACTACCCGTTTACGCAGTCTATCGGGATAAGCGGCAGAAGTCTTTTCCTGAAAAAAACAAGAAGATTGTAAAAGATCGTATGTATGCGCTCGGTGGCGACAATGGATGGTATTATGCAAACTGGTTGTGGCGTTTAAGGGCAGGTATTGACCGATTGCTGGGAGGAAAAGGCATGGGGGCCGGCCGTAACGTCTCTGAGCCCGTTCAGCCGGAAGATACGATAGATTTCTGGAGGGTCGGGGCTGCCGGCAAAAAGGAAGGTCGCCTCTTGCTTAAGGCCGAAATGAAGCTGCCTGGTGATGCCTGGCTTGAATTCCGGTTAAATAAAAGTGAAAACATCTTGTATCAAACTGCCGTGTTCAGACCTAAAGGCCTGATGGGACGCTTGTATTGGTTGCTTGTTCTGCCTATGCATGCCGTCATCTTTAGAGGATTAATAAAAAGATTAACAGAAAATTGATTCCTATGAAACAGTTCATTACAAAATTCTGTTTGCAGATATTTTGGAAACGGGCATAAATTTCTTAGTTTTACAGAATACACACTAAAACCTAACAATTATGAGAATTCTTAGCTTTCTTGTTTCATTATTCCTCGTTGTAGGAATGACATCCTGTGGTGGCGGGGATGACAAATCTGATGACGCTACAGACAAAGACCAGCAAAAAGCCAGTATGAACGAGGCCAAATCCGATGAGGCCAAAGAGTCAGCTGAAGCCGGCAGTATAACTGTTGACCTGACAGACATGAATGTCCCGCTGAAAATGACCGTACCAGAAGGTGTGGAAGTAAGCGATGGTATGATGATGGGAGAAATGAACGATGTGCAAAACTACAATTACGAGCTTAAAAAAGATGGCTGGATCATGGATGTTACCATGATAGATGAATCTCCTTATACCGATAAAAAAGGATATATAGAGGACTATAGATCCATTGTGAAAAGTACTGACGGCTTTGAGGAAATTGTTGAGGAAGGTGATAACGGATTTATTTACAAAACCAGCAATGAAGACGGGGAAGACTACAATTTTTATTATGTCAATTTCAAAGATGACAGAGCCATAGAATTTGAGGCTGGCCTGAAATTTTCAAATTTCACTTTGGATGAAGTGAAATCAATGTACGAGGCTGCTAAATCTGCAGAATAATACCTGAGCATAACAATGTTATGATTGAAAAAGAAGCCGTTTTTTAACGGCTTTTTTTTCTATGATAGAAACCCAAGTATTTAAAAATGTGATTTGAAGCCTTGAAGTAATGTTAAAAAGCAACCATGAAGTGTGATAAGTATAATAAAGGCATCCATCATCTTTTTTTTCATTGATTGGCGTCTGCTTTCTTTCAATAGTCGATTCACAGACGCTTTATCTCCAATCAAAAGAATTGTTTAAACTTTGTGTTACAAAATTATTTTAATACATTTAGGTAAGTATTTGAAGCAAATTTGCTGAACAGGGAATTTTAGAAATTCAGAGCGAAGATAATTTTACCACGGGGGTAGTAATTTAATTCTCATAAGCGAAATGTCTGAATATTGTTATTAGCACCAATTAATCATTATTTAGACTTAGATTGAAGCATCCGGACATGAAAATTTGGATGCTTCTTTGTTATGCTTATCATATGTAAAAATAAAACAAGCCCGCAAAATGCGGGCTTGTTATTCATCGAACAAAGCAATATAGCAACACACTATATCCACTAAGTTTTTTTTACATGGTATCCAGATGGGATTTCACCAATTTCGCTATTTCATCATGTTTCCCGTATAGTTCTTCACTCAGGTTTTTGTCTTTGAAGCCTTTCAGCTTTTCAATGACACTGTCGAGCATGCCTTTCGGGAAAATATTATTTTTCTCAAATACTTCACGGACTTTTTCCAGCTCTTCTGCGGATTCATAACAAGATTCCGGAAGGGCTTTCAGTTGTTCCAGTTTTTCCTTATGTTCTTCGTCAAATATATTCACGTTTACATAAAGTTTTTCAGCAATATCAAGGGCGTCCGCTTTTTTCAGTCCGTATTCTGCAGCCACAATCAAACCTGCCATGTAGGCATACAAATCTGCCGAACCATCACCACTCCTTATTTCAACAGTCTGCTTGTTCATTTGTTCAGCAGCAGCTTCTTTTTGTTGTGGATTGGCATCACGAATCATATCTGCACCACCAAGCCATCCAAGCGGTACCCTGATAAGTACGGAACGGTTTCTGTCGCCCCAGCAAATGTTGGTCGGAGCTTCCTGGTGTGGTACAAGACGCAAGTAAGAGGTAGGTATGGTGTTGCCAAATGCAGTCAGCCCCCCGGAGAGTTCCAGAATGCCCGCAATCATGCGTTTGGCATCGTCGCTGAGTTGATTGTTTTCTACCATCATGTTTTTACCGTCTTTCTCAAGCATCATGTGAATATGCAGTCCGCTTCCGGCTTTGCCCACTGTGATTTTCGGAGCCAGTGAAATGGTGAATCCATACTGGTACGACAATTTACGAAGTATCCACTTGGCTATGACCAGCTGGTCTACAGCATCTTCAGCCATGCAGGGCAGAAATTCCACCTCCTGCTGCTCGTAATACATGTCATCGGTGTGGAAATTTCCCACTTCTGAATGTCCGTACTTTATCTGGCCACCGCATTGAGCGATAAGATACATGGCTTCTCGTCTGAACTCTTCAAATTTCACGAAAGGGGCGGAAGCATGATAACCTTTCTGATCTAATGCCGGATACATTTCTTCTTCATCACGTTCTGACATTACGTAATATTCCAGCTCTCCCAATGCAAGAAAATTCATGCCTGTGCTTTTGCGAAAGTGGTCATGTGCCTTTTTTACCAAATATTCCGGGGCGCTTTCCAGTGGCCTGCCTTCAGAAGTATAATATGAACACAAAATATCAAGAGTCGGGATTTCCTCAAAAGGATTTACAAATGCCGTTTTGTACCTTGGTATAACATACAGGTCACTGGACCCTGCATCGATATAAGAGAACATGCTGCTGCCATCAATGCGCTCACCTGATGTTAAAATATTGCGGAGATGATCCACATTGTTAATGACAAAATTCAGTGTTTTAAGCTTTCCGTCCTCGGCTACATAGCGGAAATTTACCATCTCAATTTCATGAGCCTGAATAAATCTTATGATATCTTCACGGGTAAATTCCTCTGCATCTTTGTTTAAAAACCCAACCAATGGATTGGGATTCATTCCTTGTTCTTTTTCTACCATACTATTTGTTATTTTAGCATCTCAAATATAAAAGTTAAATTTAGATAAAATATTTTCAGAATCAAAGTTTTTAAGCACTGCTGTTATGTTTTTTTTTCTGTCAAAATTTATGCGTTTTCTGATATCTCCACTCTTCTGGATTGCCGCTGTTTTTGTCGTTTCTTTATTCGTTAAAAAATGGTATATCAAAAAGCGTTTACTAATTATTTCCGGACTAATGTTTCTCTTCTTTACAAACACCTTTATTGCAGATGAATTTATGCGATGGTGGGAAAAGCCTGCTGTAAAACATGCTGAAATGGATGCCCCCTATGATGTGGGCATTTTGTTGACAGGAATGTGTACCTGGGATGCAGAATTTCAGAGGATAAACTTTGATAATAGCAGCGACAGGTTATTGCAAACCATTGAGCTTTATCAGCAGGGGCTTATTAAGAAGATATTTATTTCAGGTGGCTCCGGGGATATACGGCAGCCGGAGTTTCAAGAAGCTGCAGTGTTGCATGATTATCTAGTGCGTGCAGGTATTCCGGATGAAGATGTGGCCTGGGAGGCAGAATCACGCAACACAGCAGAAAATGCCATCAAAACGGCACAGTATATGAACCCGGAAAGTACGGACAGCACTTTTTTGCTGATCACCAGTGCATATCATATGCGCCGTGCCAAAGCCTGTTTTAAAAAACAGGGATTTGTGCTGGACACCTACAGTACTGATCGGTTTACAGGCAAGCGTAAGTTTCATATTGATTACCTTCTCTTGCCACGTGTAGATGCAATGTTGCGATGGGAGGTGCTGATAAAGGAATATACCGGAATGATAATGTATAAACTGAAGGGATATGTATAAACGATATTTGTTGATGATCATGCTGGCTGTTTCCTTTTCCTGCCAGGGTGTGACAGAAGACAACAGCAGAGCAGGTAAGTCTGCAAAAAACCGGAGCTTGAGCTGTGGTGCTGAGCAAACCGGACATTATGTGGATATACTCAGAAATAAAACCATTGGTGTAGTTGCCAATCATACCAGCCGGGTCGGTGAAGTGCATCTGGTGGATACATTGCTGGACATGGGTCTCGACATCAGGAAAATATTCGCTCCCGAGCATGGCTTTCGGGGAACCGCTGATGCAGGTGAGCATGTAGAGGATGGAAAAGATGATAAAACAGGTCTGCCGATAATTTCTCTCTATGGAAGCAATCGAAAACCAACTGCAAGCCAACTCAATGGCCTGGATATCGTTTTGTTTGATATCCAGGATGTGGGAGCCAGGTTTTATACCTATATTTCCACCCTTCATTATGTGATGGAAGCCTGTGCTGAATCTGATGTTTCTGTTATGATTCTGGACCGGCCCAATCCCAACATTGATGTGGTGGATGGCCCTGTTCTGGATACGAGCTATGCCTCCTTTGTTGGCATGCACCCGGTTCCTGTGGCTCATGGAATGACAATAGCCGAATATGCCCGTATGATCAATGGTGAAGGCTGGCTAAAGGACGGAATGAAATGTGATTTAAGCTGGGTTAAGTGCGATAATTATTCCCGGAAAATGACTTACAGCCTGCCCGTGGCACCTTCTCCAAATCTGCCCAATCAACGCAGCATCCGTTTGTACCCGTCATTGTGTTTTTTCGAAGCTACAAGCCTGAGTGTCGGCCGGGGTACAAATATGCAGTTTCAGATTGTTGGTCATCCTGCCCTGGAGGGAAAAGCAGAATTCAGCTTTATGCCTGCACCCAATGAAGGAGCGGCTCATCCCAAACACAAAAATAAAACATGTTATGGCTATGATCTAAGGCAGGATTCGCAGCGCTTCGGTTTTGAAGAAGGACAGCTTCAGATAGATTGGTTGCTGGACATATACCGGTCATTTCCAAAATCAGAAACATTCTTTGAACGACCCGGCTTTTTTGATAAACTGGCCGGCGGAAATTCCCTGCGTATGCAAATACTAGCCGGAGCTGATGCAGAAAGAATTCGCAACAGCTGGCAGGATGATCTGAAAGAGTTTAAGTCTATGCGGAAGAGTTATTTGATTTATCAATAAGGAGGGCATGAACCATTACCACACCATAAATACATGCTTTCATTGATGCTGTCGTTGATAAGGCACCAAAGTATTTCAGCCTTCGGGCTTGTCAGACTGCTGGCATATGATATCTGTCCCGGCTGAAGCTGATGACGGTTTAGCAGGGGCGGGTTTCCGGTTATACTACAAAGCTGAATGCTGTCAAAGGATTGTTGTATTGTTGGTAATGGTTAAGGATGTTCGATTAGCAGTGCCTTCCTGTCGGGCAGACAGAAAAACAGAAATCCAAACATGCCTATACGGGTGATTCGGTGTATCATGACACATAATGATTAGAGGATTCAGGAGAATAAATTGTTTCAAAAAAAAAGGCCGCTCATTTTGAACGGCCTTTTGATTTCATTCATGAAACATGATCTTACTTCACTTCTTCAAAATCTACGTCGGTGACTTCCTCATCATCATCACCTTTGGATTTTGATTTATCTTGCTGTTCTGATCCTTCCTGCGGACCTGCCTGTTCGCCACCCTGCTGTTGCTGGCCGGCATTCTGGGCATTGTAAATGTCCTGAGATGCAGCCTGGAAGACATTGTTGAGTTCCTCCATTGAGCTGTCTATAGCAGCGACATCCTGGTTTTTATGAGCTTCTTTGAGCTTAGCCAGGGCATCTTCTATGGGTTTTTTCTTATCGGCAGGTATTTTATCTTCCACTTCTTTCAGTTGTTTTTCAGTCTGGAAGATCATCTGATCAGCCTTGTTGATTTTTTCAACCTTTTCTTTTTCCTGTTTATCCTGTTCGGCATTGGCTTCAGCCTCAGTCTTCATGCGGTTGATTTCTTCCTCAGATAGACCTGTAGATGCTTCAATCCTGATACTTTGTTCTTTGCCTGTACCTTTGTCTTTGGCAGATACGTTGAGAATCCCGTTGGCATCCAGATCAAAGCTTACTTCAACCTGTGGTACGCCACGTGGTGCCGGCGGAATGCCGTCGAGGTGGAATCGACCGATGGTTTTATTGTCTTTTGCCATGGGACGTTCGCCCTGCAGTACATGGATTTCCACTGATGGCTGATTGTCAGTTGCCGTAGTAAAGGTTTCCGATTTGTTTGTTGGGATGGTTGTGTTTGCTTCAATCAACTTGGTCATAACGCCGCCCATGGTTTCAATACCCAGTGAAAGCGGGGTAACGTCAAGTAAGAGTACATCTTTTACATCACCTGCAAGTACACCACCCTGGATAGCAGCACCTACGGCCACTACTTCGTCCGGATTGACACCTTTGGAAGCATCTTTGCCGAAGAATTTTTTCACCTTATCCTGAATAGCCGGGATGCGTGTTGATCCGCCTACCAGCAGAACCTTGTCAATGTCAGAAGTTGACATGCCGGCATCTTTCAATGCTGCCTGACATGGTTTCATCGTAGCCTCAATGAGAGAATCAGCGAGTTGTTCGAATTTTGATCTGCTCAGTGATTTTACAAGGTGTTTGGGCACTCCTTCAACAGGCATAATGTATGGCAGGTTGATTTCTGTGGAGCTTGAGCTTGAAAGCTCGATCTTTGCTTTTTCTGCCGCTTCTTTAAGGCGTTGCATTGCCATTGGATCTTTGGAAAGATCGGCACCTTCATCTTTTTTAAACTCTTCCACCAGCCACTGAATGATTACTTCATCAAAATCATCACCACCCAGATGGGTGTCCCCATTGGTCGATTTCACTTCAAATACGCCATCTCCGAGTTCCAGAATGGAAATATCAAATGTACCACCACCAAGGTCAAATACTGCCACTTTCATGTCCTGATCTTTTTTGTCAAGACCATAGGCAAGTGAAGCAGCTGTTGGCTCATTGATAATACGTTTTACTTCAAGACCTGCAATTTCTCCGGCTTCTTTGGTTGCCTGACGCTGAGAGTCATCAAAATAAGCAGGCACAGTAATTACCGCTTCAGTTACTTCCTGACCCAGATAATCTTCTGCCGTTTTTTTCATTTTCTGCAAAATCATGGCAGATATTTCCTGCGGTGTATATTTTCGATCGTCAATTTGTACCCGGGGAGTATCATTACCGCCATCTACAATTTTATACGGCATACGTTTAATCTCTTTTGTGAGATTGCTGTATTTTTCACCCATAAAACGTTTGATGGATGCAACGGTTTTTTGTGAATTTGTTATTGCCTGGCGTTTGGCCGGATCACCGATTTTTCTTTCCCCATTCTCAACAAATGCCACTACCGATGGTGTGGTGCGTTTTCCTTCGCTGTTTGGGATTACAACCGGCTCATTCCCTTCCATTACAGAAACACATGAGTTGGTTGTTCCTAAGTCTATTCCAATTATTTTACCCATAATATTATTTTAAGATTTAAAAGTTTACAATTTTATGATTTCACCATTAGTGGTATCAATCATTATGCCACGGCCAAAATCAACAGGAATGGGGTAAAATTGTCATGTTTTTGTGTGATCTCCGATAGGATTATAATAAATGGCTGACATTACGTCATCTTTGTGACTGGTAATACGGGTTGTTTTGATTGGCAAAGTTCAGATGCGATGTGGCATCATTGGTGGAGAGTTCATTTATGGTTGCTGTTGTAACAGCATTGTATTTGGTTTGTGTAAATCTGGCAGCAAACAAACCAATTCCATTGTTTATGTTGGTGAAAAATGGTTTTTCCTGTACAACACCACCTGAAGGAGCATTGATTTCGGAATAAATTCTGAAATACTCATCAGCCGCATATAGGGTGAATGAAACAGAGTTTGGATAACGTACGAGTCTTGTTACTCCTTCTTTCTCAGGTACCTGCTCAATTAGTTTATCGACAAATTTATCTACAGAAAAGGATAAAGGCAGTTCCTGTCCGGGATCCGTAGATTCATTGACCGGCCATTCGATTGTTATGGGTTCAAGATTTTTTGCAGTATCACCGGATTCATTTACTTCAAGATAGTAAAATTTAAATATCATTTGATAGAGATTTCCGTTTTCTCCGGTGATGTAATCGGCATTTACTTTTCCTGTATCGAAGCGATCCATGGCAATTTGCCGAAATGATGAAGGATTTATTATGGAGGCACCGCGAATCAGTTCAATTTCACTGGTACACTTTTCGTCTTTGCCGGGAACATCAACATTCAATTCGTATTTATAATTCTCACCGGCGTTGTTGGAGGCTTCAATCTCTCCAACATAAACGTATATTGTATTCCGGTCTGAGGCAAAATTGATTTCTCCTTCTTCAGTTTCTTCCGGTTTTGGAATTGTATCTACTTCAACAAAATCAAATCTTTTTACAATGTTACCATTCATCATTTGATTTACATAAACGGTGGCATGGTCATAAAACAGGGAATCACTTTCTGTAGCCATGCTTTGGGCTGTGGCATCACCCAAAAATGCCTTGTTTACCTTAATGTAATGGACAGTATCATTTTGATTCATAAGTGCATAGACTACAGGAATGTTTTCCCATTCAGCATTTACATCCAGTTCGTCATTGCATGCTGTAAAGGCCAGAAAAAGGCCGGTAATTATGATAATCGGCGTAAAATTCTTCATTTAATCAATGTTATTTAAAAAATATTGTCAATTTTGTAAAATGATACATTATCAACCAACAAATGATAACGTTTCAAAATTAGACTTATTTTCTGATTTGCAAAAATAAAGCTATGTCGACATATAAAAATGTAAGACGCGTAACAACAAAAGTATTGCAGGCTATGAAGGAAAGTGATGATAAAATTGCTATGCTGACAGCCTATGACTATTCTATGGCACGCCTGCTGGATACTTCAAATATTGATGTAATTCTTGTCGGAGATTCTGCTTCCAATGTAATGGCGGGATATGAATCAACCCTGCCGATTACACTGGACCATATGATATATCATGCAGCCAGTGTTGTGCGGGCTGTTAACAGGGCACTGGTGGTTGTTGACTTGCCTTTTGGCACCTACCAGGGTAATTCTAAGCTTGCCCTGAAATCATCCATCCGAATCATGAAAGAAACCGGAGCCGCAGCCATAAAAATGGAGGGGGGGGCCGAAGTGGAGGAATCCATCAGGCGTATATTGTCAGCAGGGGTACCTGTTATGGGACATCTTGGACTCACTCCGCAGGCCATTCATAAATTCGGAACTTATGTGGTTCGTGCTACTGAAGAGGAAGAGGCTGAAAAACTGATTGAAGATGCTCATCTGCTCGAAGAGCTTGGTTGTTTTGCCATTGTACTTGAAAAAATTCCTTCAGAACTTGCTGCCCAACTGGCCAGGGAAATAAAAATCCCCATCATTGGTATAGGAGCGGGCTCACAGGTCGATGGTCAGGTACTGGTACTGCATGATATGCTGGGCATCACGCAGGAGTTCTCACCCCGGTTTCTCAGACGATATCATGATTTATCAAAAGAAATAAAATCAGCTGTGTCAAAATACATTGAAGATGTAAAGCGACTGGATTTTCCGAATGAAAATGAACAGTATTGATGGGAAATGAAAATAAGGGGCAATCGGATCCGGAAGTGCTGTATGAAGACAATCATCTGCTTGTGATTAATAAGCCTGCAGGGATGCTCGTGCAGGGTGATGATACCGGTGATCTTCCATTGATAGAACATTGCAAACAATATCTTAAAAAGAAATACAGTAAACCCGGAAATGTGTTTATGGGTCTTGTTCATCGTCTGGACAGACCTGTTAGCGGTGTTATTATTCTGGCAAGAACTGGCAAGGCCCTGGCCAGGCTCAATAAGCAGTTTAAAGATCAGCACCCTCAAAAAACATATCTGGCACTGGTGAAAAATAAGCCCCCAAAAACAAAAGAACGGCTCGTGGATTTTCTGAAAAAAAATCCAAAACAAAACAAATCATACTCAGCCGATCCCAATGATAAAGATGCAAAGAAAGCTGTTCTTGATTATGAAATCATTGGGCGGAGTGAGCATTATTACCTGCTGAAAATCAATTTGCTGACCGGCAGACATCATCAGATACGTTGTCAGCTTGCCCATGTGGGTTGTCCTATACGAGGCGATTTGAAGTATGGATTTCCAAGATCAAATCCGGATGGAAATATTTCACTGCATGCACGAAGCATCACCATAAGTCATCCTGTCAGGAAAGAAAGCATGACCTTTACCGCAGAATTGCCCCGGGAAAAAGTCTGGCAGTTATTCCGGAATGCTGTCAAGGATTGCGATTAAGGAATCATCTGGTCTGATCAGTAGTTTCTTGTCTTTCAAAAAAGAGTATCCCAGGATGCCATCAAAGGCGGGATTGGGATCCGAAATACTTCGTCTGTCCGGGATCTGCCATATTTGCGTGGCAATCCTGATTTCTGATAAGTCACACTCCGGATTGAAAACAACAAAAAGAGTTGATTCCGGATTGAGCAAAAATGTCATGTCTAAGTCAGACATCTTCACCGGGATCAGAATTTTATCATCATGATAAACCTGGTATTCTACAAATTCCATTTTTTCCGACCAGGGAAAATAATCAGCAATCTGGATACAGCCATCTTTGAAATCTATCAGCAAATCCCGGCCTTTGAAAAAGTCCAGGGATATCTCCCCGGCAATGCTGTCAGGTTCACTTCCTGTTCTCTTGCTGACCTGAAACGCTACCGGGCCAAAATCTATTTCACCAAGCTTGCCGCTGACATTATCAACGGTTATCATTGAAGTATCTTTGCTTTTCAGCTCACCTACGGTATCTGCAAAATCATGATAAATAGAGTGCCTGCCCAGGCCGTTGTTTAAGCTCAAATAGGATTTCCGCGTGTATGGCCTTTCAAATTCTACAGGGATGAGGATTTTAGAATGTTTGTGATAATAATCTCCCAGGCTGTCGCTTTTCCATATAAAGGCAGCTTCTTTTATGTCAGTTGGTTCTGGCTTAATTTTGTTCTCAGGATGCTGACAAGCGAAGAATGCCAGAGAGATTATGAAAAATATTTTTGTAGTTTTCATAGTACTGGAGTTTATTCAAATATACGTTTTTTTTGATTACAGGTTGTGATTTAATACTGTCCGGGGATATTTTTTTTAATTTTGTATATCCAAAATGCCGGAAAAATTGAGCAAATATTGTGTCTTAGTGCTGATGATTGTTTTATCAGGCATAACTTCCAAAGTGATGTCACAGCGCTATGTAAGCAGGGTGTTTGATGAGCAGGAAAGCGTTAGAGATGTGACCTATGCCTCAGGAGAAACTTACCTGGGGATTGACAGAGAGTTGCAGTTTGATTTTCATGCTCCTGAAGGTGATACTTTGTCATACAGGCCGCTGGTGATTACGGTTTTTGGTGGCTCTTTCCTTGTTGGCAACCGCCGATGGATTGATATGCAGGCATATGCAGACAGTCTCACAGCATACGGCTATACAGTTGCATCTGTGGATTATCGTCTGGGATACAATCCGGTTTCCGGGGAAAGTCTGATAAGGGCAGCATACAGAGCCTCCCAGGATGTGAATGCAGCCATTCGCTACTTTAAAGCCAGGTATGAAACATATGGCATAGATACCAATCAGATTTATTTGCTTGGTAATTCTGCCGGGAGTATTGCATCGCTGACAGCAGCATTTCTTGATGATGAAGAGCGGCCTGCCGAAACTTATGCTGACCATATCCATCCGGATCTGCAGTGCATTGACTGTAATGGTGATCATCAGCATCTGACCAGCGATGTTGCAGGAGTGATTTCACACTGGGGCGGGCTGACAGAAATGCATTTTATTGACAGATGGAATCAAACTCCGGTATGCTTTATTCATGGGATGGATGATTCCACGGTGCCATATGATATCGGGCCGGCTTATAATATTGATCTGTTGCCGGTGCTATATGGTTCGGAGTACCTTTCAGCAAGACTTGACAGTTTGGATATTTATAATGAACTGCACTTATTTGAGGAAGATGACCACTGTTTTTACCTGGAGAAAAGCCAACTCAGGCTGAAGCCGGATGAGTTCACTCAATGCCTGCATATTACCATTGATTTTCTTGCCAGGATGAATCCTGCAGTGAAACATCCGGCCCTGTTGCCGGGAGCAGCATGCATTGATGATAAGAAAGAGCTGAGCCTTCATCCGGAATTGTTGCTAATTCCGGAGAAGTCTGACAAAGCGGATTTGTACAGGATACTGTCTCCGGAAGCTTTGGTGCTCAGTGAAGGAAAGCTTGCTGTTGTGCAGGATGCCATCCGCATTGATCACCTGGCTCCCGGTGTATATATGCTTGTTTTATATGATGATCAGCAAAGGCATTATTTACCCTTTACGAGGTAATGAGTAATTCTATCCTTCCTCAGTATTGTTTTTCAGTCTGCCACGTTCCATGATGCTGGCATTGAGTTCAAAACCAATAATAACAGCGAAACTCATGATGTATATCCAGATCAGCATAATGATGATTGTACCAATGGATCCGTAGAGTTTATTGTATTGCCCGAAGTTATTGACAAAGAATGAAAAGCCATAAGATGAAATGACCATCAGAAGCGTTGCCAGTGTAGCTCCGGGTGAAATAAACTTAAATCTGCCGCGTCGGGCGGGAGCCAGATAGTAAATAAATGACGTGCTGAAGAAGAACAATGCCAGAATGATGATTACCCGGATTGCAAGAAATACATACCAGAGTAGTTTTGAATCATCAAAGAATTTCTCATACAGTGATTCATTGATTGTCAGCAGTGCGATGGTAATTGTGATCAGAACAAACTGTATGAAAACCAAAAGAATAGATACCAGTCTGCGTGTCCACCATTTTCTGTACTCTATGGAATGGTATGAGTTGTTAAAAGCCCTGATCAGTGAGATCACACCATTGGAAGCTACAAAGAGGGCAAAGAAAAATGTGATAGACAAAAGGGAGCCCCTTTGTTTTGTGATAATGTCCACGATGGTGTCTTCCAGCGTTGCAAATGCATTATCGGGAAGAAAAGTTTCCAGCAGGTTTAACAATGATTCCTGGAAGTTTTCAATAGGAACATAGGGAATCAGTGTGAACAAAAAGATGATTGCCGGGAAAATTGACAAAAACGCAGAGAAGGCTACGCTGGCAGCTCTTTGTCCTATAGAGCCTTTTTGTATCCCCCGCATAAAAAATTTTCCAATATCGTAAATGGGGTATTTGTCAAAGCCCGGCAGGGAGAATCGTTTTGCTTTATCTTTTAGCCATAGTTTAAGATACCGAAGTTTCTTCATGGATTATACTACGTATAGAGAAATGTCCAGGCTTTTTATGTGGTGTGTAAGTGACCCCACAGAAATATAATCCACACCTGTTTCAGCATATGCCCTGAGATTTTTTAATGTAATTCCCCCTGAGCTTTCGAGTTCGATGCGTTTATTGACATGTTTTACGGCCTGCCGGGTATCTTCAATTGTGAAATTGTCAAGCATAACCCTGTCAACCTTGTCAGATTCCAGGACCTGATCGAGTTCTTCAAAGTTTCTTACTTCAATTTCAATGGGAATATCGATGTCTTTCTTTTTCAGGTAAGCTTTAGCCATGTTTATTGCTTTACAGATGCCACCGGCAAAATCAATGTGGTTGTCTTTCAGCATGATCATGTCATATAGCCCCATCCTGTGATTTTTACCACCGCCGATTCTTACTGCTTCCTTCTCAAGCAGGCGCATTCCGGGGGTGGTTTTCCTGGTATCAAGGATTTTGGCATTTGTTCCATGGATAGCATCTGTATATTCTCTGGTTTTTGTGGCTATGCCACTCATTCGTTGCAGAAAATTCAACACGACCCGTTCTGCTGTCAGGATGTTGCGCTTATTACCGGAGATAGTCAGTATTTCATCTCCCGGGCCAATGGTGTCCCCATCTACGAGATAGGTTTCTACTTTGATGTTTTTATCATAGGCCGCAAAAACAGCCTTGGCGACTTCTACACCAGCCAAAACGCCAGATTCTTTGGCAAATATTCTGGCATTTCCTTTTTCATTTCCGTTAAAACATGCAATTGATGAATGGTCTCCTTCACCCAGATCTTCTCTCATCGCAAGCTGAATGATTTCATTCAGATAATCTTCGTAATTCATTATTCCTCCTGTATTCTTAGTTGATGTATCAGTGGCTCCTTATCTCTCATTTTGACAAGGAAGTTTATTCTGTATTTTCCTGATTTTGTTTCCAGAGTACCAATGGCATATTTTACTTTTTCGCTGCCACCCTGATGCAAAACAGAAAAGGATTCCGGCCTGTTTTTGTTGAAAAAATCCTTTAGGATCTGTGTGGCCTGGGCTTTGCTGTATATGCCCTCCTCGTCCATCAGAATTAATTCTACCGATTCGTTGAAATAATCGCTGAGATTTTCAATATTGCCAAGTTCGATGGCCTTAAATATCTTTACCGGAATATCAAAGGCAGGTGCAGCTTTTGCAGTGATGGCTGTGCCAAGAATGCAAAGTATGAAGATGAGATTTTTGACCTTTTTCATGTTCGCTTAAATTAGTTACTTTATCCCAGCAAAAATTAAACCAAAGCAGTGCAATTTGTAATTACTGTTCGGATTTGTACAAAGTTAATGAATATTTTATGAAAATAAAGCTTATCTTCATCGGGAAAACGGAAAAGAAACAATTTCAACCCATACTATCCATGTACCTGAAGCGCCTGCAGCGTTATGCCCGGATCGAAACCATTGAGATATCCGATATCAAAAACCGTGGGGCTTTGCGCGAAGAAGAGGTGAAAGAACAAGAAGGGATGAAAATCCTGGATAAGACAGAAAACAGTGATTACCTTATCCTGCTGGATGAAAACGGCTTGTCAATGAGTTCTGTGGAATTTGCCGGTTTTATTGAAAAGTTACAGATGAGAGCTGTACGGCAGGTTGTCTTTGTTGTAGGTGGAGCCTGGGGATTCTCAAAAGCTGTGTATCAGCGTGCCGATACAAAAATATCACTGAGTAGCATGACTTTCTCTCATCAGTTAATCAGAATTATCTTTGCCGAGCAATTGTACCGTGTCTTTACCATCATAAAAAACGAGCCATACCATCATGCATAAGCGAGCGATGAAGCAGGTTTGTTGCTTTTGTGACCAATGATTGTGGCATTTCGGCAGGCATGGCAGGTGTCCGTTTTTTGCTCAGGCATCATAAGCTTTTCAAAAAATCATGCATTTTCTCTGAATATTGATTATTTTTAACCCAAATGCTGTCACATATGAGAAAATTCAGATATCTACTGATTTCATTGCTTGTTTTTAGCCTGAGTTTTATCATTGCTCTGCTCATGCAGCGCAATGCAGAAACTCCTGCAGAAGAAAAAATCCAGGTAGATCAGATACAATCCCAACTTGAGCTGCAACTGGATTTTGTTGAGGATGTTTTTGATGAATTGGATGCCATCGGTGAAAAGTCCGCAGAAGATTCTGTCTGTCGTTCCGTATTTCGCAGACATGAGAATTATATGTCTGAGCGGATGATTTCATTTTATGTGTTTGACTCCTCGCGTCTTGTATGCTGGAGCGACCGGCTTATGCCTTTGATTTATGCCGACCTGCCCGGCGAGGAAATCGTTGTAAAAAAGAAACCCAACGGGTATTACATCATGACATGCAGGGTACAGCAGGAAAAAACATTTGTGGCTACCATCCTGCTACAGCGCATTTATGAATATGATAATCCCTATTTGCCTGAAGGATTCCCGGCCGTGTATAACCTGCCCGAAGAGATAAGCGTCACCATCAATCCTGACAAAGGAAGCCCGGTTCATCTAAAGGGACAATATTTGTTTAGTCTTGTTGCAAAAGACCAACCCATCACTGACCGGCTCACCTGTGATTTGTCAGCTATCCTGTTTCTACTGGCGTTTCTGAGCTTGTTAACGGCCATGTATTTTGGGTACGGTTTTATCGCAGAAACCCTCAGACAACCAAACTGGCTATTCCTGGCTCTGGTAGCTGATCTTGTGTTATTGCGTTTTCTGATACTGTATTTTGATTTTCCTGCCACATGGATGCAACTGGAGCTTTTTTCTCCCATTCATTATGCAGAGTCAGTCATCAATGATTCTCTCGGTGGAATTCTTATCAATGCCATACTGGTTTTTTTCTTTGCTTTATTGTTTCACAAGTATTTCAGATTGCGCAGACGCAAATTGCCCGAAGTTTTACAAATTGTGCTTGCACTTGTCGTAAGTGCTGTTTCCTTGTTGATCGTGTTTTTCAGCCTGATGAAGATACAGGGCATTATACAGAATTCAAATATTCCTTTTGACTTTAAACAACTTCTTGAACTCAACTATTTCTCGTATGTAGGGCTTGCAGTTGGCTTGATGCTGTTGATAGCCAATGGTTTTATTATTGACAGATTGATGCTGGAATCCAGAAAACTCATTAAGCAGGTTTTCTGGAAAATTTCCGGTGTGTTTTTCCTGGTTTTGATTCCTGTTATCAACTGGTTGATCGCTGAACAAAGCCTGAATATTGTCAGTCTTCTTTCGCTGATCGTACTCGTTTATGTGATTGCATGGACTGGCTTAACAAAGAAAAAGATGTCATACTATATTCTGCTGCTCTATACATTCCTGCTTGCTTTATTGATCACATCCTTTTTCAGTGAAGTTCTAAATGCCAAAAAGGAAAAACAGAGTAAGGTGCTGGCCTTGAATTTGTCCAATGAGCGTGATGCAGGAGCTGAATACTTCATTGGAAAAATGAATACAAAGCTTTGTGAGGACGACAAGCTGATTGAGGAGCTAAATACAGGCGATTATGATAAGGCATATGATTATTTTCAGGACAAGTACCTGGCAGCTTATCTGAGTAAATTCAATTTTCAGTTATCCCTGTGTGATGAAAATGACAGCCTTATTATTGAGCCGGATAATGTAGCAATGCATTGCCAGAAATTCTTTGATACCATGCTGGAGACATCAGGAATCCTGATCCCCGGGACAGATTTCTATTTTCTTGATAACAACAATGGGCGGATTTCTTATCTGGGAGCTATTCCTGTTGCTGTTACCGATAGTCTTAATACCGTTCTTTATGTTGAGCTGGATTCAAGGGTGCATGTGGAGGGCCCGGGTTATCCTGAATTGCTTTTGGAGAAATCGCTGATGCCCAAGAAGTACAGTGGCGATATTTCGTATGCCAAGTATTATATGTCAAATCTCATTAGCAGCAAAGGAGATTATGAGTATTCCTTGCAGAAAGATTTCAAAACAGATGCAGAGGAGTTTTTCCGATATCAGAAAAGCGGTTATACCCACCTGGTATATAATCCGGACAGTGATAATTTTATCATCATCAGCAGAGAAACCGAAGACCTACAGTCATACTCAATATTTTTTACCTACATTTTCTTTATTCTGTTTATGCTGATGAACGTTGTGTATCTGATTGCGTACTTCATCAGACGACACAAACGCGGGGCACGCATGGGCAGTTTGAAAAACCGCTTTCAGACGTACCTTGTTTTAATTTTATCCTTATCGATTATTGTTATCGGAACCGTGAGCATTATCTTTTATATTCAAAAATACAGAGATAAACAAAAGGACAATATTGAGGAAAAAATGCAGTCTGTTCTTGTGGAGCTTAACCATAAGCTGGGAAATGAACAGCAGCTTGACAAATCAATGGAAGAATATCTGAATTATCTTCTTGTAAAGTTTTCCAATGTGTTTTATACCGATATCAATTTGTTCGATACGGGTGGTAGATTGCTGGCATCCTCCCGCATGGAGTTGTATGAAAAGGGACTTGTCGGAAAGCGCATGAGCCCGGACGCTTTATACAGAATCAGGGATAACGGGAACAATTATTTTGTGCAGAATGAAACCATTGGAGAGATGGATTATTTGTCAGCTTATCTGCCTTTCAGAAATGAAAACGGAGAGATACTTGCTTATATCAATCTGCCGTATTTTGCAAGACAGCAGGATTTTAGCCAGGAGATATCCAGCCTTACCGTTGCCTTGCTCAATGTGTATTTGATTTTATTTATTCTGGTGATACTGATTGCAATCTTCACCAGTAATCAACTGACCAGACCCTTAAAAATGATAGAAAACAGTTTGCGTAAAATGGATATATCCCGGCGTAACAGGAAAATATCCTATGCTGGTGATGATGAGCTGGGCAGCCTTGTGCAGGAATATAATCGCAAAGTTGATGAACTTGCTGAAAGTGCTGAAAAGCTTGCCCGTAGTGAGCGGGAATTTGCCTGGCGCGAGATGGCTAAGCAAATTGCTCATGAGATCAAAAATCCACTGACTCCGATGAAACTTAGTGTGCAGCATCTGGAAAAAGCATACAAGGACAAAGATCCCGATTTGGATTATATGGTTGATAAAGTCAGCAAAACCCTGATAGAACAAATTGACAGCTTGTCTAATATTGCCACCGAATTCAGCAATTTTGCAAAAATTCAATTGCGTAAAAGAGAAAAGCTGGATTTGAAGGAAAGAATTGAGCGGGTGAAACAGCTTTTCTCCGGCCTCAGCAGTACTGTAATTGATATCAGAGACAATGTTGAGGGGGAAGCAATTATTATGGCTGATAAGGAGCAAATCATGCGTGTTCTTAATAATCTGATTAAGAATGCCCTGCAGTCTATACCTGATCACAGAACCGGCATTGTGCGTATCCGTCTTGATGATAAGGGGGATCATTATCTGCTTGAAATAGCTGATAACGGAGTGGGAATTCCTGAAGAGATGCATGATAAGATTTTCTCACCCAATTTTACGACCAAGACTTCCGGTATGGGTCTGGGACTTAGTATTGTAAAAGGTATTGTTGATAATATGCAGGGGAGGATTTATTTTGAAACCAAAGCAGGAAGCGGAACAAGCTTTTTTGTTGAATTAAAAAAGCTATAGAAAAAACATCAATATCTGACGGCTGCGGGAATATAAAAAGGCTGTACACTATGCAGCGTACAGCCTTTCACTATTGCTTCTGTTTGATTATTTATCAAAGGCTTCCAATCCTTTATCCAGAAAGTCAATGAACTTTTCCGGATCGGTTTCAAAACGCAGGGTTTCTTCTGTCAGCATTTTTTCTGTTTCGGGATCAATTATCACATAATAAGGTTGTGAATTTACATCGAAATCACGAATCTGCCGATCCATATTCATTTTGCCCAATGTTTTTTTCAGCTTGCCGTCAATTTCAGATGTGAACCATTTGTCTTCTTCCACTTCAGTGCGTTCATCCACGTACAGTTTAGCTGTGATATACTTATTGTTGATGTAATCCATCACCCGTGGGTCTGACCATACTTCAGACTGCATCTTTTTGCAGTTGCTGCAGGAATGGCCGGTAAAATACAGTAACAATGGCTTGTCCTGTTCAAGGGCACACTCTCTGGCCTGGTCATAATCAAAATATCCACGGGTTCCGGATGGGTAATGCAGGTTCTCGCTGTATAAGGGTTCTTCACAAAGCTCGTCCATTGGTTGAGCTGTGCTGTGTGCAGCACCGGAAGCGTTAATGTCAAATTTCTGGGCTGTTTTGGGTGGGATTATCGCCGAAATAGATGAAAGATTGGCACCGAACAAGCCGGGTATAAGATAAACTGCAAAACTGAAAGATGCAATCACCAGCAACAGGCGGAAAACCCCTATGTGGGGAACGTCACTGTCATGCGAAAATTTGATTTTCCCCAGCAGATATACCCCCAGAAGCATGAAAAGTACAATCCAGATGGAAAGGTAAAGATCACGGCTAAGGAAGTTGAGGTTATATGCCTGGTCGATGTTGGAAATGAATTTCATTGAGAATGCCAGCAGGATGAATGCAAATACAACTTTTACAGAGTTCATCCAGCCACCTGATTTGGGGAGTTTTTTCAGCCAACCCGGGGAAATTGCCAGCAGTGTGAATGGCAATGCAAAACCAAATCCGAAGCCCGCCATGCCCAGGGTGGGTTCAATCCAGCTGCCACTGGCTGCACCTTTCACCAGGAGGGCACCAACAATGGGGCCTGTACATGAGAAACTGACAATCACAAGTGTGAGTGCCATGAAAAATGATGCCAGCATACCGCCTTTGTCAACTTGTCTGTCTGTTTTGTTGGCCAGGCTTGAGGGCAGGACAATTTCAAATAATCCGAAAAAAGAGAATGCAAAAATCAAAAATAAAACAAAGAAAATGCTGTTGGCAACCCAGGATGTGCTCAGGGTTGTGGTAAGATCAGCACCGGCACTTGTCAGAGAGACGATGAGACCAACCAGTGTATATAGCAACATGATTGAAATGCCAAATACCAGGGCTTTGAAAATTCCGTTTGCACGACTTTGGTTACCCTGCATGAAAAAGCTTACTGTCATAGGGATCATTGGAAAAACACAGGGTGTCAGCACTCCTGCAAGTCCTCCACCAATGGCAATAAGAATGAAACCGATGAGACCGCTTTTCCCATCTTTTTCTTTTTTGTCGCCTTGTGTGCTTTTGGTTTGTGAATCAGCTGATTGTACATCCTTCGTTTTCGGCTGCACTTTATCATCAGTGTTTTTTTCAGGTGCTTCCGATTGTTTAGAAACCTCACTTTTCTTGTCTGTTGACTTTGTCTTGTGTTCTGTACTTTCCTCTTTTTTTACATCTTCAGCAGCTTCGCTTTTTGCAGGTTTTCCCTTGATGTTGAATGAAAGGTCTTTGGATACAAGTACGCATTGCCCGTCTTCAAAGCAGGCTTGTCCGTCAATTAGTCCGGTAATGGTGAAATCCTCCGTACTCAGGATTTCAACTTTCTGGGTATAGGTGGCATGCCCTTCCTGGTATTTGATGTCAACTTCAAAAACATCATCAAAAGACTCTACCGGCTCCGGTGATTCTTTTACATCTCCGATAAGTCTGAAATTATCAGATTCATCAAAACTGAAGTGCAATGGTACCGGCCCGCCATCGGGAAAATTCATGGTGTACAGGTGCCAGTTATCTTCAATGCTGGCATCCATGATAAGTCTGGCGTGGGTGTCGTCAACTCGTTCAGTTTTTAGTTCCCAGGTAACCGGGTTAGCCTGCTGAGCCATCCCATGCAGGGGTAGCAAATAGCTTAAGCCTGTCAGTAATAATACAATACTTAATGACATTAATTTTTTCATAGCCGAAAAATTTGATTGTGAATGTTTAAGATATCTCCTCGTCCTTGTTGTTGAAAAAATGGTATTCAGTCAATGTATAGGACGTATCCGCAATTACAGTGATCTGAATTTTGAATTTTTTCTGCCATGTCTTTTTCAAAGACCTCAACAATCCGCGTTTTTTGTTAATATATGCTTCAAGAAACGGATGTGTTTTTATCTTAACCTGTTTAATCGTATTTTGTTTAGAGATTGCCTGAAGTTTGTTGGCAATTTCATCCACCACCAGTATGCCGGCTTGTATCTTTCCTTTGCCCTGACAGGTCGGACAGGTTTCTTCGGTTTGTATATGCATTTCCGGACGGACGCGTTGCCTGGTGATTTGCATGAGACCGAATTTTGTTAAGGGCAGAATCTGGAATTTAGCTCTTTCGTCTGCCATTTCAATTTTCATCTTTTCAAATAACTGCTGCCGGTGATTTGCATCCTGCATATCGATAAAATCAATGACAATGATGCCTCCCATATCGCGGAGTTTCAGTTGGCGTGATATTTCTTCGGCAGCCGTCATATTTACAGCAAGGGCATTGTCTTCCTGTCCTTTGGTGTGCTTTTTGTTGCCGCTGTTGACATCAATAACGTGCAGTGCTTCGGTATGTTCAATGATAAGGTATGACCCGTCTCTCATGGGAACATTTTTACCGAAGAGCGTTTTTATCTGTTTTTCAATATTGTAATACTCAAAAATGGGTGTTTTGCCTTTAAAGAGTTTTACAATATTTGCTTTGTCCGGTGCAATTTCCTGCAGATACTTTTTTAACTCAATGAAAGTTGCCTCATCATTTACCATGATGTGTCCAAAATCTTTGTTGAGTACGTCACGCAACATGGCTTCCGTCCGGTTGATTTCTCCAACGATCAGCATTGGAGGTTTTGCATTCTGTACACGTTTGATGCCTTTTTCCCATTTGTCAATGAGGTACCTTAGCTCTTTGTCAAGATCAGCGACTTTTTTTGTTTGGGCGGCTGTACGAATGATAACGCCATAGTTTTTTGGCTTAATGCTTTCAATGAGCTTAATGAGCCTTCGTTTTTCCGATGCAGAAGATATCTTTTGGGATACAGATACCTTATTTGAAAATGGCATGACTACCAGGTTTCTGCCGGCAATGCTTATTTCAGAAGCCAATCGTGGCCCTTTTTGTGAAATGGGCTCTTTGGCTATCTGAACAATCACATTTTCACCATTTTTCAATACATCAGATATACTCCCGTTCTTGTTGATTTCCGGCTCAAGTTTTATTCTGTTGGACGGACGGTTTTTTGTTTTGGGATTCAACAGTATCTGGTAAAACTTTTTCAGGGAATTGAAATTGGGACCGAGATCCAGGTAATGTAAAAATGCGTCCTTGTGATATCCTACATCAACAAATGCTGCGTTGAGGCCGGGCATTAATTTCCTTGCCTTGCCCAGATAAATATCACCAACAGAGAACCTGTGGTTGTTGTTTTCTTCCTGAAGTTCTGTAAGCTGGTCGTTTTTTAATAAGGCAATGCGTAGACCTGAAGGTTTTACTTCAACAATAAGATCATTATTTCCTTGTTTCTTTTTACTCACGATCCTGGTGCTAATAAAACCAAAGCTTTAGGCTCCCTAAAGCTTTGGTTAAAATAAGATGAGTGGAAAAATTAATGCTTTTTGTGTCTGTTTTTACGCAGGCGTTTTTTGCGTTTATGCGTAGAGATCTTGTGTCTTTTTCTTTTTTTACCGCTTGGCATATGAATGAATTTTAAAGTCTGAAAAAAAAATTAATTGTTCTCTTTTACTTCGTTAACGAAAGTCTTCGAAGGTTTGAATGCCGGTATTTTGTGAGCAGGAATGGTAATGGTTGTATTCTTGCTGATGTTACGGGCTGTTTTTTCAGCACGCTGCTTGATGATGAAGCTACCAAAACCTCTCAGGTAAACATTGTCACCTTTTACCAATCCGTCTTTTACAGTGTTCATGAATTCTTCAACTGTCCGTTGAACAACCACTTTCTCGATTCCTGTGTTTTTTGAAATTTCGTTTACGATGTCTGCTTTCGTCATTGTATTATTCTTTAAAATGTTTGTTTAACTATTGATTTTTAAGGAAGTGCAAATATAATACTTTTTTCAAACCTGCAATGGTTTTTATCAATTAATACAATCTCTTATTTTTACAGAATGAAAGATAGCGGACAAAAAATTGCTGATTGGTACCAAAGAAATGCAAGGGACTTGCCATGGCGCCAGACACGGGATCCCTATAAAATCTGGTTGTCTGAGGTTATCCTCCAACAGACACGTGTTTCTACCGGCCTTGCTTACTACCAGCGGATTGTGAAGGCTTATCCTGATGTGCAAAGCCTGGCTGCTGCTGATGATGATGCTTTCATGCTGCAGTGGCAGGGGCTGGGTTACTACCGTCGTGCTGAAAATTTACTTTCTGCTGCCCGGTATGTTACCAAACATCTGGATGGAAAATTGCCGGGAAATGCACAAGGTCTGCGGAGCCTCCGGGGAATTGGTCACTACACTGCTGCTGCCATTGCTTCCTTTGCTTATGATGAGCCGGTGCAGGTAATGGACGGGAATGTCAGGCGGGTGATATCCAGGTTGTTTGATCTTTCCGTTCCGGTGGATACTTCCGAATTTGAGAAAACTGCATGCAGTGCACTTGATGAGATATTTGACCGTAAAAAACCGGCTCTTTTTAATCAGGCCATCATGGAATTCGGGGCCTTGTTGTGTAAAAAAGTACCCTTGTGCAGGCAATGTCCGGTACAGATGCATTGCCTCTCCTTTCAGCAAGGGATTCAGCAGCAGCGCCCTGTGAAAGGGAAGGCCACAAAAAAGCGTAGCAGATACATATGCTATTTTGTATGGCAATCAGAAGGCAAACTTGCTCTGGTTAAACGCGGGGATGCTGATATATGGCGTTCACTGTATGAGTTTCCTAATGTTGAGATGGATAGGGCAGGCACCGATGAACAGGTACTTGCAAAAGCCATGGAGAAATACAGTTTCAGGAATGCTGGTATATTATTTGTTAGTGACTGTAAGGCACATGTGCTTAGCCATCAAAGTATTAAAGCGCGGATTTATCTGCTTGAGGGAGAGATCCCTGCCGGGATAAACATGGTCAGCCTGTCTGCATTGCCGGATTATCCGATGCACAGACTTATGGAAAAGATTATTGATCATCCGGAGGTGCAAAAGCTCTTAAGCTGATATCCGGCATGCTTACTTACCGCGTCCTTTGATGACGGTTAAGATTGTATAAATCAGAATTTTAAAATCCACTGCAAGTGAGATGTTTTCTATGTAGAGAATGTCATACTTCAGGCGCTCTATCATTTCAGTCACATTTTCAGCATAGCCGTATTTGACTTGTCCCCATGATGTGATGCCAGGCCTGACTTTGTGTAGCAGATGATAATGCGGAGCTTCTTTTACAATCTGGTCAATGAAATACTGGCGTTCAGGCCGAGGGCCTACCAGTGCCATATCACCACGCAAAACGTTATAAAACTGGGGAAGTTCGTCCATGCGTGTTTTTCTAAGGAATCGCCCGAATTTTGTTACTCTTTTGTCGCCCTCGCTGGAGAGTTTCGGGCCAAATTTTTCAGCACCTGTGAACATCGAACGGAATTTGTAAATTTTGAATGGCTTTTTATTTCGCCCAATGCGTTCATGTGAGTATAATACAGGGCCTTTAGATGACATTTTTACACCAATTGAAATGGCAAGATACAATGGAGAGAGAATCAGCAGAGCCATGCAGGAAACAACAATATCCATCAGTCGCTTGGTGTGAACCTGCCAGGTAGGCATAAGGTGTTTGCGAATCTGAATCAGAGGAGTTCCCAGAATATGTGTCATCCGTACTTTACCAATCAAAATGTCATACATATCGGGAATTACTTTTATTGTGAGCTGGGTGCCTTGTAATGCATTGATGATTTCCTGTATCTTGCTGTGATCTGTTGATTCTATTGCAATGATTGCCTCTTCGATTTTGTGTTTCGATGCAAGTTTTTCTATTTCATCAATTGTGCCAAGAGCCGGCAAATAATCCTGAAGCTGATAGTGTTTTTTCTTACGGATGGGTATAAAGCCTATGATATTCAGTCCACTGTATGGCTTTTGGTATGCAATTTCTTCATACAGCTTGACTGCCCTTTCGGTACTGCCAACCATGATGGCATTGAATTTTAGCTTATGATCCCGAATCATGTGATTGGTTTTGGTTGTGATCAGCACCCGTGGGATGTATGTGATGAAAAACTGCAGACCAAAAAGTATTCCAAATGACTGATAATAGTCCTTGTAAGAATTTACGACATCATCAAGCAGCAGGACAAAGAAAACAATGAATACACCAAAAAGAGTGGTTGCAAATGTTGTAGACAATTCCCTGAGCCTGGATTTTCGGTAAATGTCCCTGTAATAGCCGCTGAGTGCATGTAAAGTCAGCCAGAAAACCGGGATAAGCAATATCCCAAGGATAAACTGGGTTTCAAGCTTAATTGCGGGCTGGAAGTCCAGCAGACGTGGCTCTATTACCAGTTTTCTGAAAAGATAAAAAAGTGTCCAGCTAATGGCGGCAGCCAGATAGTCGGATGTAATATATAGTGCCCTGTGTTTCTTAACATTCATCAGTAATGCAATATTTTTATGTTATCAAGATAAACTTCACCTGTACTTACATCATTTTCATCAGAATGACTCGCACTGAAAAAGAGACGATACTTCTGAGCCGTCGGAGTTTGGGCAATGACATCAGTCAGGTTTACATAAACCTTGTTCCAGTCTTCGGATTTGTACAGGGTCAAAAGCGGATAGCGGACATCTGAAAATGTACCACCGGAATATTCCATGGCAAAGACACCGATGGTAAACTGTTCAGAGCATTTGTAACTGATCTCAGCATACACTTTTGAATCCGGCGGCAGAGTAACAGGTTCTGCCATGCGGCAGTCAAAATTTGGCCTGGATATATCAACTGCGAAATATCCGCATTTTCCACTCATGCAATTGGAATCATTTGCTGTCATCAATACGGTGTCGCTTGCTTCTGTTGTTTCAAAACCTGTCCCGAGATCTTCAAAATCCTCAAAAAAGGCATTATCTACATCTTCATATTTATATACCGGATTGAGGGTAATGGTGTCTGCCGGTGGGAGAAGGGTATCATTTCTGAAACTGGTATAGAAGGGATAAATTCTCCGGGATGCGATCTGACCATTTTCCTTAATCCCTGCTTCCATTGTAATGATTTGATTACCAGAAGGTAATACAGGGACTGTGAATGGCACATCATATGTGCCAATGAGTGTTCCGTTAACATATACCCATAGGTCACTGATGGCGTGAAAATCAGAACCGTAATCTGTATTGTTATCGACCATGACTGTATCAACGCGAACGTAAGAGGGAATGGGTTCAGGAGGGTTGATAAGATCACAGGAAGGCAAGCTGCTGATTAATAGCATTACAATCAGACTTGAACAAAGTAATTTCCCGGGCATACTTAATTATGTTTTGATAATTAACGGCTGCAAAGTAAAGATATTGTTTTCAAATTATGAACAATTTGATGTCAATTTCAACCGGCTGTTGATTTCGCGAATAACTGCCAGAGTTCTGGATGTGTTTTCAAGACTCACCTCAGGACTGCCTGTTAGAAGAATGCTTTTGGAAAACGCTTCGAGCTCGTCTGCCATTTCGTTTGCAGATTTTACCGGAATCGGATCGCAATTCATGTCGTTCTTTTTTTCTCCAAATAGGGAGATGTCCGAACTGTTGTGTTTGGTGTAGCGATAAGCTTGCTGGCCGGAAAAATCCACCTCAATATAATCCTGTGGATTGTAAAATACGGCTTTTTGCTCTTCATGTCCTGCAACCACCGATGCTGTAAGATTGGCTATACAGCCATTATGAAATTCAATGAAAGCATTGACAACATCCGGATGATGCCCGTTAGAACTGATGCCATAAGCAGAAATTTTTCTGATGGATGAACCTACAACACTAAGAATATTATCAACATCGTGCAGCAGTAAATCATTGACAGGATGAATCATAGTATGTTCCTTATAGGCAAGCATGCGACGAGTCTGTATCATCCTCACCCGGGGATGAATGAATGGTCTGGCTGCCAGAAATGCCGGATTGAACCTGTGCCTGAAACCTACCTGCACAATCACCTCAGCTTCATCACTCAGATTGATGAGTTCACGGGTTTCCGTGTTGCTGTAATGACCGGGCTTGTCTATGAAAATATGTTTGGATTTGCGCAGAGCGGTTTTCAGATGTTGATATGAACTGTAGCCTGAAGTTGTGATGAGTGCATCTACATTTTCAAATAGTTCATCAGGATGTGTGAATATCTTAATTCCAAAGTTTTTCTTTACATCCAAAACACGCTCCTGATTCATGTCATGTAAGCCAATAACCTGAAATGTGTTAAGTTGTTTCAAAAGCTCCAGGTAATACCCAATGTGATCATCTGTTCCAAGTATGCCTGCTTTTATCATAAATTCTGATTTTTGCACTAAAATAGTGTATATAGATTGGGGAAATATCGCATAAGCAAGCTTTTTATTAACCTGAGCTTGTTAACAAACAGTAGATTACACTATGAAACTATACAGGTTCTGCATTGGATTTCTTTCAGGTTTTTCCTTATGAGCATTCCCATGCCATGACAGGCACAAACAGCAGCTATGTTTCTTTACAGAGAATTTTTTGAATAAAGAAAAGGTAGATAAAATCATTTTTGTATATTTGCAGCCCGAAAGAAAACGGTCCAGTAGCTCAGTTGGATTAGAGCAACGGCCTTCTAAGCCGTAGGTCCCAGGTTCGAGCCCTGGCTGGATCACACTCACCGACCGGAT
>JBKGYK010000021.1:0-41269 GCA_046546095.1 Bacteroidales bacterium
GCTTTTTTTGAGATTGCTATATCAGGGTGAGATTATGGGATATCGCCATCGCAAGGTAATTGATCGTTTCCATGCCGGAGAGGAAATCACCCTATTTGAAAAAGCTCATTAAGATGGACAGGTGACTGAATAGTTTGGTGTGCTGATTAGTCAGCTAAGGGAGAAGCAGGATTCCCCAACTGGCGAATCGGCTCGAATTCACCCTTTCCTCCGGAATGTGAGAATCAAAATCAGAATAAGCAATACACCGGCTGCTCCCCACAGTACATAACGCAACCATGACCAGATGCCGGGTTGTTTATCCAGCCATGTGGCATACTCCACTGGCAGGCGTGCAGGTCTGCCCTCTCCGTAAATAATACTCCAGTTGCCCACGCTGTCGGTAGTAGCAAAAACATTGTTGATTTCCAGGCTAAAGAGGGAATCTTCGGGAAAATTCATGCGCTCAGCATTCCATGAAAAGCGGGAAATGATGGCACCGGAGCTGTCGGCAAGTATAACATGATCTTTTGCTTTGTTCAGAAGGCGACCGCTACTGTCATGCACAACAACGCATGACTGAGCAGGAATGCTCAGGTTTTCGGGCAGGTAAAACTTGCCGCTGCGTGTCTGAATGAAAGCTTTGGAAAGCTTTTTCCTGCTATGAGAGAAGTTGAGTATTTCAAACCAGTTGGTCAGTGCCTTCTCCTCATCGGCAAGAAAAAACACTTCAGACAGAGTAATGGAATCAGCCAGTTCACTTTCGGGCAGTTTTTCGGCTTCAATAATCAACTCATCAACCAGGCCTTTGCTGTTGGTAATGGGTCGGGCATTCTCCATTCCCCAGCCGGCATTCAGATCCAACACCAGACGGAAGTTGTCCATGTGTATGCTGTCGGGGTGAAAGGCATATTGCAAACCTGATGTTTTCAGGGAATCGTGTAGAATGTTTCCGGCCTGTCCGGGCTCCACACGGATATCAAGGACTGAGCGTTCACTTTCCTGACTGAAGCCTGTATTTGACAGGCATAACAGGAAAACCAAGCTTAGGAATGTATTCAGTTTTTTCTTCATACGATGTATATATTTCGTCTTCCCATGCCGGAACATTGATGTTATACTTCATCACCGGATCAGCAAGGGATTTGTATTTCAGCATTTTTTCATACGCATCATCAGCAAAGCATTCGGGATGACCGCTGTATTCATGTATTGGCCGCAGGCGATACTGTATGTGATTGTTCTCATCCCGGTATTTGTACACATACAACAAAATATATCCGGCTTTACTGATGCTCACCTCTCCGTTTTCTTTTCGCAACTGCATGTGAAGCAAAGCACCGCCATCGGTGCGTTTAAAATACATATTTGAAATGAGATTACCAAGCGACCAGGCAACAAAACTTTCACCTGCATTGTCATGATGCCATTCCATGGGTTGCAAGACATGGGGATGTGCCCCGATGACGTAATCCGCCCCCCAATCTGAGAGTTTCTCTTTCAGTGCTTTTTGCTTTTGCGATGGAAATGACTGATATTCATTGCCCCAGTGCATGAAAACAAGAATTTTATCGGGATTCTGTGCTTGTGCAGCCTGAATTTCTTCCTTCATGCGAATTTCATTGATCCAGGCCATCATACCAGGCACAGGCCAGGCGTTGGATCCATAAGAATAATTGAGTACTGCAATCCGCATACCGTCTTTTTCGAGCATCAAAGGTGTCAATTGCTGTCTTTCCTTATCCGAACGCCAGGTCCCTGTGTGATGAATATCCAGGCTATCGAGAACATCCAGCGTACTGACAAGACCGGCCTTACCGCGGTCAAAGGCATGATTGTTGGCTGTCACCAGCACATTGAAACCTGCGTTTTTCAGATCTTCTGCCAGTTTTACCGGTGCACCAAAGCTGGGATAGCCTTTGAACGGCTTTATACCAAGTGGTGTCTCCAGGTTGCCGATGGTAAAATCAGCAGCCTGCAGCAGGTGATCAATGTCTTCAAACCAAAGTTCAAAATTCCAGCTTGAATCTTCAGGATAATAGGCCGAACGCAACTGATCGCCATGGGTCATAATATCACCGGCAAATAAAAAATCAACTTTCTCCTCATCCTGTGCTACAGTCATCATCCATGGGAGCAGCAGCACAATCAGCCACACGTTTTTTTTCATACATTTCTCACCTTAAAAATATGATATTTGGCCAGACCCCACTTCTGGAACCGGTATTTAAACGATGTTCTCAACACACCCATTCCGTATTTTGCAGAACGGCGAAAGTTGATGGAAGAAGCTTCATCAAAATATTTTGTCGGGCAGGTAATTTCTGCAATCTCAAAGCCTGCAAAAAATATCTGCGCCAGCATCTGATTGTCAAAGACAAAGTCATCCGAATTGGCATTATAATCTATGCGTTTGAGTACTTCGGCAGAGAAAGCCCGGTAGCCGGTATGATATTCAGACAATTTTTGTCCCAGCAGCCAGTTTTGCACAAGAGTCAGCATACGATTGGCCACGTATTTGTAGAAAGGCATCCCTCCTTTCAGTGCTCCTTTGCCCAGGATACGTGAACCCAGCACGACCGGATACACTTCATTTGCAATCAGATAAGCCATGCTTTCAATCAGGCGCGGGGTATATTGGTAATCCGGATGCAACATAATAACAATATCAGCACCAAGCTGCAGTGCTGTGTTGTAACAGGACTTCTGGTTTCCGCCGTAGCCCTTGTTTTCCTTATGGGTGATGATATGCCTGATCCCCAACGACTTCCCTACTTGCACGGTGTTATCACTGCTTTTATCATCCACGAGAATGACTTCATCCACAATTTCCTGTGGAATTTCATGATAGGTTTTTTCGAGTGTGCGCTCAGCATTATAGGCCGGTAACACAACAGCCACTTTTTTATTCTTTATCATAATCTAAACCTTTATCTTCATCTTCATGTGGTTTACGAACGCAAAAAACAAAGCCGTTTTTTTCATACAGCACTTCAAGACCGGGGTGCTTTTCAAGTTCGTTCTGCAATTTATGAATTTTTGTCACAAAATATGCAGGTTTATCGATTTTGGCATTCAGTTTCCACCAGGTATCGTGATGTATTTCAGGCTCCGGTTTACGAGTATAAAACAAATGCGCGTATGATTTAAATCCCAGTGGAGCAACATACACATCTTTTCCCTGCAGGGATTGATAAAACTCTATTGCAGCATTCTGGCTGTAACGCTCCACACGGGGGGTGAGGAATACAGCAGCGGTATAAATAAAAATCACCGATCCGATCAGGAAAGGATAGACTGCTATTTTGTGTTTCCGCTTTTTCAGACGAATGAGCATCCACACAAAGCCTCCAATAAGGAACAAGCCAACAAAACCTTCAAACCCCAGCCAACCGGCTTCAGCTTCAAGGTTAGCCATGGCAAAGGGATCCTTAATCCAGTCTTTTTCAATAATTCTGTGTTTGATGGCATCGAAAAATGGCAAGGCCGCCACCATCATTGCGTACACACCGCTCATCACGCCAAGCACAACTTTCATCCACAAAGGGAAGCGGTAATTCCGTTGCTCTATGTTCATGATTACATAAGCCGCCAGGAAAGTCACAGGATACCATGCCAGGGAAGAGTAGTGTATGATTTTGGTGTTGACGATTGTAAAGAGAATCATCACTGTCCAGAAGAGAATTTTCATCAGCCGGCGAAAGGCTGCCTTTTCATCCCCTCCACGGGTAGGCCTGAATCCTTTGAGGGCAAAAACAGATGCAGGAAAAACACCAATGAAGATGACCACAAAGTGATACAGCAGAAAGCCACCGTGACCGGCATCCTCCGTGCGGAACAGGCGTATCTGATACTGAATGAAATCCACTATCATTTGCGATTCCCCTTTGAGCAACATCAGCAAAAACCAAAATCCACCGGTAAGGCTGACAATCAGCAAGAACAACAACACATCCCACCATTTTATCACCACACGGAAACGCACAAAAAACAGATAAATGATGGCTGCCAGTCCCACAATAAGTGCACCTACCGGACCTTTTGTCAACACAGCAAGTCCGGTAAACAGGGCAGCCAGGGAAATCTGCATTGTATTCCGTCCACGGAAATACCGGAACAGGTAATACAGACCAAGGAACATAAACAGGTTAAACCATGGATCTATGATTCCGGTCTTAAAATAGAAGAAAGGGAAAAAAGAAGCAAGGTAAACCAGCACCCAGAGTAGTCCGAATCGTTTATTGTACAGGTGGCTGCCAATGTTGTATAAAACCAGCAGGGTGAAAATTCCACAAATTGCATTGGGAAAACGGGCAGCAAATTCATTCACACCAAACAGTTTCATGGACAGGGCCTGCATCCAGATAAACAGGGGTGGTTTTTCCCAGAATGTCTGATAATCCACCTGCACTTCGAGGTAATTGCCGGTTTCCAGCATTTCCCGGGCAGACTCGGCAAAATTGATTTCATCCCAGTCGAACAGATGCACCTGTCCGGTAAAAGGGATAAAGAGCAGGGCTGATATCAGAACAATCAGCAATTGGATTTTTATATGTGAAAGCTGTTGAAGTTTCATTTTGCAATGAGTTTTGTCAGTGAGCTGTCAAGCCAGGCTTTGTTCCAGCGGCTTTGCACACGCCAGAATGCCAGGGCGGCGATAAATCCTATCATTCCTCCGGCAAAGGTATCCATCAGAAAATGTTGAGAAAGGTAGACACGGGAAAAGGCTGTCAGTGCAGCCATCAGAAGCAGTATAAACTGCAAGGACTTTTTATTTGAGATCAATGCCAGAGCAGTAAACACAGCCCATGCCGATGCAGAATGTCCGGAAGGAAAACTCAGGAATGAATGGTAATCCACTCCATCCACCAGATTCAGATGTATGCTTTGTTCGCTGAAGTATTTTACAGGCCGCATCGCTCCGGAAAAGGCAAGGTGCTTGAGTACTTGCACAAGCAATCCTGAGCTCAGAAAGGCCAGGGCGGTAAAAACCGCATATCGAAAACGAAAAAAGGCAGCAATCAGGATTACGACAAGTGCAAATAAACCGTCTCCCAGCCAGGTAAGGTAGAAGAACAGGACATCTCCGGGCGCTGAATGCTGAGCATCTATACCGAGGTGAAAACTCTCTTTTTCAGTAAAAAGCAATACTATCAGCTTTGCAAGCAATATAAACATGCCGGCTGTTAAAACGAAACGATATTTGCCCGGTTTCGACACTTAGTAACAGGTTTCAGATAAAGCATCAAAGATAATAAAAGGCTTTTAGTTTACTCATATAGAAAACAGCAAATCTCCTGCTTTGTTGCCCGGAAAATCATGTACAAATTGTCAGGAGAAAAGTGTAAAGCATATACAAATGGTAAATTTTAATAAAAATGTGATCTTTTTTTGATTTTGAGACAACGAATTTCAAAATTTTCCGTCTGTATTTATAGATCAGACAGTAAAAACAGTCAAAATAAAAACCAGAATCACGTGAAAACAAGCAAAATCAAAGCTACAATTCTGCTGATTGGCACAGTGTTTATTCAGCATCAGGCTTCATTGGCCCAGCTACCGGAATGTAATTGTTATAGCCCTACCGGGGTTTCATTACTACCCAATCACTCTTACGAACTCACCGGACCTTTCCATCTGGTGAGATAGATTGTTGATTGCATATTACCAACCGTTAGTTATTCTGACTTTGCAGCCTGTTGTAGGTTTCAAAATACTGATTGGCTTTCTTTATATCACCCAGTGACTTATATGCATTCCCGAGAAAATACAAGGCCTGCATGTTTTCAGGTTGTTCTTCCAGCACCTGTTTAAAATACGGGATGGATTTTTGTATTTCACCGGCATTTTGGTAAGTAATACCCAGGTTTAGCAATGCCTGCATATCATTGGGTTTCAATTCATGTACTTTTTCAAAACAACGCAATGCCTCGTCGTAATCTTTGGACTGTCCGTATATTACACCCAGATCTTTCCAGACATCAACATAATCAGGCTTAAGTTCCAGTGCCTTTTCATATAAAGGAATGGCTTTCTCAAACTGATTTTTGTACCTTGCATACATCAGACCTTCAACCCTGTATACTTCAGGGATTTCAGGCTTTATGGCCTGTAGTTTTTCGCAAACATCAATGACTTCATCCGGGGTATTTGGTGACTTATTATCAGCCATAAAACCAACAACCTGTGGCAAAATGAGTTTTGTGTTTTGTATAGCGTGGGTATGATAGGGTCTTCGTTTCAGAATTTCTGCATACCAATCAACAGCCCGAACAACATCCCGGCTTTTCTGATAGTGTGCATTTCCAAGCAAAAGCATGGCATCAACATAAGCCGGATGAATTTCCAGTGCACGGTTCAGGTATGTTATAGCCTGGTCAAGCATTTCATCGGATTTTTGCGTATCCCTGATGCTTTTGGCTTTTTCTATCAGTTTTCCACCTGCAGAAGTATTGCTTTTGGCAGAGTTTACCGATGTTTCCACATCTGTAGTAAACAGGGTGAAATCATTTTCCCATACCTGGTTTCTTGCAATCGTTTTCACGGAATACAAGCCCATAATGACGAGCAGGACTATGCTCACCACATTTTTCATCACCGGTCTGTCCTCCCGCTCCCGGTTGGCTACATAATCCATAATTACAGCAATAAGCAGTACAAAAGCCAGGGATGAGAAGTAAATGAATCGTTCATTCATAAAAGATCCCACAGGGAAGAATATATTGGACACCACAGAGAGTGGTGCCAGATACATGATTGCAATCAGCCCTGCCATTTTAAGCCATGGTTTTACCTGCTTTTTGATAAAGGCCAGCAAGGCCCACAACATAATCACAAACAATGAGATGTGGATAAGAAGTGAAAGCACCGGAAGCCCCTCGTTCAGGCTCATATACTCAATATGAAAAGGATAATAATCATAGGTAAGCGGATGAGGAAACACCAGCAACCTCAAATACACCAGCAAAGTCAGCATGATGGTACCAATTCGTTCGGTCCCTTCGGTCATAAGGAAGGGATTGTTCATTAGTTCCCGGGCAATCTGATCTGTGCCGCTACTCCCCCAACCCAGGACAGACTGCCGGATAAGCAGGAATACTGCACTGGCAAAGAGCAGACTTAAAAAGGGTTTTACGTGTTTTTTCAGTGATTTTTCTTTAAAAAACAAACCAGCCACCGGAATAACAGCCAGCCAAGTAATGGCATTTTCCTTGGAAAGCAGGCCGGCGAACATGGCAATAAAGGTCAGGATGAGAAATTTATTTTTTGGATTGTCAAGGTATTGCAAATATGCATATCCTGCCAGCAAGGCACCCAGGAAAGACATGATTTCATCACGGCCTTTAATGTTTGCTACCACTTCGGTGTGCACCGGATGCGCAATAAAGAGCAATGTGGCTATAATGGGTACTGAAAGCCAGGGATACTTTTTATTCTCCAGAAACAGTTTTTTCAGGAAGATGTACAAAACGAAAGCGGTGAGGATATAGTACAGCACATTAAAAAAGTGGTGTTTTGCAGGGCCTTCTCCGAAAATTTCCTTTTCGATGGCAAACATGGCAAAGCTAAGAGGGCGATATCTCCCACCTGCAACGAGCTTTTTTTCTTCCTGTATTTGTTCTGCGGTTTTTCCTTTGTATGAATGCATCCAAAACCCGACAAAGCTGTCGTACTTAAATATATCATCCACACCCTGTATTCCCTGTTGAGTAAAAACATTGTCCCTGATGGCAATAGCATCATCCAGCGCATAATCGTGTTTCAGGGTGTTGCCGTACAGAATAAATCCAAGTACAGTCAACAAAATCAGCACATGCAGGTTTTTCAGCCCGCGGGTCTTATCGATTTGGTTTTTGCGTTTATTCATAAAGGCAGTCTTTGCCCAAAAGTAAAAAAAAGCCGGAAACCATGCAAGGCTTCCGGTCGTCAGCTATTCCTTTTTGGGCTTAAGCTTTTCAAGCTCCTTATTCATAGCTGTCAGTCCATCCCCAATATCCTTGATTTCTCCGCCCATTTCTTTGTATTGTTCTTCAATGGCTGTATGCAGGCGACTGCTCAGATTTTCAATTTTCTCATCCTCGCGTTTTACTGCGGCATCATGTGCATTTTCAATTTCTTTATTTACAGATGCAATTTCCTGCTTCAGGCTGTCTTTTATTTCCTTATGAGCAACATCTGCACTGGTTTTGTTATGATTGATTTTATCCAGCAAATCTTTTTTCAATGCATCAATGCGCTGATTTGTGGTCGATTCCTTATTGATAATATTTGCCTCAACATCCTCTTTCAGGGCTTTCAAATCATGCTCATTTTTTTCAATAAGCTCTGCTTTAAGCTTTTTCATTCGTTTTGCACGACTTGCCCATTGAATAACAATCAACACCAGCAAAATAAAAACCAGTCCTGCCAGGCCGAATAGCATTTTTTCCAGATTATTTATTTCCTGATTTTCTGAGGAGGCCAGATCAATTTTTTCCTCCAGCGGCTCCAGGTCATCTGCCGTCAAAAACATCCCGGCCATCTCTGAATCTATGCCTTCATTTTCCATCCGGATACCTTGCACCATGCTGTCCATCATTAGCATTCTTTCATTCACAACAGAGTCAAGACGAACCAGAGCAGTATCAACATCCTGACTGACTGCATCCATGCGGCCAAGAACCTGATTCTGCTTGCGTTCATATACCTGTATCTTGGATTTTAATTGTTCAAATTCACTGCGGCTGGGCGGTTCATTAAAGTCTTCCTGGCTGTAGCCAAATTGAAATAGAAACAGAATTCCTAATGAAATAAGTAGCGTATTTTTCATCATGTCAGGTTTTTATTGGTTATGTTATGTCAAATTTAATCTTTTTGCTTCAAAATACCTAATGATATCTTCAAAATGCTTATAAACAGATTATCAACTATTTGTTAACAAGAAATAAACAATTATCTTCGTACGAAAACTAAACGAAAAAAGTATGAAACGCACATTTACGACAAGTTTATTTCTCACTATTTTTCTTATGCCGGTTTTTTCTTATACGGGAGAAATCATCAATAAGTTTGCTACCGGCACAGATTTTCCAACAGGCTTGTGTTACGATGGAACATCTTTATGGATGGCAGATCGCAAACTGGATAAAATCATACGGATTGACCCGGAAACCGGCGAGCATACAAGAAGCATATCATCCCCTGCATATTGGCCTATGGGAATAACCCATGACGGTGAAAACCTCTGGTGCATTGATATCAAAGGCGGCATTCCACTGGCAGAAAATTACAAGGGGGTTGCCTACAAACTCGATGATGCTACAGGGAATATTTTACATCAGATCAATCTGCCTTGCAAAAAGCCAACCGGACTTACATGGGACGGTACATATCTATGGGTAGCAGATGATGCCACTGATCAAATTATTCAATTCAGTCCGGAAGACGGAACCACCATAAAATCTTTCAAAGCTCCGGCAGGGAATAGCATGGGATTAACATTTGACGGCACCTACCTTTGGGTCAGTGACCGCGGCAATGATGAAATTTACATGATGAGTGCTGAAACAGGAGAAGTCCTGCTGATTACCGATGCACCCGGAGACTATGCACGTGGCCTGGCCTGGGATGGTGAGTTTTTATGGAATGTAGACTGGCAGGACAAGAGTATTTACAAAATCATACGCAAAGATGAAGAAAACATACGCAAAAAGGATCCAAAAGAATACATTGTCAGATACACCCACCAAAGCACCAATTTCGGACCCGGAAAAGTGTTGACTCTGGATGTTCATTTTGCCCTTGGCAGTGATCGTGATAATCAGGAACTTTTATCTGAGCCTGAATACTCAGTTAAGCCTGCAGATTTCCCTGAAGATCAGTGGAATCAAAAAACAGCTCACTTTACTTTTGCCAACATTCAGGCCGGTGAAACACGGGAAATAGTCATCACAAATAAAGCAAAACTTTGGGATGTCCGGTATTTTATCTTTCCCGATAAGGTAGGTAGTCTGGATGAAATTCCTGAGAATATCACATCCCTTTATCTGAGAGACAGTGAAAAATACAAGATCAATCATCCTGTCATCCAGAAAGCTGTAAAAGAAGCGGTTGGTGATGAAAAAAATCCATACCGCATGGCACGTCAGATATATGATTATGTAATGGAAAACATGTATTATGAAATGTCAGGCGGATGGAATACTGCCCCTGCAGTGCTTGAACGCGGCAACGGTTCTTGTTCGGAGTACAGCTTTGTCTACATTGCCATGTGCAGGGCTGTTGGATTACCTGCGCGATATGTTGGGTCTGTGGTTGTCCGTGGCGATGATGCCAGCATGGATGATGTTTTTCACCGCTGGGCTGAGATTTATCTGCCCAATTACGGCTGGGTTCCGGTGGATCCCAGTGGCGGAGATCAGGATTCACCACGTGCCCGGGCAGACTATTTCGGACATCTGGCAAACCGGTTTTTCATCACAAGCCAGAGTGGAGGAAATTCTGAAAGTATGGAATGGACATACAATTCAAATGAATTTTATACAACGGAACCCAAAACCCATGTAGTGGTGGAATATTTTGCCGACTGGGAACTTTTGGACAAATAAATATTACATGCCGGCAGCATTTCTGTGATCGGGCACCGCTGAAAAATCAGAATTTGTATCTCAACTGAACTTTCACATCGGTCTTGTGAGGGGCATCAATTTCCGAGAGGCCACTGCTGACAGTTTCCCGATTGTCGTAGTAGGTACGGCCAATTCTGAACCAAAAATCAATATTGTCGGAAGGTGAGTATTTTGCCAACAGGTAAAACCGTTTGCCGTGATAATAATATGCAGGGATTGAAAATGCATACAGAACATCATATTCATAAGAATATATTCGTGTATTGTAAGAGTCTGTACGAAAGAGTGCAAAGCGTGTAACAAAGCGCAAGGGAGCATTTTGCAATTGCCAGATAATATCCTGGGACAAAAGCCAGCCATCTTCCCTTTCTTCTTCATCATTGGCTTTATATCCTGCATATTCAACCTGTGTTTTCAGCCGGATATCCCGGGATGGTTCCATCACAAGGTTATAGCGGGCTTTCAGTTGATTTTCAGGTTTCATTAAGGCCATATAGGAATCATCTGTAAAATAACTTTCATCTTTTTCCTGCCCTTTGATGCGCCAGTACATGGAAATTTTTCTGTTGAATGTATAATCTGCCTGCACGAGCCAGTCGTATCCGCCTGAAGGAGAACTTGTCTGAAATCGCATCCATGGAAAACGGAAAATATCAATGTATCCCCGGAGTTCCCATCCTTTAAATGGTAATACCTCAGCTCCAAGATAAAAGCCCTGTTCATTACCCAGACTTGAGCTTTCGCCAAAAGAGGAAGCATACCCGGCATAATATCCGGGAGAGATATTTCTGTAAACACCGGAAAATGAGATCTGCGGTGCAGCATTCAGCACAAATCCACTGACAATAGCGGGTTCATATACATCGTTGGTAGCTGCTTCACCAAAAAGGGAAAAGCTTCTGTACTGGTAGCGAAAATCCATGCCAAGATTCATAAAACTGTTTCCGGCAAAATCAAATATATCATATAGTTGATTCCCGGGCATTAAATCGGCACCATAATTATACCATGCATAAGTCATTCCAAGCCGGAGATTATTTCTGTTGAAATTGACATTACCACCGGCAATTTGCTCGTTGATGGCTCTTTCATCTTCAATTTCACCGGGTGTCCGATGGTATCCGACGTTCTGAAATGATGTCACCGACTGGATATCATTTCCAATGCTGTCAGTGGCATCAATATTGGCATCGATCATCTTATTAGAGTAGAAAGCAGATACATCAAAATCTCCCAGTTGAACAGTACCACCCCCGCCTCGCATAAACTGGTTTTCATTGGCACTGGAGTACCGGTAAATCCCCCGGCCTTTCCTGATAACATTCATTACATATGGTGTTTTGCCAAAACTCATTGAAGACCAGGCCACCAGCCCTTGTCCGAACTGCACGGAATAATCCCCGAGGTTCAGGGTTTTGATGATGCCGATATCCTGCAACTGAATATGTGCAGCGTGATAATCAAAGCCATAAGGATTGCTTCCCTGAAAGAATTCCTCCCCTGCATCTTTTTCTGCAGTCAGGCCGATGCTAAGCTTATTTTTGTAATGAAATTTGTATTTAAGATACAGTTTATCCGGTGATCCGAGGTAACGTGATTTATCAGGATTTTCTTCAAGTATGCTGTCAGGTACAGTTTCATATCCCTTTTGTTCTTCCAGGACACGTTCGTAACGCAGGAACACATCATGCCTGCCATACTGAAAAGCGTCCCACAGCGAAAACTCATCACCCGGAGCTTTGTCCTCAAAAGTAACAAATGGCATCATGAGGGAAACCAGGTCGGCATCGAATCCATACAAATACTGTAACTCATAAGGAGTTTGGATACTACCTGCTTTTTTTCTGTATTCCAGCAGGCTGAAAATCTGAAAATCCGTAAGAAAAATCAATTCCCGCAGATCATCTTCACCGGCATGGTTAATACTGACAGGATCGTCGGCCAGCTCCACCATTCTCTCAACAAAAGAGGAATAATCAAGATCGGCATCGGCACGTTCTGCAAGCAATTCAATGATGCTGCTCAAATCTGTTTCTGAACTGATATCCGGGTCGGCCTGCGCATACGTATTTGACACAGATGCACACAACAAAGTAAATATCAGGGCTATATTTGGCAGGATCTTTTTACAATGCATAACTGACTCCCAGATGAGGTGAACTACCAAGAATATTGTGGTATGAATAAGCCAGGTCGATATTTAGGTTTTTCCATTTCCAACCAACACCAAAACTGGCCTTCAGGGGCTTGGCATTGATACCGGTTCTGAGGAAAAAATTGTCAAGAAGACGGTATTCAAAACCAACTTTTACCATGGTATAGTCAGCCATATCGGTTTCAGCTTCCACGCTGGCCAGCATATCCTCTGAAAACCAGTATCCCACACCCAGGCGCATGGCCACCGGAAGTTCTCTGTTTTGTTCTCCGCTAAAAGCGATATTTGCCGGATTAAACACATGAGCACCAAACATAAAATCATCTCCTGGTGTTGCAAGCAAGCCAATATCAAAAGTCAGCAGGTTGGTGTTTCCGTATGCCTCAGGTTGGATGGTATTGAAATAATTGAGCTGCACCCCCATGGAAAGCCATTCTGCCAGTTGCATTGAATATGCCACACTCAGACGGTTTTCACTGTATAGTGAATAACCAAAGCGGCTGAAACTAACCCCCACTGCGCTATTGGAAAATGGTGTAACAAAAGCCAGGGAAGCACGGGACAATTCATTGACCATAAATTGATTTTCCCAGTTAAGCCCCAGACTCATGTCACTGACACCGGTAAGTGCTCCCGGGTTATTAAAACCTGCCCAGACATCCTGATTCATCAAACTGGCATCGCCCATTCCTGCGGACCTGCTACCTGCCTGCCATTTGTCCTGTTCAGCAAATGACAGGAAGGCGATAAACAGCAACAGAACCGATATGCTGAATTTTCTCATCATTTCACACGATATTCAAAATTTTTATCATCAAGACTTTGATTTGCTTTCACAATTTTATCTTTCAGTCCTTCTTTGAACCTCTTCACCTTATTCTTCATGCCTGAGTTGCCGGATGCAATAATTTGCAGAGCAAGTATTCCGGCATTCTGAGCGCCATTTACTGCCACTGTAGCCACAGGAATCCCCGGAGGCATCTGGACGATGGCCAATAATGCATCCAGTCCGTCAAAACTTCCTTTAATGGGTACACCTATCACAGGGAGACTGGTCATGGCGGCTATCACACCTGGCAGATGGGCAGCCATACCGGCACCTGCAATGATAACTTCTATGCCACGTTCTTCTGCATTGCGTGCAAATTTCTCCACCTCATCCGGAGTACGATGAGCTGATAAAGCATTGATTTCAAAAGGAATCTGCATCTCATTCAGAAAATTTGCAGCCTTTTCCATCACCGGCCAATCCGATGTGCTTCCCATGATAATACTAACAACAGGTTTCATATTTTAAATAAATTTATTGGTTAACACCATATATATTTACTGTCATTGACAAAAATAAAACTTTAACGCAATCTTTTATCATTATCATCAATGAAAAAACAGGAAATTTTGCATATAAGCTAAATATCAAGTATTAAACATAGTGCACGAGGTCGGATTGATGCAGATAATGCCAATTTTCCTTAAGCAAACAGTGCGGGAATTTTAAAATAAGCGCAGAATGATTATCTTCGTCGGAAAAATACACAGCAAATGGATACCATCAAAATACTGGATAAGAATTTTAAAATTTATCTTAAGGATCACCAGATAAAGGAACGGATTGCGGAGATGGCCAATCAGATGAATGCCGATTTTGAAGCCCAGACACCTGTTTTTCTGGGCATACTGAACGGCTGTTTTATGTTTGCCTCTGATTTATTCAAATATCTGGATGTGGATTGCAAGATTTCTTTTTTAAAAATTGCTTCTTACGAAGGAACGCGATCTACAGGAAAAGTAAGGCAACTGATTGGATTGAACGAAGACATAAAAAACAAGCCGGTAGTTATTCTTGAAGACATCATTGATACAGGCATTACAATTGAGCATATCATAAAGCAACTAAAGGCATATGAGCCTTCTGAAATACGGATTGCCACATTGTTATTGAAACCGGATGCTTATCAAAAAGATTTTCCGGTAGATTATACAGGTTTTGAGATTCCCAATAAGTTTATTGTAGGTTTTGGGTTGGATTATGATGGGTATGGCAGAAACCTCAGGCACATTTATCAGATAACCCAATAAAACACTGTTATGTTAAACATTGCACTCTTTGGCCCTCCGGGAGCCGGCAAAGGCACACAGGCCAAAAAACTTGCTGAAAAATACAATCTGACCTATATCTCAACCGGAAATATCTTACGAAAAGAGATTAAAGAAGGGACAGAACTCGGGAAACAGGCAGAATCTATCATTGACCGTGGTGGACTGGTCTCGGATGAGATAATTGTCCAGATAATTGAAGAACGGATACAAATGCATCCCGAAGCTAAAGGCATACTTTTTGATGGATTTCCAAGAACGTATGCCCAGGCTTATATTCTGGAAGGCTTACTACTTAAAATGAACACCAAGCTTACCTGCATGCTCAGCCTGGAGGTACCGAAAGAAGAGCTCATGCGTCGCATGCTCAAGAGAGCCGGTGAAGAAAACCGCTCAGATGATAAAAAGGAAATCATTTTGAATCGCTTCCGTGAATATGAAGAAAAAACCATTCCTGTGATCGAATTTTACAAGGAACAGAACAAATACGTACAAATTGACGGAATTGGTGATGTTGACCAGGTTTTTGACAGATTGTGTGATGCCATTGAAAAGGCATTATCACAAACCTGGCTTAACGTTGTTCTGTTTGGTCCTCCGGGTGCGGGCAAAGGAACTCAGGCCAAGAAACTTGCCAAAGAACACAAGCTTGTATATATCAGTACCGGAGCATTGATTCGCCACGAAATCCAACAGAAAACTGAAATTGGTCGGCGTGCACAAAATTATCTCGACAGCGGTGATATTGTACCGGATGATATCGCAATCCGGCTTATCGAACGTAGAATACAAAACAATCATGAAGATGCACGTGGCTTTATTATCAAAGGTTTTCCAAGCAATTTGGTGCAGGCTTATATTCTTGACGGACTTTTCAAACGTCATGATTCGGAAGTTTCACTGGTCCTTAACATTGATGCACCAACCCTTACATCGATAAAACGATTGACGCAAAGGGCAAAAACCGAAAAAGCCAGGGTTTACGACCAGGACACAGATATCATTATTCACCGGCTTGAAGTATGGGAAAAGAAAACAAAACCGGTACTGGAATATTACAAACGACAGGGAAAGATTCAGTGCTTCGACGGCAGTGTTGATCCCGAAGAGCTTCACGAAGGACTGACAAAAGCAATCCAAAAAGCATTCAAAGACATACGCTGATACATGAGCAATCCAAATTTTATTGACTACGTAAAAATATTCTGTCGTTCTGGGAACGGAGGCGCCGGTTCAAGGCATTTCCGCCGTGAAAAATATGTAGCCAAAGGTGGCCCGGACGGGGGCGACGGGGGACGTGGAGGTCATGTCATTTTGCGTGGCTCACGACACCGGTGGACACTGCTGCATCTGAAATACGAAAAACACCACTTTGCACCTCACGGAGAATCCGGAGGATCTGCCAGAAAATTCGGTGCCGATGGTGATGACATCATCATTGAAGTACCACTGGGTACAGTAGCCAAAAATGCCGAAACCGACGAAGTGCTGTTGGAAATCACCGAGGACGGACAGGAAGAAATATTGCTTGAAGGTGGCATGGGCGGCCGGGGCAATACACATTTTAAAACCAGCACAAATCAGGCGCCCAGTTATGCTCAGCCCGGCATTCCCGGGCAGGAAGCATGGATTATTCTGGAACTTAAAGTTCTTGCAGATGTTGGCCTTGTGGGTTTCCCCAATGCAGGTAAATCTACCCTGCTTGCCAGTATCTCTGCAGCAAAACCCAAAATTGCAAATTACGCATTCACTACCCTTACTCCAAACCTGGGCATCATTGCCTACCGGGACGGAAAATCATTTGTCATGGCGGACATTCCCGGCATTATTGAAGGGGCCGCTGAAGGCAAAGGACTTGGCCTACGGTTTCTCAGACATATTGAACGAAACGCCAGCCTGCTGTTTATGGTACCTGCAGACAGCAAAAACATTGCAGATGAGTATCATATTCTTTTGCATGAACTCAAAAAATACAATCCGGAACTTCTGGATAAAAAGCGACTTCTGGCAATCAGCAAATCTGACCTGATTGATACAGAACTCAAAGCCATGCTGCAATCTGAACTTCCGGAAATTGAAACCGTATTTATTTCCTCTGTTACCGGAGAAGGACTGAATGAAATGAAAGACAAAATATGGAAAAGCCTGCATGAATGATTGAATATCTGGAAATGCTCGACCGCAGCCTGTTGTTGTTTTACAATAAACTGCACTCCCCCCTTGCAGATGCTGTAATGTGGTTTCTGAGCGACAAATACGTGTGGATTCCACTTTACCTTTTCATCATTTTCCTGATGATAAGAAAAGCCGGGTGGCGCGGAGTTTTCATGATTCTTGCTGCAATTCTGACTTTTGCTTTGACTGATTTGATTTCTGTAAATCTTTTTAAAGATGTCATTCAGCGATACCGGCCAAGTCACAACCAGGATATTCAGCATCTGATTGTCAGTGTGAATAATTACCGTGGTGGATTGTATGGATTTGTCTCTTCACACGCAGCCAATACTTTTGGCCTGGCCACAATCAGTTATTTGCTGCTGCAAAAGAAATGGTTTGGGTGGATGATATTTTTCTGGGCCGCCCTGGTTTCTTTTTCCAGAATTTATCTGGGCGTACATTACCCCACTGATATTGCAGTGGGTGCTTTACTGGGCGTGGCATGCGGTTATGCATCCTGGGCATTATATACTGTTTTGCCTGATAATTTGAGAAGGGCAGACAAAATAAGAAGAAAATCGTCGACATTTAATCCTTAAACAGAGAATCAATAAAGGCTTTTCTTTCAAACAATTGCAGATGGTCTTTGCCCTCTCCTACGCCAATATATTTAACAGGCACATTAAACTGATCGGATATTCCGATGACTACGCCTCCTTTGGCTGTTCCGTCAAGCTTAGTAACCGCCAGGGCATTGACTTCGGTAGAGTTGATAAACTGTTTGGCCTGTTCAAAGGCATTTTGTCCGGTTGAACCGTCAATAACCAGCAATACTTCATCCGGTGCATCCGGAATCAGTTTTTTCATCACACGTTTCACCTTCGATAGTTCATTCATCAGGTTCACTTTATTGTGCAAACGCCCGGCAGTGTCAATGATAACAACATCTGCATCCTGACTGATTGCAGAAGAAAGAGCATCATAGGCAACCGAAGCAGGGTCAGAACCCATGCCTTGTTTTATCAGGGGTACATCAACCCGTTGTGCCCAGATTTCAAGTTGTTCAATAGCTGCTGCCCGGAATGTATCAGCAGCACCAAGCAACACTTTTTTACCGGCTTTTTTGAACTGATAAGCCAGTTTACCGATGGTGGTGGTTTTTCCTACACCGTTAACACCAACGACCATAATTACATAGGGCGTCTCTCGTTTGGGCAGCTCCCAGTCGCTGAAATCTGCTGTTTCATTTTCAGCCAGCAGGGCACTGATTTCATCACGAAGCAAGGCATTCAACTCGGAAGAACCCAGGTATTTGTCACGTTTTACACGTTCCTCTATCCTGTCGATGATCTTCAGGGTAGTATCTACCCCTACATCAGAAGAAATGAGAACATCTTCCAGATCATCCAGTACATCATCATCAATTTTGGAACGACCGGCAACAACGCGTCCCAGTTTTTTAAAAACGCTGTCTTTTGTTTTTTCAAGACCTTTATCCAGATCCTGCTGACTGTTTTTATTAAAGATACCAAACAATGCCATGCTGATGATTTTTAATTAATGCATATAAAAACAAAAACAGCACACCTCCGGAATGAAGGGTGCTGTAACTTTTTATTTCCGTATTGATTATTTCTTAGCGAAAAAATCTTTCACATTTTCGCTATTCACAATTTCTTCTTTGAAAGTATATGCACCTGTTTTCCTGGATTTATCCATCTTGATTACACGTGCAAATTCTTTTCCTTTTCCGGATTTTAGTGATGCAACAGTTTTCTTAGCCATAATTCAATTATTTAATTTCTTTGTGTACTGTAACTTTTCTTAAAATGGGATTGTATTTTTTCAATTCCATCCGTTCAGGTGTATTTTTCCTGTTCTTGGTTGTAATGTAGCGAGACATGCCCGGCATACCGGATTTCTTCTGTTCCGTACATTCCAGAATAACCTGAACCCTGTCACCTTTTGACTTTTTTGCCATAACTTAATTCTCCTTTTAATACTTTGTAACGTAACCTTTTGCTTTGGCGTCTTTCAATGCTTTCTGCAAACCTACCTTGTTAATAACGCGAACTGCTTTGTTAGAGACAACCAACTCGATCCAACGGTCTTCTTCCTCAAGGAAAAACTTCCGTTTTGAAAGGTTTACATTAAATCTGCGTTTGGTATGTGTCTTAGAGTGTGAGACACTGTTCCCAACGATCGCTTTCTTTCCTGTTATTTGACAAATTTTTGCCATGACTGTATATGTTTCAAATTTGGAATGCAAAAATCGGATTTTTTTTCTTAATCACAAAATAAAAACACAAAAAAGATACAGACTTACTGACATTTCCCTGTTCATAAGTTTATCTGATACGATTATTCAGCATATGCATACCTGTATAGGCAGCCCTGAGGATATTAACTTCCCGTGTGCTACCAAAGAGAAATTTCTCTGCAATCATCCCTTCTGGTGTAGCTATAGCAATCCAGGTTGTACCAACGGGCTCTTCCTTACTCCCACCAGCCGGCCCTGCAATGCCTGAAACTGCAATGGCAGTATCTGCCGTAAGCTTTTCAACCACGCCTTTTGCCATGTGCATCACCACCTCCTTGCTCACGGCTCCATATTTTTCTATGATTTTTTCCGGTACATCAAGTAATTTTCTTTTTATATTATTCTGATAAGCCACGATACTGCCCTGAAAAACTTCAGATGCTCCGGGAACTGATGTTAACAAGGAAGCCAGCATACCACCCGTGCAGCTTTCTGCTGTGGCGATACTGAGCTTATGCCGTTTCAAATTGGAAAGCAATACATTTTCCAGGCTCTGCTCTTTGTCACTGAAAATATATCCGGGTATAATACGATGAAGTTCACTGATGGCTTTATCCATTTCATTCTTCCAGGCTTCAGCCTTATGATAAACCGATAACCTGATTTTAATCCCACGTGGGGAGGGCAGATAGGCAAGCCTGATTGCTTCGGGCAGACGATTTTCCCACTCTTTTAGTTTCTCCGCCAGCATAGCTTCAGGCAAACCATAGGTCATCAGGGTTTGATGTTTCACTGAAGGCAAATGATAGCACTGCTTAATCCGTGGCAGCACTTCTTTTTCCATAATCTCTTCCATTTCAAAAGGGACACCCGGCATGCTGTAGAGTACCTCATCGCCACGTGTAAATTTCATCACCGGCGCTGTACCCAGCGGATTATCAATCACTTCACAGGCCTCAGGAACCATTGCCTGACCAGCATTGTTGTCATTCATGGAATATCCGCGCCGGGCAATAAATCTCTCTACTTGCCGGTAAACCCTTTCGGAATAAACAAGGTGTGTATCAAAATAATCAGCCAGGCTTTCTTTGGTAATATCATCCCGCGTAGGCCCAAGTCCGCCGGTCATTATCACAAGAGAAGCCTGCTGCCATGCTTCATCAAGAGCTTTGTGAATTGCATCCCTTTCATCCCTGATGCTGATGTTTTTTTCTACCTGAATTCCTAGTAGATTCAGCTTCTCTCCTATCCAGGCCGCATTGGTGTCAATTGTCTGCCCAATAAGAATCTCATCCCCGATTGTAATAATCACTGCTTTCAAATTCTCTCGCTTTATCATGAAACAAGGCTGATGCCAGCCCTGTTATTGATTATTTAAGCAGTGTTTGTCCATAATGTCCAATATGAATCAATCACTTGACTGTATTGACAAACACTAAGTAATCTGCAATCTTTCTTTGAAAGGCAGAAATGTCATAAAATCTGCATGGTGAACCAAATATGCTTCTGTGGTTCGTTTTACCATATTGCCTTCTCCTGCATGGGTAGCAATGATATGGCAGATTTCTGCCGGCACTCCGCATTCCTCAGCCAGAGAGACCCCGGAAAACGGATGCCTGAGATATTTACCATAGCTGCCCTGCACAGCCTTACCATCTTCATCCAGCACATATTCAAGCAGCTTGCCAACATCTGCAAGAATGGCTCCGGCAATCAGCACGTCCATATCAGCGGTAAGTTCGCCTTTGTAAAAGCTATTGACCTTTTCGCCTGCATCTTTTGCAATATGCACAACAGAACGTTTGTGATCCATAAAAGTAACTTTCAGGTCAGGTCCTGCCAGGAGGGTAAAAGGAATTCTGTTCAGGTCATCAGCATCTAAAACGCTGCGCTCCAGAGCCAATGCCCAGGTTTTTGTTACTTTCTCACGCAATTCCTCGTTCTCAATCCAGTCAAGTTCCGGCCACAATTCTTTGGCTTCGTTCATGTAATTTTTCATCTTATATAATTTTTGTTAATATTATCATCAGCAAATATTATGAAAACAAAAATATGAAAATGTATGGAATAGAAAAGTCTGTTTTACTGATTTCCAAATCAGGGACAGAAGCCAATATTCGCCATATGGCAGATAAGGTAAAAGCAAAAGGTCTGAATTTTCGGCCACATTTTAAAACACATCAATCCTATGAAACGGCTGGGATTTTCAAAAAGCACGGAATTGAAAAAATCGCCGTATCCAATATTGATATGGCTTATCATTTTATGAATGCCGGTTTCAAAGATATATGTTTGGCCATACCTTTCAATCCGCTGCAGGCGTATCACCTAAAAAACCTGAGCAGCAAAAGCCGATTCTGTATCACAATTGATTCGCCTCAACATCTCGATCTGTACAATGAACACTGCACAAATTCTACGGATGTCATGATTAAGATTGACACAGGATATCACCGCACAGGGGTGAATTCCGGAAATACATCCGAAATAATGGACATCATCAAAAAAATTAATTGGCAAAGCCGACTGCATTTTAAAGGTTTTTTGGTTCACAACGGACAGACCTATCAGGCTGCATCCCGGAAAGAAATAGCAAATATACACATGGATTCATTACAAAAACTACAAATTCTCAAAAGCAGGTTTTCGGAATTCTCGCCATACATTAGTATTGGAGACACCCCCAGTGCCAGCATATGCGAAGAATTCGGACCTGTTGATGAGCTAAGGCCGGGAAATTTTGTATACTATGACTACATGCAATATCAGCTTGGCGCCTGCCGGTTAGATGACATTGCCTGCCATGTTATTGCTCCTGTTATTTCTGTCCATCCTGATCGCAGAGAAGTCATTCTTCACTGTGGAGCAGTTCATTTATCCAAAGAAAGCCTCTACAGTAATGGACATCTCCATTTTGGGGAAGCAATGAGAATCTCCCGGGAAGGAGAAATTCAAACTTTCTCCCCGCCTGCATTCGTTACAAAATTGTCTCAGGAACACGGGACTGTCAGGTTTTCCGGCCAGGAAGCCGAAACATTTTTGCCTGGCGACCTGCTTGCCATAATTCCTGTACACTCCTGTCTCACAGTAAACCTGATGAAACATAACAGCCTGTATATTGACTAAAAACACCCCCGTTCATGTTCCGGAATCACCCGTTATAAATACCTGTTTTTAAAAACGGGTATTTATAACGGTAAAACCACCTTTGTTTTGTTCTTCCTTTGTAACGGAAGCTTAAAATATAATGGACAAAACAAAAAAATACAATAAGGTAAAAGTTTTCTTTCATACAGATACACTGGAAGCAGAGCATCCATTGCTGAGAAGTTGCTTAAGATGTCACCCAAGACAAAGACAGAACATTCCTGCATATCTGACCTTCAAAGAGCAAAAGCAAAACAATGACGGCATCAATAAGCTGTATTCCTATGCTAAAAGCAAATCTTTGGTTTTGGAGCATTATAAAAACAAACAGGAAATACAAATTGAAATACCAAAACATCAACTATCAAACGCTGCAATTCATGGAGAGAGCCCCTCTGTTGATTTAAATCATCCATTAAGTTTTGAAGAAAACGGCAAAATAGCACTCCTGACTTTCCTGGGAGATGTCGTTTTCCGGTACAATTCATCGCACAAAGACAAAAATCAACACAAACAAGCAAATCAACAAGGGGTTTCTTTTTTAAAAGGCTATGTAAAAACCATTACTGAAAAGCGTATTCCAGATTACCGGTACGAAGAAGTTTCCCATACAGAATATGATTATGTCACTGCAAAAATGCAAAGGGAATATATTCCGGAACTTAGTGGAGCTGGCCAATGCATTGGGATTCTCAATATAGGCAAACACCCGCGAACTGAATGCATCTGCAAAGACAGCACCGGCAAACTCAGACTGCCCTTATCTGCTGAGGTACAGCTTCTTCAAACATTGCTCCCTGAGGCCAGGATTGTAGTATATAACGATGTCAGTATGTTATCTGCACTCAAAACAAGCATCAACGATGCAATCAATGCCCCTGACATCATCATAAATCCCTATTCAGGCTATCAAGCTGATTATACGGGGGCCGAATTAACAATCCTCAAAAACAGTTTATTAAAAGCCTGTTTGCTAAACAAAACCATTCTGTCATACAAACCATTGTCAGAATTGCATACTGATGATACTTCAGTACCATCCGGCCTGCCATGGGTTTTACAGTGCTTACCATACTCAGCAAACGAATCTTTTGAAACATCACAAATGATTCCTGTGATGAACAAAAAACAATATTATCTGACAGCAGCCAAACAGTTTAATATAATGTTCTGGGCAGCACAGGTAGCCAAGTTGAATCAGAAATTTGAGTTCAAACTGGGGTATATCAACGATTATTTTCACAATGCTCTTGTAACAAACAAATGCTTTTCGCCATACCTGCCCGTAAAAAGCGGACTGCTACATACAGATAAATTCGAAAACATTCACCATATACTGTACAAATACATAAACAACATAAAAATTGATGACTGATAAAATGGACATAAGGCAACAAATATTGTCGTGTGGATTTAGCGGCCTGATTACAGTTCGCAATGAAGGTCAATACAAGGCCAGATTTGAAGTAAGCTATCAACTGAACACGATTGAGTTATCGCAAAATTCGGGAAGATTCGGTTCAGGAGAACAGCGTAGCCTGAACATTCCCAAAGGAGCTAAAAATCTGGTCATTAAAGCAGATGAACAAATCAACAGTCATCCAAATATATGGAAAGAAATTTTTACCATTAAGTACCCTTATGCCGGTGAAAGAAATTTCCGACTTTGGGGAACAAATCAATACCCCCGCTACGGGCTTATTATTCCGGAATACAACAAAGCATGACAGCCTACAACTTAACATATCGTCCATTGCAAAACAACACACACATGCATTTATCTCTGCCGGAGAAAATGCAGTATTCATTCTCAAACCCCCATTCTCTATGGAGTGCCGGTAAACAACACATGCTATATCAACTCCTTTTCTATCATGTCCAACGGTTAATCCTTAAGGCACTCCACTGCACTAAACAATACAAGCATACAATTTTGCATTAACCTGAATGCATGCTTTATTGCTCCAACCTCAAGAGAATGGGGGTTTTTCTTTACAAGGATTACAAACCTGTAACAGGCTGTTTTAAACCAACACTCTCCCATGACAATACCTAAACGTCCGGGTTTGTGGTCATTTCTCAGGCTCTGCTGAAATAAAATCTTTATGTTCTTTACACATCAATAAGCATTGGCATACAAGTTCGGAGGGAATAATTCCGGGCTTATTTTACCACAAAACGGGCATGTCTGCTTTCTGAACCGGCGGTCAGATGCAAGACATACACCCCCCCGCTGTAATCACTCAAATCAAAAAGTTTTCGACCGGCAGTCATTTTTTCGTGAAACATCAGGCGGCCGGCTAAGCTGAATATCTTAACATCAGCGGACTGTGTTCCAGGAATATGCACAACAAGTTGTTTATCTGCAGGATTGGGATACAAGCTGAATTTTTTCGAATCCATATCATCCTTGCCTGTGGTTATGCTTTCATATTCCAGTTCCCAACCAATTTCCTGACCATCACCGTCAGTTACAAACTTCAGAAAAACCTCCCCGGCGCCTGACACAATTTCTTCAGGAATTTCATCTCCGGAAAAACTGCCAAGCAATTCAGCATCCGCAGAATTGCCATCATAAATATACAGCACATCCCCTGCTCCGGTATGAAAATAATTAAAATTCAGCCTGATCGCATCTACACCATCAGGTTGAATAAGCCATTCACACTCGCTGTCATTCCAATAATAATTGGGTCCGGAACCATCATCAAAAGTCCAGTTTCTTTGTTCATAAAACATACTGCTGCAATATTCGCCCCAATAAGGTGAAATGTTAAAAACAGCACGCTGATTCCAGTGAAAAGATATGCCGTCCAGGAAAAAATACCCATTACCGGAACCGGACCAGCCCCAGTTAAAGTGAAAATAACTGGTATCCTGATATGCGTCACAAACAAAAGCATGCCCGGCACCGGTATTATCTACACCACTGTATAGTACAGGATGATTTTTATCAAGGTCTTCCCTGAGTTTGAATCGCCAATGCTCATCAGAAAATTTGCTCTTTTCAAGAACCTTACTGCCCGGTTTATACTTGAAGTAATGTTTCAAAGCATACTCCGAAGCTGTGATGTTGCTACCTGAACCATTCGCGCCGTAATTCATATCAACAGCAGCCCCGCAATGAAACAACAATGTAGAAATTGCTTCTTGTGACTGACTGCCAATGCTGGTACCCATCACATCCCAGTCGTAATCAACACTACTGAAATCCACTTCTATATCTTCACCCCAGGAAATTGTATTTGAAAATCGTCCGGTAGAGGGAAATTCATGATATTTCATAATCTGCCCCATGGCTGTCGCAACACAGCCGGCATAAACATGACCTCCCGGACCTCCGGGATGTACAGGGCAAGCAGCATTATAAGGCCATCCCTGGTTCCATTTAGTTTCAAGCAGTGGTAGTACTGATTTAGCTTTGGTTTTTTCATATGCTCTTTGCTCAAACAGCTTCCAGGCTTTGACGGAAGATGCTACAGTCTGCTTTCGGTTTCTGAGTATTTCAGCCTGATTCTCCCTTGCTCCCAGGTATGACATCATGGCCGGGGGAATATCATCCTTGTCAATCCCTCCTTCAATGGAAAAGCCCAGCACAGGATACATATCTGAATCACCTGACATCAGCACCCAGGCATTGTCAAAACTATAGAGGTAGTATGATGCTGAAACCCCCTTTTGCACAAGTATCATATCACCTTGCAGGCTGCGGTTTTCTGCCCTGGATTGATATTCAAGAAATGTGACAGCGATTTTTTTCACTTTGTCTTCATTGACCGGCCCGGCAAACAATCCGGATACAAGAATGATCAGAATTAAAAAAAAACAAAAACGTTTCATATCTAATATTTTCAAGATTTTCAGCATCCCCCATCCGGGAAACAAGGATTTCAATTGGTAAAACTAAGAAAAATATGTTAAACCCTCATTTTACAGTTCATTTACAGATTTGTGATTTTCAGACGGAAATGAAAAAAACGCTGCATCATATGTTGTACAAAATTTCATATCCGCTGGTTTTTTCCTAATATTGTAACAGAATTAGAAAAACAAAAATTATGGATAAGCAATTGCCATTTAATAAAGAATACGTTGACGGATTTGCAGACAAATTCGGACTTAAAGATCTTGGTAAAGCAACAATTCGCGAAATTGTTGGTATGATTAATCAGATACAGGAAGATTCCGGTGTCAGATTCATGCGCATGGAAATGGGCGTTCCCGGCCTGGAGCCGGCGGAAGTAGGTATTCAGGGCGAAATTGATGCCCTCCGGCGCGGGGTAGCATCTGATTATCCCATGGTTGACGGCGTAAAAGAGCTAAAACAGGAAGCATCACGTTTTATTAAAAATTTCATGAATGTGGATATTAAACCTGAAGGGTGCGTTCCGACAGTGGGATCCATGCAGGGCGGATATGCCAGCTTTTTGATGTGTAATAAGCTTGACCCCAAAAAAGACACAGCACTTTTCATAGACCCTGGCTTTCCCGTACAAAAACAACAGTTCAGGGTATTGAATCAAAAATATGAAAGTTTTGATGTGTATAATTATCGTGGCAGCAAACTACGGGAGAAGCTTGAATCCTATCTTAGAAATGGCAACATAAACAGCATCATATATTCCAATCCAAACAATCCGACATGGATTTGTTTTACCGAAGAAGAGTTGCAGATTATTGGTGAACTTGCCAATAAATATGATGTCATTGTTATTGAAGACCTCGCCTATTTTGCCATGGATTTCAGGATGGATTTATCCAAACCCGGCGTTCCACCATACCAGCCCAGTGTCACAAAATATACAGACAATTATATCTTACTCATCTCCAGCTCAAAAGCTTTCAGCTATGCAGGTCAGAGGCTGGCCATTACAGCCATATCCGATGCCCTGTTTCATAAAAAATATGACATGCTGAAAGAACGATTTGGTGCCGAAGAATTCGGATACACTTTTGTTTTGCGTATCATTTATTCCTTATCATCAGGAGTTTCTCACTCAGCTCAGTATGCACTGGCAGCTATGTTTAAAGCTGCCAACGAGGGCAAATTCAATTTTGTGGAATCGGTTAAAGAATATGGTGAGCGTGCCAAAATCATGAAAAAGCTGTTCCTGGATGCAGGTTTTACCATTGTTTACGACAAAGATGTTGACAAAGAACTTGCCGATGGTTTCTATTTCACGATCGCATACCCGGGCATGTCTGGCGGAGAACTGCTGAAAGAACTCATTCGTTTTGGAATTTCAGCCATTTCACTCGACAATACCGGTTCAGACCATACCGAAGGCCTGCGTGCCTGTGTCTCACAAATTGGTCTTGACAGAATGGATGAGCTGGAAAAACGCATTGCAATGTTTAAAAAGGAAAACTAAGCTCATGTGCAGGCAAAGCCTATGCTTCAACTGTGAAAAAGTCTGGCTGGCCGGCTATGTGAAAGATTTTCTGCAAGCGGACAAGCCTCTCTATAATGAAAATATTATCCTGAAACGCATACACTCTTTCCTGGTGGCAGACCACATGCTTGCGCTTGCTCGTGATATGGACAAAAACCTGCATGACAGCACACTGGCCGGTATCATTGGCCTGTTCCATGATATCGGGAGATTTAAGCAATACCGGGATTACAATACATTTTCAGACCAGGACTCCGTTTATCATGGTGATTTAGGCATCCGGGTGCTTGAAGAAGCCGGAAAACTGTCGGAATTTGATACAGACGATGCCGGATTGATTTGCACTGCAATACACAATCACGGATTGCCCCAAATTGAAGAAGGATTATCAGCGCGAGAATTGCATTTCTCGAAAATGATTAGAGATGCAGATAAAATGGACATTTTCCGTATTGTGGATGCCTACTACAAGGAAATGCTAACGGGAAAACGCAACATCAGCCTGGAACTGGGCATGAAAAATGAGGACAAGATAACTGATACGGTTCTTGATTCATTTTACCGGGAAGAAATCATCCTCAAATCAGATATGACATATCTGAACGATTTTAAAATCCTTCAACTGGCATGGATTTACGATTTGAATTTTGATTATACCAGAGATTATGTCTTCAAATCAGGCCATCTGGAAAGCATCATAAACAGCATCAGCATTGCCTGTATCCGGGATGATTTACGCAAAAAAGCCATGGATTATCTAAAAAAACATTAGGCAATCAGACTTGATCCATTTCCCGGATATCAGCAAAACTGCCTGAAGGATACTTATCATACAAATCCTGCGCGGCATTAACCAGTCTGGGTGCCAATTCCAGAGGTTTTGGCATCTCAGAGGTTCCGCGGGCTTTCCTGAGTCGGTTAAAACCCGGAAACCGCTCATCCTCAGGCAAAGAGGCAATGTAAGCCTGCATTGCAGTATCCACAAGACCCGGTGCCAGGGCAGAAAGATGTGTATCAGGCATCTCTTTGGCGTAAAGTTGTATTAACATGTTTAGGGCAGCTTTACTGATTGCATATGCATTCCAGCCCCTGTTGCCCTTTATGGCCGCACCTGAAGAAATGGCCACAACCTGCTTCACCGGAATTTCAGATCTTATCACTGCGTCAAGAATCAGTTTGTTGGCCCACAAATTGATATCCATCACAGATTTCATTTCCTCCAGACTGGTTTCAGACATATCTGCAGGCTCACTCATTACACCTGCATTCAAAACGAGAAGGTCCATTCCGCTTGTATACAGTTTCAAAACCCCGGGCAATTTTTCTCTTACTTCTGATTCATTGCCCAAATCTATGCTAAAATGCCGGTAAAGTTCACTGTGTTTTACATGTTCATTTTCGCTGCGGCTGATGCCACCAACGAAGGTGTTTTTTGACACAAGATATCGTGTCAGGCCATCACCTAAACCTGAGCTGCTTCCGGTAATCAATGTTGATTTCATATCGCTTTTTTAAAACAAACACAAGATTCACAATATTGTTTTACAAAGTAGAATAAGAAAATACAACAAAAAGCCGGAACCAGGTTTGGATCCGGCCAGTTTCAAAAATGAGAGATTTTATTTTTGCAGTTTGGCGATGATACCTTCCGCTGCCTTAATCAGCACCGGCTTTGTCGGAGCTGTAGTAAGCAATGGATGTGTCCCGAGCTGATAAAACATTAAATCATATACTGTGGCTCTTTTCTGGATGGCAAGGGATATTATATTGATAATTTCACCGGAGGTAGGTCCTCCCCACACTTCACCACCGAGAATGCTTCCGTCAGAAGTCGATGCATACAGGCGAATGGAAAGCGGTGAAGCATCACTCAATGTTCCGGGATGTCTGTCAATATCAGAAAACTCAGCGCTCACATAATGTACATTGGCCAATTTAGCAGTATTGTCATTAACACCGGCTGCAGCCATCGCCAGACCGTTGATTTCAGTTGAAAAAACGCCCAGCGTTCCGGCAAAACAGCGTTTAATTCTGATACCAAACAAATTGTATCCGCAAATGCGTGCTTCTGCCGTAGCTGTAGAAGCCAGCATAATATTATCCTCTGTCCCGGTAAGGAAACCAACAGTTCCAGCACAATCGCCTACAGCACAAACATCACTGACACTGGTACGGCCATACTGGTCCACTTTTATGGCTCCGATGCTGTTCAAATCAAGACCGGCAGAGGATGCCATTTCAGTGTTGGGCTTATAGCCAACAGCAGCAATGACAATATCTGCAGGAATTTCTTCTCCGGAATCAAGTCTTACCGACGATAATTTTCCATCCTTAGCCGTAAACTCGTCAACTTTTGTTCCGGTCATCACATTGACACCGGTTTTGCGCAATTCCTCAGTAGCAATGCCTGCCAGTGCAGGTGAAAATGCCTTACTAAAGCAGTTGTCCTCAAGTTCAACCAGGGAAACTTTATGCTTTCCGTTGAGCTGTAACTGCTCTGCTACTTCAGCACCAATAAAACCACCACCAACGACAACAATATTTTTAATCGAATCGGTTTCTTTTTTCAGAGCCTCAATGTATTGATAGTCTTTTTTAATGTACTTTACACCCTCCAGATCATAACCTTTTATGAATTCCGGAACCGTCGGAGTGGAACCTGTAGCAAAAATCAGCTTATCATAAAGGTATTCCGTTCCGGATTGAAGCTGAACGGATTTTCCATCAGGATCAACGGATACCGCTTCATCAACAATAAGCTCACCTCCGGCTGCCACAAATGGTTTTGGGCCCATGGCATTTTTGCTTACATCATCAAGCTTGTGAAACACATAGGGAATTCCGCATGGAACCAGCCCTTTTTCATCTTTGGCAATCATTAATACTGCCTTATCCGGATTTTGTTTCCTCACAGTTACACCCGTGATAATCCCTGCCGGGCCACTGCCCAAAATAATCACATCATATTTTTTCATAATACTTTCTTTCTATTGATAAATTTTTCACAAATTTAAGTATTTTAAGTCTGAAATAAAATGAAAACTCCCCTACAGAAAAATTCTCATACAATTCTTTGCCACTGGGTTTATACATTGCACATTAAATACGAATACCCAGACCATATAACGATATATTTCCAGCAATTCTTTTTGAACATATGATTGTTTTATGTTATGCAATATGGCGATAAAGATCAAGGTATTGGATTCGAAATCCTGTAATGCAATTTAAATTATTCAAAAATGTTTATCTTTCGGGAAAAAATGAAAATTGGCCAGGCTGATAAAGCATACAAGGCAGATGAACTGATAAGGTATCTGGGATCGGATTATCCGGAAATCAAAAAGCGGACATCATCTTTTTTTGTTGTACCGAAAGACAAAACAATTGGCGCTGAGGTATTTACGGGCAAGAATCAAATCATTGTTCAGGGAAGCTGGGCTTCTTCAGGAGCCAGAACACTGTTTTACGTCTCATTACTGGTGCTTGGCGTCATCATTCCTCTGATAATTTATTTGAGTATTTTCCGGCCAAAAATGAAAAGATTTGAAAAAGAAGTGGGGCAGGTTATTTCTGATTTCATTTCTTAAATAACAAAATTAAAACCTTTCAATCCTTCGGATAAAAAATCCGGGAGGAATAATCAGCGATAAACACAAACCGTATGGACAAGGTAAAACATTCCGGTCACCCGTCTTAGGTCTGATTCCAAATGCCTTATTTCAACTGAAATCTTTTTACTATTTTTGTATTATGGAAAGCTTAAAAAAACTGGCAAGAATCAAGCATCTGAACAGCGGCAATTTTTTTCTGATTGCCGGCCCCTGTATCATTGAGAATGAAGAAATGGCAGAGCCCATTGCGAAAAAAATCCGCTATATATGCAACAAGCATCAGATACCCTTTATTTTTAAGGCATCCTATCGAAAGGCCAATCGGTCCCGGCTTGATAGTTTTACCGGCATTGGTGACCAGCGGGCATTGCAGGTAATGCGTAACATATCCCGGAACCTTGACATACCGGTTCTGACTGATATTCATGAGCCCGATGAAGCTGAAATGGCTGCTGAATATGTAGATGTTTTACAGATACCGGCATTTTTATGCAGGCAAACAAACCTGCTTGTTGCAGCAGCAAAGACAGGAAAAGTTGTCAATATAAAAAAGGGACAATTTTTAAGTCCTGAATCCATGATACATGCAGTAAGCAAGGTGCGTGAATCGGGCAATGATAAAATCTGGCTGACAGAGCGCGGCAATAGTTTTGGATATCAGGATTTGATTGTTGACATACGCGGTATTCCAAAGATGCAGGCCATGGATGTTCCTGTCATTCTGGATGTAACCCACAGTCTTCAGCAACCCAATCAGGCAGCAGGCGTAACCGGCGGAGAGCCCGAAATGATTCAAACCCTTGCCAGTGCAGGTATTGCTGCTGGTGCAGATGGTCTTTTTCTGGAGACTCATCCCGATCCATCACAGGCCAAATCGGACGGTGCAAATATGTTACAACTGGACAAGCTGGATGACTTACTTGAAAAGCTCGTAAAACTACGTCAGGCAATGATCAGTTAGACTGTTTCCGCCTTTTTTACGGTAAAAAATCATCGGTAAAATTCAGCGGCAGTAATTGGGAGCCGTTTTCAAATATCCAGACCTCCTCTTTGCCTGCAAGAATAACGCGGATATCTGCATCGTAGCGTGATTCTGTTTCCTGTAGTACCTGCCGGCATGAACCACATGGAGACACCGGCTGTTCGGTTATCCCGGTATCACCGGATTCCGCCATCACCAGAAGATCGGAAACAGGCACTTCAGGATATTCGGCATTTGCATAAAACAAAGCGACTCTCTCGGCACAAAGTCCGGATGGATAGGCTACATTTTCCTGATTATTGCCGGTGACAATCATGCCGTTCTCCAGTCTCACTGCTGCTCCCACCCTGAATTTACTGTATGGTGCATAGGCCCTGGATATTGCACTGCGGGCACTTTGCAAAAGTTCTTTGACGTCAGAAGGTATTTCGTTATAGTTGTACCTTTTATAATCTATATGCAATTTTTCCTGCTTCATACGTTAAAGTTACAATTTTTTTCTGAATGCATAGCATTTTGATGATTAATTTCCATTATCAGAATCATAAAAATCAAAATCTTATGTATTTTTGCAAAAAAATAATCGATTATGACAAGAATAACAAATGAAGATACCGACAAGTTTATTTTGGTAGGAGATAAAGTACTTATCAAGCCCAAAACGACTAAAACAAAAACAAAATCAGGCCTGTATCTACCACCGGGCGTAGAGGAAAAAGAAAGCACCCACAGCGGTTATGTGATTAAGACAGGACCAGGCTATCCCATTCCCGCCCTGCAGGATACTGATGAGATCTGGAAACAAAAAGAAGAAGTAAAATATGTTCCATTGCAGGCTCAGCCGGGAGATTTGGCAATTTACCTTCACAAAAGCGGTTTTGAAATAGAATTCAATGATGAAAAATATCTCATTCTCCCCCATACAGCCATCCTCATGTTGATTAGGGATGAAGGTTTATTTGAATAAAATCAGCATTCCACAAAATGCATTAACATTCTGAGAGCAAATATATTCAGGATTTCGAAGATTCAAACGAGTTATGCTAAAACAGCAAACAAAGAAAAAAAGCGCGGCAAATATTTGGAAAAAAGAAGATATTACTATCTTTGCAATCCGATTTGAGAACAGTAATGTGTAGCGCAAACTGTTTAATGTGGAAATGAAATTATGGCGAGGTAGCTCAGTTGGTTAGAGCGCAGGATTCATAATCCTGAGGTGGAGAGTTCGAGTCTCTCTCTCGCTACCGGAAGCCCTGAAAATCAAGGATTTTCAGGGCTTTTTTTATTGACATAATGATGCAGTTCCGGATTTTCTCAGGATAGTATCTATTCACTTCAATGGATATTACTGTACAGACTTATGCTTAGGATACTAAATTATATACAAAGCATAGCGAGCTCACAAAAATTTCCGGTCTTTTTTCTGACTTGCTTGTATTTCTGTTAAGTTTTATTATCTTGCTTCGGAAAATAAATTACATTCCTATGCATGAGGATAAAATCAAATATGAAATTGAATATACGTTGAATACAACACCAAAGGTATTGTATCCCCGTCTGGCTACAGCCAGCGGCTTATCTGAATGGTTCGCCGATGATGTCAGATTAAATAAGAACATATACACTTTTATTTGGGATGGCAGTGAACAATCAGCAGAGATGATCGGCAAAAAAAACAATGAATATGTCCAGTTCCACTGGACAGATGATGAAGATGAGGATACCTTTTTTGAATTCCGCCTGCACCAGGATGAATTAACCAGTGACCTTGCTCTTATCATCACTGACTTTGCAGATGATGAAGAAGAAAAAGAAGACAACACAGAACTCTGGGATACACAAATTCAGGAACTCAAACGCATTTTGGGTTTATAAAAGCTTCTGACAACACAATAAATATGTGTAAAAAAGCATTATTTTTGCAGTCGTTTCATTAAAAATCTATGTGTTGACGAAACTGCAGAGATATATTCTAAATTCATTCATCGGACCGCTGATAATTACCTTTTTTATCTCCATCTTCCTGTTATTGATGCAGTTTTTGTGGAAATACATTGACGATCTGGTAGGAAAGGGTCTTGAATGGACAGTAATTGCCGAATTGTTACTCTATGCCTCAGTAACATTGGTACCCATGGGTTTACCCCTGGCAATACTGCTATCCTCCCTGATGACCTTTGGAAACCTGGGTGAAACATATGAATTGTTTGCATTGAAATCCAGTGGCATCTCCCTCTACCGTATCATGAAGCCCTTGATTGTCCTGGTGGTTTTCGTTAGTGTTGGTGCATTTTATTTTTCCAATAATCTCTTGCCCTACACCAATCTGAAAATGAGAACCCTGTTGTACGATGTCAGAAACCAACGGCCTGAAGTAAGCATACAGGAGGGCATCTTTACTGATGCCGTGGATGGATTCAGCATCAAAGTACGTGAAAAAGACAAAGATGACAACACACTGCGTGATGTCCTGATTTATGATCATCGCAACAAACGCAAAAATGCCAGCATAATTACCGCAGAAAGCGGAAGCATGAAAGTCACCCCTGACAAATCCTATATAATATTCAAATTATACAATGGCCATCTTTATGATGAAATCAAAGAAAGAAAACAAAGGGGTGAGCGGACCTATCCATACCAAACAACTGATTTTGATCAGCAAACCATCTACATACGCACAGAAGGATTTGGTCTGAACCGGAGTGATGAAGACTTATTTAAAGATAACTTTGAAATGCTGAGTCTTGATCAACTGGATACTGCCATGGATTCTCTGGGCTACGATCTGATACAGAGAAAACAGGTGGTGGGCACAAATGTGATGAAATATTCACTGTTCAGGGGATTGAGAGTAAGAAGCGGACAAACAAAAAAAGGAAAGGTTGTACATCAGGAAAAGAGTACTTCAGTAAAAAAAGGAGGTATTCTCATCAGCAAAAAGGAAGAAATCATAAAGGATTCTGCCAGTGATAAAGAACAAGAGGATGTAAAGCAAAACACAAAAGCCGAAGAAAAAGAAAGCAACCCGACAGATCTGAGCAAGACACCGTCTCAGAATAACCGAAGGCAAGTATCCAGAACCCTGGATGCAGAATTGGAAAAAGAAGACAAAAAAGAGAAAGAGTCTGCAAACAATTTCCCCTTTCCAATACTGGATACAGTTGACAAAACACGTCTTCGGATTGTAGATATTGACAGCATTTTTCAAGCCATGTCAACTACGGAAAAAAACCGTACAGTAAATTTCGCACAGAATCATGCCCGCTCAGCGCAGTCTTATGTATACTACGCCGGGAAGGATATTGAAAACAGCCGTCGCTGGATAACCCGGCATGAAATAGAGTGGCATAAGAAATTTGTGCTATCCATATCCTGCCTTGTTCTCTTTTTTGTTGGAGCACCACTGGGTGCCATTATCCGAAAAGGCGGATTCGGTATGCCGGTGGTTATTTCTGTTATTTTGTTTATCATATACTTTATCATTTCAATGTTCAGTGAGAAGATGGTCAGAGAAAATGTTCTTCCGGCAGAAATCGGCATGTGGGTGTCAACCTTTATTCTCCTACCGGTTGGGGTATTGCTCACCATAAAAGCCGCAAACGACTCCATGAACATCAGGCCGGAATCCTACAACAAGCTGAAACAAAGCCTGCGGCTAAAGCGGAAACGAAAACGTCATAAACGCAAAATAAATCATTAAGTTTTCGTATCTTGCGCTAATTTTGAAGGCGTATAGAGATGAAGATTTTATTTCTCACAAATAAAGTACCCTGGCCGTTGAAAGACGGTGGAGCAATTGGCACTTTTAATCTGGCATACGCCCTGGCCACCATTGGTTGTGACGTACATATGCTATCGATCAACACTTCCAAACATCCCGTATCAAAAAAGGATATCCCGGACAGTGTACTGGAAAAAATCAAACTGGAAACAGCAGATGTCAATACAGAAATCAAAGCACTTCCATTGCTGAAAAATTTTTTATTTTCTGCAAAGCCATACATTGCAGAACGATTTGAAAGCAAAGACTATGCTGAAAAACTGAAAGGGATTCTTAGTAAGGAGAATTTTGATCTGGTGATATTAGAAATTCTTTACATGGCTGAATATATTCCGGTCATCAGAAAATATTCCGATGCACATATCAGCTTTCATGCTCCCAATATTGAGCATGAGATCTGGAAAAAAATTGCACAACGTGAAAAAAACACCATAAAAAGTATCTACCTGAAATCCCTGGCCCGTCGTATTGAAGCCTACGAATACCGGAAACTTAACACATGGGACTCCCTTGTTCCGGTTGCTGAAACCAATGCCAGAACCTATAAAAACATGGGTGTTACAGTTCCTGTCCATGTTGCAAAAATCGGAATGTTCTTTGATCATATTGACAGGCAGAAAGCAAAGCCAAAAGCAAAAGATCAACCTTCAATAGGTCATATCGGTGCCCTTGACTGGATTCCAAACCTGGAAGGCCTTTCGTGGTTTTTAAATGATATCTGGCCTCTGATACACGAAGCCCGGCCTGATGTAACATTCAGGATTGCCGGCAGAAATGCTGCGCCGGGATTAAAACAGAAATTTTCCAGTCCCGGCGTTGAATATCTCGGTGAAATCAGTGATGCATATCAGTTCATACAGGAACAGGACATCATGATTGTCCCCCTGCTAAGTGGCAGCGGAATGCGGGTAAAAATCATTGAAGCCCTGGCATTGGGAAAAACCATGGTTAGCACAGGCAAAGGTGCTGAAGGAATTGATATTGCTCATGAAAAACACCTGCTGATAGCAGATGACAGCAAGAAATTTGCTGAAGCTTGTATAACACTATTGAACAACGAGGAAAAACGCAAAAAACTTGAAGTAAACAGCCAGAAGTTTGTTCGTGAATCGTATGATAACATCAGAATTGCCCGTGAATTGTATAATTTTTATCAACAGGTAAGCGGATGATAGCACTTCAAATCATACTACTGATTTCTTTCCTGGGCATATTTCATTCCTACCTGCTCTACCCACTGATACTCAAAATCAAAGCCGGGGATAAGCATCTGCAGAATAAAACATACTCTCACCAGGATAACCTGCCGGAGGTTTCCATCATCATGGCAGCATACAACGAAGAGGCCGTAATTGAACAAAAAGTAATCAGCATTTTTGACAATGATTATCCGGTACATAAAATTGAAGTTCTTATCGGATCAGATAACTCATCAGATGACACAAACAGGATCTGCTCCGAACTGGAACAGAAGTACGAACAAGTAAACTTCACTCCGTACACTAAACGACAAGGAAAGATTGCCATTGTCAATAAGTTAGAAAAGCAGGCCAAAGGCGATATTCTGATTCTCACTGATGCCAATGTCATGTTTGATAAAAACAGCATTTTTGAGCTGGTAAAATATTTTAAAGATAATGAGATTGGTCTGGTTGATTCACAAATGATAAACACAGGCTTAAAAAAAGAAGGCATCAGCTTTCAGGAAAAATCCTATATATCACGGGAAGTAATGATCAAGCACCGCGAAGGTTTATTGTGGGGATGTATGATGGGCCCTTTCGGAGGTTGCTACGCCCTGAGAAAGTCACTCTATACCGATGTACCACTGACATATCTGGTGGACGACTTTTATATATGCATGAACGTGATCCGTTCAGGAAGCCTGACAATCAACAACCTGAAAGCACGGGTTTATGAAGATGTCTCCAATAATCTTACTGACGAATTCAGAAGAAAGATACGCATTGCCACCGGCGATTTTCAAAATCTGATTCACTTTTCCGATATGCTGTGGCCTGTATGGAAACCCAGTGCCTTTGCGTTCTGGTCGCACAAAGCATTACGATGGCTTGGCCCCTTTTTCCTGCTCTTCATTTTACTAAGCCAGATAATTCTGGCCTTCCATTCAAATTTTTACCTGATTACTGCCTTACTTACCATTTTTGTATTTTCTTTGCCCATATATGACTTTTTACTGAAAAAGTTCACAACACATAATGTATTTTTGCGTTTTGCAACACATTTTTTCACCATGAACCTGGCTTTATTGCTTGGTTTCATAAGAATACTAAAAGGAGTTAAAACAAATGTCTGGAAACCCACAAAACGACATCAGTAGTAAACTGAATACAATACCCGAAGCCATTGAAGCCATTCGTAAAGGCGAAGTTATCATCGTCGTGGATGATTATGACCGCGAAAATGAAGGTGATTTTATTGTGGCTGCAGAAAAAGCAACACCTGAGGTAGTTAATTTTATGGCCAAACACGGCCGCGGTCTGATTTGCGCGCCAATAACCGAAGAACGTTGCGATGAGCTGAATCTTGACCTGATGGTTGGCAAAAATACCAGTCTGCACGAGACACCCTTTACGGTTTCCGTTGACCTGGTAGGCCACGGCTGCACTACAGGAATTTCTGCCAGTGACAGATCCAAAACAATCAAGGCACTGGTTGAACATCAGACCACACCAGCAGATCTGGGACGCCCGGGTCATATCTTTCCGCTCAAAGCCAAAAATAACGGTGTACTGCGCAGGGCAGGCCATACCGAAGCAACGGTTGATCTGACCAGACTTGCAGGCCTTAAGCCGGGCGGGGCTTTGGTTGAAATCATGAATGACGACGGAACCATGGCCAGATTACCTGAGCTGGTGAAAATTGCCGAAAAATTCGATTTGAAAATCATCGCCATCAAGGATCTTATCGCTTACAGGTTAGAAAATGAGTCGCTAATTGAACGTGGCACAAGGGTACATCTGCCTACAGATTTTGGTGATTTTGACCTCATCCCGTTCAGACAAACAACCAACGGACAGGAACACGTAGCACTGATAAAAGGAGAATGGACAGAAAAGGACGATGTTCTGGTAAGGGTGCATTCCTCTTGCATTACAGGTGATATTTTTGGCTCACAACGCTGCGACTGCGGCGACCAGCTCCATGAGTCGATGAAAAAAATTGAAAAGGAAGGCCGGGGCGTTGTGATATACATGAACCAGGAAGGCCGGGGCATCGGACTCATGTCCAAGATTGATGCATACAAACTTCAGGAAGAAGGTATGGATACAGTTGAAGCCAATTTGCACCTGGGATACAATGAAGATGAGCGAGATTACGGGGTTGGAGCACAGATTCTCAGAAGCCTCGGACTGAAAAACATCCGGCTACTGACCAACAATCCTGTCAAGCGGGCAGGCCTGAGAGGCTACGGGCTAAACATTATTGATAATGTAGCTATTGAGATAGAACCCAACAAATACAATTTTGATTATTTGAAAACCAAACGGGACAGAATGGGACATAATCTCAATATGCTCTCCGATAAAGATAAATGGAAAACAAAAGATAAATAAATTATGCTGGACATTGTTTTTATGGGGACACCTGATTTTGCTGTGCCATCACTGGAGATGCTGCATACGCGGCATAACATCAAAGCCGTGGTTACCGCACCGGACAAGGCAGCCGGCAGAGGGCGTAAAATCAGACAATCGGCGGTAAAAAACTTTGCCCGGCAGCACGATCTGCCATGCCTGCAACCACAAAACCTGAAAGATCCCGGTTTTGTTGAGCAAATAAAATCGCTCAAGCCCGACCTCATGGTAGTTGTAGCATTCCGGATGTTACCAAAACTCATCTGGAACATTCCGCCCAAAGGCACTTTCAATCTGCATGCATCGCTCTTGCCACAATACAGAGGTGCTGCACCCATCAACCATGCCATTATGAACGGCGAAAAACAAACCGGGGTCACTACTTTTCTGATTGATGATAAGATTGACACAGGCAATATACTGCTTCAGGAAGTAACACCTATCAGCGAAGATGATACTGCAGGAAGCCTGCATGACAAACTGATGAAGCAAGGAGCAAATCTGGTTCTGAAAACCGCCAACGCCATAGAACAGGACAAGATTACAGCCAAACCACAATCTACTGCAAAAAAGGCAAAAACAGCACCAAAGATTTTCAGACAGGATTGTGAAATCAACTGGAACAAAAGCGGCAAAGAAATATATAACTTCATCCGTGGCTTAAGCCCTTATCCTACAGCATGGACAAAAATAATCAATAATGAAAAACCAACCAGACTGAAGGTATTTGAAGCTGATTTTATTGAGGAAAATCACAATTCACCAGCAGGCAGCATTCGCAACATTGACAACAAAATACTTGATGTGGCTGTCAGGGACGGATTCATCCGCTTGAAAAAAATTCAGGCAGAAAACAAAAAACCTATGAATACAGAAGCGTTCATGAAAGGGTACAATACACAAAATGCAAGTTTCCCTGCCTGATTACACTCCGGCAGATTCTGTTTCCATTTTTATCTGCATTGCCTTATTGTATATACCGGAATCTTCTAACATCACAATACCTCCATCGGGACCCTTTTCAATATGAATTCCTAAAAGCTTTCCCTCCTGGTAATTCTCACCTCCAAAATAATTCCGTACAGTCTCTACAGTGACACCCATCTCTTTTGCAATTTTGTGCATACTTCCGTCGGGCAAACTATCCTTTAAACGTCGCAATTGATTAAAACTAATGATCATATAATATCAGGCTTAGGGTTTGTAATTCGCATAATCACAATTCTCTCCAGCTTATCTGTACACACTGGAATCTTTAAAATCATACTTTCAATATAACAAATATTTCCTCCGATTCCAAATAATAATTAAAACAAATATCCTTAACATTTATTTAAGATTTCATTCTTGGTTAAGAATAGATTTTTTAGCACTTTTGTAATCGCAATGGCGTTATAATTATGCTTACACGCCTAGTGCAAGCAATAGTTGTAATGGTTAAGTTAGTTTTAATTGGTTTTTCCAGGCGTCCCACAGGGGCGCCTGGTTTTGTTTT